>DASRHG010000130.1:0-14586 GCA_035650655.1 Binatia bacterium | reverse complement strand
GACTACACGCGCTTCTACTTCATCGGCATGTTCTTCAACCTCTTCGGCCCGAGCACGCTCGGCGGCGACGTCGTCCGCGGGCTCTACCTGGGCGACGGGCGACGGCCGGGGCTCGCGCTCAATTCGGTCCTCTTCGACCGCGCGAGCGGTCTCGCCTGGCTCATGGCCCTCGGTGCGGCCGCGCTCCTCCTCTTCCCGGACTACGGCTTCCCCTGGCCGCTCACCGCGTCCCTCGTCGCGGGCGGCGTGGCGCTCGTCCTCGGGTGGTGGACGTGTCCGCGGATCGTGCGTCTCCTCCCCGAGAAGAACCGTATCCGCCGGCAGGTGGAGCACGACCTCGGCCCGTTTTGGCGTGACTCGAGGATGCTCGTCGCCGCCTCGGCCGTGTCGGTCGTGTTCCACCTGACGCAGGTCGCCGTCCAGTACGTGCTCGCGCGCGCCCTCGGCGTCGTCGTCCCCTTCTCGTACTGCCTCATCCTCCACCCCGTCATCAGCGTGATGACGGCGCTCCCCGTGAGCATCGCGGGCTTCGGCGTGCGCGAGGGCGGCTACCTCTACTTCCTCACGCGGATGAACTTCGACGACTCGATCGCCGTCAGCATGGGGCTCCTCTGGTTCGCGGAGACCGTGCTCGCGGGACTCGTCGGCGGGATGCTGCTGCTCGCGTCGGGCAGCGCCCTGCCGCGGCTTCGCGTGAAGGCGCCGGTGCGCGCCGACGACGCGGCGGCGTAGGGCGCCGCGGCGCGGGCCGCGTCTGCTAGCGCGCCGCCAGCTCGATCGCGGCCAGGGTCACTTCGGCGGCGGCGACCATGTCGCTCACCTTGAGCCACTCGTTCGTGGTGTGGATCTCGCGCATGCCGGTGCCGAGGTTCACGACCTCGAAACCGCGGCGGTTGAGCACGTTCGCGTCGCAGCCGCCGCCCATGCCGGCGGACTCGACCTTCCGTCCCGCCTTCGCCGCGGCGGCGTGGAGGAGCCGCATCACGCCGCTGTCGTCGGCCACGTCCATGGGATCGTACTGGCGCTCGACGGTGACCGTCACGCTCGCGCCCGGATGCCGGGCGGCGGCCTCCTCGAAGCGCGCGCGCATGTGCGCGGTCTGCGCCTCGAGCTTCGCGAGATCGTGGCTGCGGGCCTCGCCGCGCACGTGCACCTCGTCGGGGACGATGTTCGTCGCCCGGCCGCCGCGGATGACGCCGAGGTTCGCCGTGGTCTCCTCGTCGAGGCGCCCGAGGCGCATGCCGGCGATCGCCTCGGCGGCGACCTGGATCGCGCTCACGCCGCGCTCGGGCGCCATCCCCGCGTGCGCGGCGCGCCCGCGGACCACGACGTCGAGGCCGTTGGAGCCCGGGGCCCGCGTGAAGACGAAGCCCACGGCGTCGCTGTCGAAGACGAGGCCGCGCCGGGCCCGAACGCGGTCGACGTCCAGGTGCTTCGCGCCGAGGAGGCCGACCTCCTCGCAGATCGTGAACACGACCTCGAGCGGCGGGTGCGGGATGCCGCGCTCGCGGCAGACGCGCACGCACTCGCAGACGATCGCGACCCCGGACTTGTCGTCCCCGCCGAGGACCGTCGTCCCGTCGGTGCGGATCACGTCGCCCTCGACGACCGGCCTGACGCCCGTGCCGGGCTCGACGGTATCCATGTGCGCGCAGAGAAGGAGCGGCTCGCCGGCCGCCGTGCCCGGGACGTGGGCGATCACGTTGCCCGTCTCGCCGCCGACGGCCGCGCCCGCGTCGTCCACCTCGACGCTCGCGCCGAGCGCGCGGAGCTCGTCGGCGAGGCGGGCCGCGATCCGGCCCTCGCGGCGCGAGAGGCTGTCGATCTGCACGAGCTCGAGGAGCAGCGACTTCAACCGTTCGGCCTGGATCACGGAGGCCGAAGCTTAGGTCGAACGGCGGGCGAGGGCAACGTCGCACCGCAGGCTTGTCGCTCGCCGTGCGGGCACGTATCGTACGCCCGCGATGATCCGGGAACCTCGCATCCTCGTCGCCGGCGCGGGTGCGCTCGGCTCGGTCGTGGGCGGGCTTCTGTTCGCGGCGGGCCGCGCCGTCACGCTGCTCGGGCGCCGCGCGCACCTGGACGCGGTTCGGTGCGACGGGCTCCTCGTCGACGGCCTCTTCGGTACGCGGCGGATCGCCGGCATCGCGTGCGCGACGGACGTGCGCGAGCTGCGGGGCCGCTTCGACGCGATCCTCCTCACCGTGAAGGCGTACGACACGGCGCCGATGGCGGCCGCGGTGGCGGACCGGCTCGCGGACGACGGCGTGCTCGTCTCGATGCAGAACGGCCTCGGGAACGTCGAGGCGGCGTCCGCGGCGGTCGGCGCGTCCCGGCTCCTCGCCGCGCGGGTCATCTTCGGCGCCGAGATCCTCGCGCCCGGGCATACGCGCGTCACGGTGATGGCCGACCCGGTGCTCGTGGGGAGCCCCGACCCCGGCGACGCGCGCCGCGTCGCCCTCGCTCGCGAGCTCGCCACGATGCTCGACGCGGCTGGCGTGCCGGCGCGGGCGACGGGCGACATCGCGACCGCGCTCTGGACGAAGGTCCTCTACAACGCGGCGCTCAATCCCCTGGGCGCCCTGCTCGACACGACGTACGGGGCGCTCGCGGCGAACGCCGACACGCGGGCCGTCATGGACGCGATCATCGAGGAGGCTTTCGCCGTCGCGCGCGCGGCTGGCGTCACGCTGCCCTGGGCGACCGCCGCCGCGTACCGCGAGGAGTTCTACGGTCGGCTCGTGCCGTCGACCGCCGGCCACCGGTCGTCGATGCTCCAGGACCTGCGTCGCGGCCGCCGGACCGAGATCGACGCGATCAACGGCTGGGTCGCGGCGCGCGGCGAGGCGCTCGGCGTGCCGACGCCGGCGAACGCGCTGCTCACGCGCATCGTACGCGCGCGAACCGAGGCCGCATGCAGCCGTTGAGGCTCGAGCGGGCCGCGCTCGACGAGATGCTCGCCCATGCGCGCGCGACCCATCCGGAGGAGTGCTGCGGCGCGGTCCTCGCGCAGGCCGGCCGCGACGTCGTGCGCCGGCTCACGAACGTCCAGAGCCGCCTCCACGCCGAGGACCCGGCGCAGTACCCGCGCGGCGCCGAGACCGCGTACACGCCGGAGCCGACGGAGCTCTGGGCGGCGCTGCGCGACGGTGAGGCGCCCGGCGCCGCGCTCAAGGCCTTCTACCACTCCCACACGCGCGTGGGCGCCTACTTCTCCGGGGAGGACCGCGCGCGCGCGATGTTCGGCGACGAGCCGGCGTATCCCGACGTCACGTACGTCGTCGTCTCGGACAGCCGGACGCCCGGCGAGGCGCGCGCGTTCCGCTGGGACGACGGCGCGCGCGACTTCGTCGAGATCCCGATCGAGGTCGTGTGACGGCGGCGGCGCCCCGCGACCTCGGCACGTCGGTCGCCGGCGTCCGCTTCCCGTTCGCGGTGATGAACGCGGCCGGCGCCTGGGCGTCGACGGCCGGCGAGCTGCGCCAGCTCGCGCGCTCGCGGAGCGGCGGCCTCGTGCTCCGGACGGCGACCGTGCATCCGTTCGTGCATCCGCAGTATCGCTCGCTCCACAACCCGGGCTTCGACAAGCTCGTGCCGCTCGTCCGGGAGCTCGCGGCCGCAGCCGGACGGCCCGTCGTCGCGAGCATCGCCGGCGCGACGGCCGACGAGTACGCGACGCTCGCGCGGGCCTTCACCGACGCCGGCGCGGCGCTCGTCGAGGCGGACTTCGCGGACCCCTGGGTCGCGGCCACGCTCGCGCCGTTCGAGGACGCCGCCGCGCTCCGGGACGTCGCGCGCCGGCTCGTCGCCGCGACCGGCGTCCCGGTGGTCGTGAAGCTGCCCCAGCATCCGGGGCTCTCGTACCCGCGGATCGCCGAGACGCTGGCGGCGGCCGGCGTGCGCGCCGTCGTCGTGAAGAACGAGTTCTCGGGCCTCGAGAAGTTCCTCCTCGAGACGCACGCGGCGCTCGAGGCCGTCGCCGCCGACGGCGTGCAGTCGGGCTACGACGTGCGCCGCGCGCTCGCGAAGGGCGCGCGGGCGGTGCAGATCCGGTCGGCGCTCGTCGCCGAGGGGCCCGACGTCTTCGCGCGCCTCGAGCGCGAGATGCGGACGGCGCGCGCCGCGCGCTGACCGGCCCTTGCCCCCGCGCCGTCCCGCTCGGGGTGCCGTCAGGCGAGGCGGCCGACGAGCGTGTGCGACGTCGCCGTCTCGACGCGTACCGTGACGAGGTCCCCGGGGGCGGCGGGGCCCGGGAAGACGGCCGTCTTCATCTGCGGCGACTTGCCGCTCATCCAACCCTCGGGACGGCGCGCGGCGCCTTCGACCAGCACCTCGACGTCGCGCCCCACGAGCGTGCGGTTGATCTCCGCCGAGATGCGCTCCTGGAGGGCGACGAGCCGCGCGAGGCGGCGGCCCTTCTCCTCCTCGGGCACGGAGTCCGCCCACCGGAAGGCGCGCGTGCCCTCGCGCGCGGAGTACTTGAAGAGGAAGGCGCCGTCGTACCGCACGCGCTCGAGGAGCGCTTCGGTGGCCGCGAAGTCCTCCGCCGACTCCCCGGGGAAGCCGACGATCACGTCGGTCGAGAGCGCGAGGCCGGGGACGCGGGCGCGAAGGCGCGCGACCAGCGCCTCGTACTCGGCGATCGTGTATCCGCGCGCCATCCGCGCGAGCACGCGGTCCGAACCGGACTGCACGGGGAGGTGGAGCTGCGGCGCCACCGCCCCGCACTCGGCCATCGCGTCGACGAGCCGGTCGGTCATGTCGGAAGGGTGCGGCGACGTGAAGCGGATGCGGCGGAGGCCGGGAATCTCCGCCGTCCGCCGGAGGAGCTCCGCGAAGTCCCACGCGCCGTCGTGGTACGCGTTCACGGTCTGCCCGAGGTAGACGACCTCGCGCGCGCCACGCGCGACGGCCGCGCGCGCCTCCGCGACGAGCGCGGGCCCCGGCAGGCTCCGCTCCCGGCCGCGGACGTACGGCACGATGCAGAACGTGCAGAAGCGGTCGCAGCCGCGCATCGCGGTGATCCACGCCCGTACGCCGCCGTCGCGCAGCACGGGGAGGTCGGCGTACGTCTCGTCCGGGTCGAGGCGGAGCGCCAGGTGCGGGTCGCCGGCGTCGGGCGCGTCCGCGGCGAGGAGCGCCGGGAGGCTCCGGTAGCCGTCGGGGCCGACCAGGAGGTCGACGTCGGGCGCGCGCTCGGCGACCTTCGCGCGGAGGTGCTGCGCCATGCAGCCCGTCACGCCGAGGCGGACGCCGGGGCGGGCGCGCTTGTGCCGCGCGAGCTCGCCGAGCCGGCCGAGGACGCGCGCCTCGGCGTGCTCGCGGATCGCGCACGTGTTCACGAGGATCGCGTCGGCCGCCTCGGGCGCCGCGGTTCGCTCCCAGCCGTGCGCGCGGAGGTGGCCGAGGATCAGCTCGGTGTCGGCCACGTTCATCTGGCAGCCGTAGGTCTCGACGTAGACGCGGGGCACGGCGTCGAGTCATAGCGGCGCCGGCCGGGGCGAGGCAACCGACGCCGCGGGCGTTGCGCGGTCGCGGCGGACGAGCTACCCCATGGAGCATGTACGGCGGACCGACGCGAGGTGCGGGCGAGCAGGCGTCGTACGAGTCCCTCGAAGCGAGTCTGCTCCACTGCCCGCGCTGCCGGCAGGCGATGCCCGTCCGCAAGCGCCTCCTCCTCGTCCTCCTCGACGGCGAGAAGCACGAGTACGTCTGCCAGCAGTGCGGCACGCCCTGCGGGGCGAAGATGGAGCCTCACGCCTCGAGGCTCGGCTGATGGCGCACGCTCCGCACCACTGCAAGGACGCGCAGCGCGTCCGGTGCGTCGCGATCACGGTGAGCGACACGCGCACCGCCGACACCGACACGAGCGGGGCGCGCCTCCGCGCGCTCCTCGAGGAAGCGGGGCACGCCGTCGTCGCGACCGGCATCGTCCCGGACGAGCCCGCGCGCATCCGGGCCCGCGTGAAGGAGCACCTCAGCGACCCCGGGACGGACGCGATCATCACGACCGGCGGGACGGGTCTCGCCCCCCGCGACACGACGTACGAGGCGCTCACGTCGCTCTTCGAGAAACGGATCGACGGCTTCGGGGAGCTCTTCCGGATGCTCTCCTTCCAGGACATCGGGGCCGCCGCGATGCTCTCGCGCGCGGCGGCGGGCGTGGCGCACGGGAAGGTGCTCGTGCTGCTGCCCGGGTCGACGGCGGCGGTCGAGCTCGCCATGACGCGCCTCGTGCTGCCGCAGCTCGGGCACATGGTGGCCCTCGTTCGGGGCTGAGCGTGCGCGTCCATCTCCGGTTCTTCGCGGTCCTCCGCGAGCAGGCGGGCGCGCGCGCCGAGCGAACGGTGCCCGCCGGTACCACCGTCGGCGCGCTCTGGCGCGAGCTCGTCGCGGAGCGGCCCGCGCTCGGTGCCGTCAAGGTGCGCTTCGCCGTCAACCAGACGTACGTCGAGCCGGGGCATCGCCTCGCCGACGGCGACGAGGTGGCGGTCTTCCCCCCGGTGAGCGGCGGCCGATGACGCCCGCGTTCCGCATCACGCGCGCGCGCCTCCGCGTCGACGCGCTCGTCCGTGCCGTCGGCGACCCGCGGGCCGGCGCGATCGTCACCTTCCTCGGGACGACGCGGAACGAGAACGTCGGCCGGCGCGTCTTCCGGCTCGAGTACGAGGCCTACGCCGGTATGGCGGAGGCCGAGATGCGCCGCCTCGCCGAGGAGGCGAAGCGGCGGTGGTCGCTCCGGCGCGTCGCGATGGCACATCGGATCGGCCGCGTGCCCGTCGGCGAGGCGAGCGTCGCGATCGCCGTGTCGTCCGGCCATCGCGCGGAGGCGTTCGCCGCCTGCCGCTGGCTCATCGACCGACTGAAGGAGATCGTGCCGATCTGGAAGCGCGAGCACTTCCGCGGCGGTCAGGTGTGGATCGGACCGCAGCAGGGCGGTCCGCCCGCGCCTCGCGAGCGTACGCGCCGCACGCGTCGGGCCGCACGCACGCGTCGCGCCCGCTGAGGTCGCATGTCCGCGGACGCGCTCGCCGCGGTCGTCACGCTCGTCGCGCCGATGCTCGGCGGCGTCGCCCTCGCCCGGTGGTTCCATGCGGAGCACGCGCCCGCCGGCGTGCGCGTGGAGTCCTTCGCGCTCTTCATGGCCGCCGAGCGCGACCTGCTGCGGACGCGCGTCAGCGCGCTCGCGATCGTCCGCGCCGCGTTCGACGACGTCGCGGCCTGAGAGCTTTTCGCGTTCGTCGTCGCCGTCGCGAGCGCGGGGAGCTTCGTGGGCGCCGCGCGCCCGCTCGTCCTCGCCGCCGCGTACGTCGTCGCGATGGTGGTCCTCGTGGGGCCGGTGCTCGCGCGGCTCGCGGCGCTCGTCGACCGCACCGGCCGGCTCTCGCAGAATCTCGTCGCGGTCGTCTTCCTCCTGCCCGTCTACTTCGCGTACACCGGCCTCCGGACCGTCGTCGGGCTCGTCGGCACGCCGGCGCTCTGGGTCGAGTGCGCGGTCGTCCTCGCCGTCGCGACGCTCGGGAAGTTCGCCGGCTCGGCGCTCGCCGCGCGCGCGACCGGGGTCGGCTGGCGGGATGCGTCGGCGATCGGCGTCCTCATGAACGCGCGCGGCCTCGTGGAGGTCGTCATCCTGAACGCCGGCTACGACCTCGGCGTCGTCTCCCCGGCGCTCTTCGCGATGCCCGTCCTCATGAGCCCGAGCCGAGGAGATCCGCGGCGTCGCACGCGCGAAGGGCCCCGCACTCGTCGTCATGGGCTGGCACGAGCCCGTCTGGTCGCGGAGCGGGCGCGCGCGTCGTCGAGTCGGCGTCGCCGATCGACGCCGTGCTGGCGGAGGCCGCCGGACACGGCCTCGTCGTTCTCGGCGCCGGCGAGGACCGGGCGCTCGAGCCGCACGCCTTCGGGCTCGGGTCGGAGCGGCTCGTCGCGCAGTGCCCCGCGTCGCTGCTCGTCGTCCGGGGCGGCACCGCGACCATGGGATGAGCTTTCCGCGGCAGGTTTGAATTGCCGACGTTCCTTCGCCATGCTAGGCGAAGCTCCGATGCGTTGCCCCCGCGCCGCTCTGGTGGTGCTCGCCCTCGTCGCGGCGACGGGCTGCACGGGGCTCCGGCGCGGCGCCCTCTCGACCACGGAGACGGTCGAGCGGACGCCGCTGCCGGACGACGCCGCGGCGCTCGGGCACTTCTTCCGCGGCGAGGTCGCGATCACCCGGAACGACCCGGACACCGCGCTCGCCGAATTCGAGCGCGCGGTCGCCGCCGACCCGTCGGCGCCGATGCTCCGCGCGCGGCTCGCGAGCCTCTACGTGCGCGCCGGGCAGCTCGAGAAGGCGCTCGATCAGTGCAACGCGGCGCTCGCGGCCCAGCCCGACGATCCCGAGCTGCTCGGCCTCTACGGCGGCGTCCTCTCCTCGCTCGGACGCGACGAGGAGGCCGTCGCCACGTACGAGCGGCTCCTTCGGCTCGACCCGGAGGGTCAGGACGCGTACCTGTACCTCGGAGCGCTCTACAGCAAGCGCGGGGAGATCGAGAAGGCGGTCGCGATCCTGAAGCAGCTCGTCGCGAAGAACCCGGGCTCGATCCTCGGCTACTACTACCTCGGCCGCGTCCACGCCGCGTCGAACCAGCTCGACAAGGCCGAGCGCTACTACCTCGAGGCCCTGAAGCTCAACCCGCAGTCCGAGCTGATCCTGATCGACCTCGCGCTCGACTACGAGCTCCAAGGCCGGACCGACAAGGCGATCGAGCTCTATCAGCGGATCCTCGTGCTGAACCCGCAGAGCGTCGTCGTCCGCAAGCGGCTCGGCGGCATCTACGTCGGGCAGAAGAAGCTCGACGAGGCGCTCTCGCAGTTCCGCGAGCTCGAGCGCGTCGACACCGACCCGCGCGAGGCGCGGACGAAGATGGGTCTCATCTACCTCGAGAAGGGCGAGACCGAGCGCGCCGAGACCGAGTTCAACCTCGTGCTCGCAGCGGAGCCGGACAACTGGCGCGTCCGCTACTACCTGGGCTCCGTCTACGCGGAACGGCACGAGACGAAGCACGCGCTCGACGAGTTCGAGAAGGTCCCGCCCGCGTCGGACTACTACGTCGACGCGCGCCTCCAGCGCGCGTACCTGATGCAGAAGGACGGCGACGGCGCCGCGGCCATCCGCGAGGTGCAGCACGCGCTCGAGACGAAGCCCGAGAACCCGGACCTGATGTCGTACCTCGCCGCGCTCTACCGCGAGCAGAAGGACTACAAGAAGGCGATCGCGATCCTCGAGCAGATGGTCGCGCGCTATCCCGAGAACGATCGCTATCGCTTCACCCTCGGCGCCGCGTACGACGAGGCGAACGAGAAGGACCGGACGATCGAGCAGATGCAGCGGGCGATCGAGCTGAACCCGAAGAACGCGGGCGCGCTCAACTACCTCGGCTACACGTACGCCGAGATGGGCGTGAAGCTGGACGAGGCGGAGAGCCTCATCCGGCGCGCCCTCGCGATCGAGCCGGAGGACGGCTTCTACGTGGACAGCCTCGGCTGGGTGTACTACCAGCGGGGCGACGTGCCGCGCGCCGTCGAGCAGCTCGAGCGCGCCGTCGAGCTCGCCGGCGACGACCCGACCGTGACGGAGCATTTGGGCGACGCGTATCACCGCGCCGGCCGCGCAAGGGACGCGCTCCGCGTGTACCAGGACGCGCTCGGGCGGGCGAAGGAGAGCGCGCAGATCGATCGGCTGAAGGGCAAGATCCAGCTCCTCCAGGATCGCGCCCGCGCCGAGGGGGCGGGGCTCTAGGACCTGCGCGGTGCGCCGGCCCCTCGCCGCCGTCTGGGCCGTGGCTGCCGTGCTGCTCGCCGGCTGCGCGCTGCGCGCACCGCGGCCGCTCCAGCCGACGACCGCGAGCGCGCTGCTCGACGTCCTCGCGGCGCGTCGCAACGCCATCGCATCCCTGCGGGCGCGCGCGCACCTCAAGTCCGGCGTGAGCGGGCTCTGGGTGCGCGAGGCGCTCCTCGTCGAGCGCCCGGCGTCGGCCCGCGTCGACGTGCTCGCGCCGTTCGGCGTGGCACTCGCGCTCGGCGTGCGCGACCGGCTCCTCTGGGCGTATCGGCCGAGCGAGGGAATCCGCTTCGAGGGGGAGGCGACGCCCGAGAACCTCATCCGCTTCTTCGGCGCGCCGGTCGCCGTCGGCGACGTCGTCGACGTGCTCCTCGGCCTGCCGCCGGCGCGCGAGCCGGTCGGGCCGCCCGATCTCCACACGACGCGCGCCGGAGAGTACCAGCTCCGGCTTCCGCTCGCGGGCGGCGAGCAGACGCTCTGGTTCGCCGGCGACACGCTCGTCCTCCTGCGCGCCGAGGAGACGCGCTCCGGCGGACCGCCGATGCGCATCGCGTTCGCGGACTACCGCGACGGCTTCCCGCGCACCATCGACCTCTCCGTTCCGGGAACGGCCGCGGGCGCGCACCTCGTCTACGACGCCGTCGAGCCGAACGTCGACCTCGCCGACACGCTGTTCGCACCGCCGCCGGCGAAGCGCGTGCTGCCGCTCGAGGCCGCCGGGCCGCCGCCGGGCTGATGGCGCTGCTCGAGGTCCGCGACCTGGAGACGGTCATCGCGCGCGACGGCCGAACGGCGCGTGCCGTCGACCACGTGTCGTTTCGGCTGGACGCCGGCCGCGTGCTCGGGCTCGTCGGGGAGTCGGGCTGCGGGAAGAGCATGACCGCGCTCTCGCTCATGCGGCTCGTGCCGCCGGCCGCGCGGATCACGGGCGGCGAGGTGCGGTTCGAGGGGCAGAACCTCCTGGCACTTCCCGAGCGCGCGATGCGCCGGGTCCGCGGAGCGGGCCTCGGCATGGTGTTCCAGGAGCCCATGACGTCGCTCAACCCCGTCTTCACCGTCGGGAGCCAGATCGCCGAGGCCGTGCGGCTCCACACCGACCTCGGCCGCGCCGCGGCGTGGGCGCGCGCCGTCGAGCTGCTCGGCGAGGTCGGCATCCCGGCCCCCGAGCGGCGCGCGCGCGACTATCCGCACGAGCTGTCGGGCGGCATGCGGCAGCGGGTGATGATCGCGATCGCCGTCTCGTGCGCGCCGAAGGTCCTCATCGCGGACGAGCCGACGACCGCGCTCGACGTCACGATTCAGGCCGAGATCCTCGATCTCCTCCGCACGCTGCGCGAGCGCCGCGGGATGGCGCTCCTCCTGATCACGCACGATCTCGGCGTGGTCGCGCAGCAGGCCGACGAGGTGGCGATCATGTACGCCGGACGCATCGTCGAGCGGGCGCCTGTCCTCGAGATCTTCGACCGGCCGCTGCACCCGTACACGCAGGCGCTCTTCCGCGCCATGCCGGGCGTCGGGGGGCGGCACGAGCGGCTCGAGGCGATCCCGGGTCAGGTGCCGGACCTGGCGGCGCTGCCGAGCGGCTGCGCGTTCCGCGACCGCTGCCCGCGCGCGATCCGGGAGTGCGCCGAGGTCGTCCCGCCGCTCGACGAGAAGACGCCGGCGCACCGCGCCGCGTGCATCCGCGTATGACGGCACCGCTCGTCGAAGCCCGCGACCTCCGCAAGTACTACCCCCTCCGCGGGGGCCTCCTGCGGCGCGCGCGCGCCTGGGTGCGCGCCGTCGACGGCGTGTCGCTCGCGATCCGGCCCGGCGAGACGCTCGGGCTCGTCGGCGAGTCGGGCTGCGGGAAATCGACGCTCGGGCGGCTCCTCCTGCGGCTCCTGGAGCCGACCGCGGGCGACGTGCAGTTCGAGGGCCGCTCGCTCCTCGGCCTGCCCCCACGCGAGCTGCGCGCCGTGCGGCGCCGCATGCAGATCGTCTTCCAGGATCCGTACGGCTCGCTGAACCCCCGCATGCGGGTGGGGTCGATCGTCGGCGAGGGGCTCGCGATCCACCGGCTCGGCTCGCGCGCGGACCGCCGGCGGCGCGTCCGGGAGCTGCTCGACATGGTCGGGCTCCCGCCGGACGCGGCGCGCCGCTACCCCCACGAGTTCAGCGGCGGGCAGCGCCAGCGCATCGGCATCGCGCGGGCGCTCGCGACGAACCCGCGGTTCATCGTCGCCGACGAGGCCGTCTCCGCGCTCGACGTCTCGATCCAGGCGCAGATCATCAACCTGCTCCAGGACCTGCGCCGCCAGCTCGGCTTGACGATGCTCTTCATCGCGCACGACCTCCGGGTCGTCGAGCACCTGAGCGACCGGGTCGCGATCATGTACCTCGGACGCATCGTGGAGCTCGGCACGCGGGACGAGATCTTCGGGAACCCGCGGCATCCCTACACGCGGGCACTCCTCGCGGCGGTGCCGGTGCCCGATCCGCATCGGCGCGACGGGCGCACGCCGCTCCCGGGCGAGGTGCCGAGCCCGGTCGCCCCGCCGTCGGGCTGCGCGTTCCATCCGCGCTGCGCGAGCGCGGAGGACGTCTGCCGCGCGACGATCCCTCCGCTCGAGGGCGACGCGGAGCACGCGGTTGCGTGCCACGTCTTCCCCGCGCGCGGCGCGCGCCGCGAAGGCTGACGGAGCGGGCGTCCTCGCTAGAGCGCGAGGTCGCCGCTCGGGGTCCGGCCGAAGGGCGGCGGGAGGCGCGTCGGCGCGACGGCGTTCGGGTGCGGGACCGGCGAGCCGGCCCGGCGCGCGCTCGGAACGGGCGTCTTCCGGCCGAGCGCCGCGTGCACCGACTGATCGGCCGCGCGCGCGAGGTCGAGGAGGCGCCAGCCCACGTCGCGCTGGAGCGTGTTCCTGCGGAGCCCCTTCGCCACCAGCCGGATGAAGCGCTCGAGGGCCCGGTCGACGCGCCGCAGCCGCTTGCGCGTCGCGCGGCTCGTCTTCACGCCCGGGTGGTCGAGCGGCGTGAGCACGTCCGCCGCACGCGCGAGCGGCGTGCCGAGGAAGCCGCGCGCCTGGTCGATCAGCTGCTTCAGGAGGTTCGCCGCCTTCGACCCGCCGAGGTCGGGCTCGATCGAGGCGTCGAGGGCGTCCGCGAGGGCGCCGAGTCCCGCGAAGAGCCCGTCCCCCGCGCCGTGCGTGGCGTGCTCGCACCCGGACTGCGGGACGCACGTGTCGATCGTGAAGGGGTCGGCGTCGTCGCAGCCGCCGAGGCTCGCGGCGGGGCAGTCGCCGACGACGGCGAGGAAGCGGCCGAGCGCGATCGGGAGCCTGCCGACGGGGACGGTCGCCGCGACCGCGGGGGCGGCCGTGTCGAGCACGGACAGCGTATTGCCGCCCGCGTTCGCGACCCAGACGCGCTGGCCGGTCGGGTCGACGTCGACCCCGAAGGGCGCGCGGCCGACGCTCACCGTGCCGACGACGGCGTTCACGCCCGTGTCGATGATCGATACGGTGTCGCTCGCCGCGTTCGTCACGTACACGCGCCCGTGCGCGCCGTCCGCCGCGACCCCGAACGGCTTCGCGCCCACGGCGACGGTCGTGAGCACCGTGTTGCTGAACGTGCCGACGACGGAGACGTCGTCGCTCCCGTAGTTCGCGACGTAGAGCCGGGAGCGCACGGCGTCGACGGCGAGCCCGAGGGGCCGCGCGCCGACGGGCACGGTCGCGACGACCGTCCCGGCCGCCGTGTCGACGACGGACACCGTGTCCGAGCGGTAGTTGGAGACGTAGAGGCGCGTCCCGGCCGGGTTGAAGGCGAGGCCGCTCGGGCCGTCGCCGACGCGGATCGTCCCGACCGCGGCGTGGGTCGCGGTGTCGATCACGGTCACCGTGCCGCCGCCGAAGTTCGCAACGTACGCCCGCTGGCCGTCGGGACGGACGGCGACGCCGAGCGGGGTGTCACCGACGGTCACCGTCGCCGTCACCCTGCGCGTGACGGCGTCGATGACGCCGACGGAGCTGCCGGTGCGGTTGGTCGCCCAGACCTCCGTGCCCGCCGGGTGGACCGCGACGCCCCAGGGGCCGCTTCCGACGGGGATCGCGCCGCCGACGGTCTGGGTGGGCGCCTCGACGGGCGCGATCGCGCCGTCGTCGAACTCCGTGACGAAGGCGACGAGCGCCGCCTCCTGGCACGTGAGCGCCTCGACGCCGCTCGGCGCGCGGCAGGTGCCCGCGTGGCAGGTCTCCTCGCCGTCGCAGACGTTCCCGTTCCCGCACGCCGTGCCGTCGGGCTCCGGCGGGTTCGTGCACCCGGTCGCCGGGTCGCACGTGCCCGCGCCGTGGCAGGCGTCGATCGGCGCGCACGTGATCGGCGTGCCGGCGCAGCCGCCGTTCGCGTCGCAGACGTCGTTCCACGTGCACGGATTGCCGTCCTCGCAGGGGCGGCCGGCGGGGCTCCCGCCGCCGCACGGGTTGCCGCCGACCAGGTTCACGCAGAGCAGGTCCGACGTCCCGCCCGTCTGGTCGTGCGCCTGGAAGCAGACGTTTGCGTTCACGGCGTCGTCCGGGCCGGGCGTCCAGCTGAAGACGCGGGAGACCGGATTCGTGCCGCTCGCTTCGGACAGCGTCGCCCCGGCCGGGAGTCCGCTCTCCTGGATCGTGACCGTGTCGCCCGCGTCGGCGTCCGAGGCCCGGACGGCGAAGGTGAAGGTGCCGTTCACGTCGTGAACCGTCGAGTTGTTCGCGGGCGTCGGCGGCACGTCGAACACGGGCGGATGG
>DASRHG010000129.1:0-58515 GCA_035650655.1 Binatia bacterium | reverse complement strand
GTAGTAGAGCTTGTGGAAGAAGTTCCCGAGCTCGTGCGAGATCTCGGCGAGCACCTTCTCCTGGACGAGGACGACCGAGCCCGACTCCGCACGGAGCGGTGGGGACGAGGCGTGGCGCCCGGCCCGCTCGTGCCGCTCGTCGGCGGCCGGGTATTTGCTGGCTGACATCGCGCTCGCTTCGCCGCTCGGCCGCATCGCGACGGCCAGTGCACGCCGGCGCCGCCGCCCCGCCGACGGGAGAGTCCGGGGAGAAGCGCTCGTCACTGCCCGACGCGACATCCCGCGCCGTCCGCGCGGTCGGCCGCTCTGGCGGCGGTCATTGTAGGAGCGGACGCTGCAAGCTTGCAAGCACAAATCGCGCACGTTCGCGACAGCACAGCGCCTGCGCAGGCCGCCGCGCGTCAGCCGCCGGGCGGACGAGACACCGTCGGACGCGCCTCGAACGCGAGCTTCAAGTTGTGAACTTTGCGCAGCTCGTAGTCCATCTTGAGGAGCGCCTCGATGACCGCCTTGATCTCGAGCGTCATGCGGTCGAGCTCCTCGAAGGAGACCCGCTCGAGCTCACGGCGCACCTGCTCGTAGAGATTCAGCAGGCTTCCGAGCCCCCCCGCCGCCGTCAGTCGCCTGTCGATCTCTTCGTACGAGGACATGATGCGCTCCAGGCGGTCGCGTACGCCTTCTGTATCTGAAGTCGTCTCTTGCACGATCCCCCTCGGGAAGCGCCGTCGCAGGCTGCAATTCGAGTGCCATGGAACCCCGCGATTCTCCAAGAAACTCAACCCGCGATGCAACCCCGGGGTCCGACCTTCGTCGCACGCCTGCACGAAGAGGCCCGCCGAGCCGCGCCCGTGCACGGGGGGCGTGCGGACGAGCGACGGTGCGCGCGCGGGAGGCCCGCTCGCGCCACGCCGCGCGCTCGCGAGGCCAGCCGCGGACGGCGCGCGGCCCCGAAATCACGACGCTTTTCTTGACAGCCCGAGGATCGTGCTGTATCTGCGCGCCGGCTCGTGTCCGGGGGCGGCTCGCGCGAGGGAGGGTGCTGATGACGAAGGCGCAACTGGTGGCGAAGCTCGCGGCGGAGGGCGGGCTCGGCCGCAAGCAAGCCGATCAGCTGCTCGACTCGCTCGTCGACACCGTCGTGAAGACGGTGAAGAAGGGCGAATCGGTGAAGATTCCCCGTCTCGGCATATTCCGGCTTCGCAAGATGAAGGCGCGGGTCGGACGCAATCCGCAGACCGGCGAGCCGATCAAGATCCCGGCGCGGAGGAAGGTCGGGTTCTCGGTCGCGAAGACGTTCAAGGAGAGCGTCCTCGGGACGAAATAGCGTACGAACGGCGCGCGGGCTCCGACCCGCGGCGCATCCACCGGGAGGTGCCATGAGGCTCGAGCGGGTAGTCGTCGCGTCCCTGCTGGCGTTCGTGACCGGTTGCGCGACCCTCATCCACGGGCCGTACGAGGACGTGCGCGTCGAGTCCGACCCGCCGGGCGCCAACGTCACCGTGTCCCCGCTCCTCTCCGAGCGGGGCCCCGGCTACCTCGACCCGCAGAAGCAGTACACGACGACGACGCCGGCGACGGTCCGCCTGCGTCGCGACAACGCCTACCGCGTCGAGCTGTCGAAGCCGGGCTACAAGATCAGCACCGCGAAGGTCGTGAGCGCGTACGATTGGCTGGGCGCGCCGGAGCTGTGCGGCCCGTGCGAGGCGGTCGGCGAGCTGCCGACGTACGACATGAAGGGCCGGTCCCTGCCCGTCCGCTTCGCCGAGTCGGCCTTCTACGAGTACCCGCGCGGCTTCTTCCGGGCCTGGGGCCGCGCGCTGCGGATCTTCGGGCCGCAGGCCCTGCTCGGCACGGCGTTCAAGCTCCAGCCGGAGAACGGCGGCTTCCTGTCGAACTGGCACGGGCTCGGTACGCCGGTCGTGTCGGCGCGCCTCGAGCCCACCGGCAACTGACGATCTGGTGAGTGAGGAGGCCTCGGCCGGGCGAGCTGCCGGCCGGGCTCCGTCGCGCGCGGTCGCGGGCGCGGCCGGCGCTCAGGCGGGACGTCGGGCGGGAAGCGGGAGGACGGCGGGCAGCAGGGCGAGCACGAGCCCCACGACCGGCACCATGTAGCGGACGACGGAGAGCACGATCACGGTCATTCCCCAGAAGTAGGCGACGAGGACGCAGACGACGATCGCGAGCCGGCGCGCCGCGCCCCGGCGGCGGAAGGCGGCCACCGTCGCCCACGCACCGAGCCCCAGGTAGAAGACCTGGATCAGCGCGATCGCGCGCTCCCAGCGGCCGCTGTCGGTGCCGTACCAGCTGCGGGCGGCTTTCAGCGCAAGGAGCTTCGCGGCGGCGCGCGGATCGCGGCGCACCTCGACGCGAACGGCCGCGGCAACGTCGCCGAGCGTGTCGAGCCGGCGCGCCGCGAGGCGGACCATCGCGGCGCGGACGTCGTCGCCGACGCCGACGTCGACGCGGTACGGCTTGTCGCCGGACGCGAAGGTGAGCCCGTCGCGGATGCTCGGCACGCCGCCGGTGCTGAGCGGGACGACCCGTCCCGTCTCCGCGTACACCCAGGCGACCCAGGGCGCGACCACGGCGAGGCTCCCCGCGATGATGCACGCCGCGCCGGCGAGGCGCGGGCCCGGCCGCACGTCGCGGCGGAGCGCGACGAAGGCGAGCGCGAGGAGCACGCTCGTGCCGAGCGCGATCGAGCGGATCAGCATCGCCACGCCGAGCACCGCCCCGGCGCCGAGGAGGCGCAGCCACGCGAGGCGGGGAGCGTCGAGCGCCGCGAAGAACAGGACGACGCCCGCGTAGAGCGCGGCCATGAACGGCAGCTCGCTGTTCGGTTGCTTCGTGAGCCAGAGGACGAGGGGATAGGTGAGCCAGGCGAGCGCGGCGACGAGCGCGCGGCGGGGGCCCCACACGCGGGCGGCGAGCGCGTGGAGGAGCCCCGCCGCAGCCACCGTGCTCGCGACCGTGAGCGCGGAGAGGCCGACGTGCTCCGGCAGGCCGAGGACGTGGGCCAGCCGGAGCACCGCGGCGAGGACGAGGGGATAGCCGGGCGGATAGGCGACGGCCGGAGCGCCCGGTGCGAGAAAGAGACCCCGGCCCGCGAGCACGCTGCGGGCGACGGGGTCGTAGAAGTCGCGGAAGTCGCTCGCCTCGTTGACGCCTGCCCCGGCGGGCAGGAGCGCCCCGAAGACGAGCGGCACGAGCCCCGCCGCGACGAGCACGATCGCGGACGACCGTGCGCGCGCGGCGGGGAGGCCGTGGACGGCCATCGGCTACGGCATGCAGACGAGGCGCACCGCGTCGGAGTCCACGCGACGAGGCGCGGCGGCCGTCGCCTTCACCCTCACCGTGACCGAGCCCGGCCTGCGGCCGTGCTTCCTGAGCGCGACCGTGACCGGCGTGATGCGCGTACAGGCGTTCGGGGTCGTGAACGCCGGCGAGAACGTGATGCTCCGCCCCGCCTGGCTGGCGCCCTGGGGGACGAGCTGGAGGAGCGCCGCCACGGCGGCGTCCGCCATCTTCCCGGTGCCGCGGAGCCGCGCGACGCCGGACGCACGGCACGAGAACCGGCTGTCCGTCTCGTTGAGGCACCACGCCACCCGGAAGGTGCACCGGCCGGGGACGTTGTCGAAGTCGCAGCTCCGGTTCCCGTCCTTGCACCGCACGAGGGGCTTCGGAACGCCGCGTTTCACGACGAGCGGGGCGCGGACGAGCATCTCGGCGACGCAGTCCGTCCTTCGCGGGCCGCCGCCCGGGATGCATCCATTCGGCTCGGCGTCGCAGCGCGGCCGGCACTCCGGGCTCTGCACGACGTCGTAGCGGCACACGCCGTCTCCGCCGCACGTGTCGACCGTGCAGCCGTCGCCGTCGTTGCAGTCCGCGTTCGTGCGGCAGCCGACGTGTCCGCCCCCACCCCCGCCCCCGCAGTCGCTGCCGGGCGTCGCGACGCGCACGAGCTGGTTCCCGCGATCCGCGACGAGAAGCCGACCGGCTGGATCGATCTCGATGTCCGTCGGGATGAGCATGCTCGCCTGCGGCCCGGGGCCGACGGCCAACGCGGGCCGCCCGTCGCCGAGGATCGTCGTGATCGTCCCCGATCCGTCGATCCCGTTCGGCCCGGGCGCGATGCGCCGGACCTTGTTGTTCAGCTGGTCGACGATGAGGAGCGCGCCGTCGCGGTCGACGACGACGTCCGTCGGCCCGTTCAGCATCGCGCTTCCCGCGGGTCCGCCGTCGCCGGCGGCGCCCGGCGTGCCGGGGACGCCGGCGATGCGCGTCACGTTGCCGGCCGTGTCCACCTTCCGGATGAGGTGGTTGCCGAAGTCCGCGATGTACAGGTTGCCCGCGCTGTCGAAGGCGAGCCCCGACGGCTGCGTGAGCTGCGCCACCGCCGCCGGTCCGTCGGCCGCGCCGGGCACGCCCGATCCGACCGCGGTGCTGATCCTCCCGTCGGCGGTCACGCGCCGGATGCGATGGTTGTTGAAGTCCGTGATGTAGACCGCGCCGTCGCCGCCGATGGCGATCCGCAGCGGCGTGTCGAGCGGCGCGCCGACCGCGGGCACGTTCTCGCCCCCTTTGCCCGCGACACCGACCCCGCCGGCGACCTTGCCCGCGAAGTCGTGGAGCGTGCCGGCGGCGTCGATGCGGTAGACGCGGTGGTCCTGCGCGTCGGCGATGTAGACGTTGCCGGCGGCGTCGACCGCGATGCCCGTCGGCTGCCGGAGCGGGGCGACGGCGGCGGCGGTGCCGTCCACCGGCGAGGCGTTCACGCCGTCCCGGTTGACGACGGTCGTGATGCCGCCCGCGCCGTCGATCAGGCGCACGCGGTGGCTGTCGTGCTCGGAGATGTAGACGCCCGCGGCGCCGACGGCGAGGCCGGTCGGACGGTTGAGGAGGGCCTGGGCGGCCGCCCCGCCGTCGCCCGGGCCGTTGCCGTCGCCCACGAGCGTGCTGGTCGCATCGGCCGCGGGGTCGTATCGGCGGACCCGGTTGTTGTCGGTGTCGGGGATGATGACGGCGCCCCCCGCGCCGAGCGCGACGCCCGGGTGGTTGAAGCGCGCGAAGATCGCCGGACCCTCCCGGAAGCCCAGGTTCCCGTCGCCGACGACGAGGTGGATCTTCCCGTCGGTGGTCACCTTGCGGATGACGTTGCTGTTCGTGTCCGCGATGAACACGACGCCGCTCGAGTCGACGGCGAGGTCCGTCGGTCCGTTGAGCGGCGTCGAGAGCGCCGGCACGCCGTCACCGGCGGCCCCCGCCGTTCCGTTCCCGGCGAAGGGTACCAGCGTCCCGCCCACCAGCTTGTAGACGCGGTTCGCGGTCGCGTCGGCGACGTAGAGCGTGTCGCCGGCGCCGAAGGCGAGGCCGATCGGCCGCGCGAGTCCCGCGGCGATCGTGGAGATCCGGTGCGTCGCCGCGTCGACCTTGCGCACGCGCCCGTTGCCGAGGTCGCTGATGAACACGCTCCCCGCCGAGTCGAGCGCGAGACGGACCGGCAGGTTGAGGGTCGCGTTCGTCGCGAGCTGCCCGTCGTTCAGGTCGTCCGCCGCGTCGTTCCCGGGCTTGCCGGGGTCGTCGCCGTCGATCGAGCCCGTCGTGATGCCGCTGCCGGCGACGCGGGTGAGGAGGCCGTCGGCGCCGACCTTCCACACGACGTCGTGGCCCGTGTCGGCGATGTAGACGTCCGTCCCGGCGAGCGCGACGCCGCTCGGCTCCTTGAGACCGGTGAGCGTCGCCGGCTGCCCCTCGATCGCGGGCTGCGGCGCGCCCTCACCGGCGACGGTCGTCACCGTGCCCGTCGCCGCGTCCCAACGACGGATGCGGTCGTTCTGCGCGTCGGCGATGAACAGGTTGCCGGCGCCGTCGACCGCCACCTGCCGCGGCGACCACAGGACCGCCTGCGCTCCCGGTCCCCCGTCGCCCACGCCCCGCCCCGCGAAGATCCCGAGGTCGAGGCACGTCTGCGCCCGCCCCGGCGTCGCTGCGAGCACGAGCCACGCCGCCGCGAGCAGGGCGAACGTCCACACCTCGACGAGCTTCGTCCGAGACTCCATGCCTGTCACTCCTTTCTCGACTCCTCTCGGTCCCCGCGCACGCCTGCGTCGCGACGACCCAGCGCGCCGTCTCGCGCGCGATCAGTCGATGGCCGGCCGGGCCGGCGTGGTAGTCGCCGCGAAGGAACAGGTCCGCGGCGCGACGCCGGCGAAAGGCCGGCGTCGTGTCGATCAACGGAATGCCCTCCCGCGCCGCGAACGCCGCCAGGGCGCGCGGCATCGCGTCGGTCGACGCGTAGTCGACGTCGCGGAACCCGTGGGCGGGATACGGGAGGCGCTCCTCGCGATAGAGCCGTCGCCGCTCGGGCCGGACCTCGAGGTCGAGCGGCGTGACGACGAGCGCGAACCGCGCGCCGGCCGCCCGCGCGTCCGCCGCCATGCCGGCGATCGCCGCCTGCGTCGCCGTCCATCGCGCCCCGAGGTCCTCGGGACGGCCCGCGAGCGGCGCGATCTCCCGCGCGAGCCCCGACGGCTCGAAGAACGCCGGCGTGAGCGCGTGCCGCACGAGTCGGAAGCCGCGGTCGACGAGCCCGATCGACCCCCCGAGCGCCGCGACGCGCGCCTCGAGGCCGCGCGCGAGCCACGCGCGCGACCAGCGCGGCGGCGGTGGCGTCTCGGGCGCCGGGACGACATCCCACCACGAGAAGCTCGCGAGGACGACGTCGGGCGCGAGCCGCGGCAGGAGTGCCGCGAGCCGACGCCGCTCCTGCCCGACGTGCAGGTTCGGAACGCCGCCGTTCAGCACCTCGACGGCCCGAACGGGTGCGAGCCGACGCGCGAGCCGACGCGGATACGTGTCCCGCGCCGCGACGCCGTAGCCGAACGTGTACGCGTCGCCGACGGTCAGGATCCGGCAGACGCCAGGCGCGGGGCGCGGCGCCGGATCGGCGTCCTCCCGCAGGCCGAGCGCGTTCAGCCGGTAGCGCACGACGGGCTGGCCGGGCGCGAGCGCCCAGCGCGCGTCGGCGTGCGGGCGGAGCACGGGATCGCCCCGCTCGTCGAGCGTCCGGAGCGCGCTCCACGGCGGCGCGACGCTCCACGGACCGATCGCCGCGCGGGACGGGCCGAAGCGCGCGACGCGCAACGTCCCCTCCCCCACGAGCGCGAGCGTGCAGAGGACGACGCCGATCCGCACGACGCGCCCGGGCCGTCCGAGCGCCGCCCGAGACATCGCCCACTACGGCGCGAGCGGTGCGGGCGGCCGGCGGCGCCCCCCGACGGGCGCCGGGCGGCAGCCGACCTTGAGGACCGCGTGCAGCTTCCGGCCGTCGGCGAGCGTCACGACGAAGGGCACGTGCTCGCGGGCGACCCTCCGGCGGAGCCGGCCCGCGAGCGCGACCCGTACGGCGACGGGTCCGACGCACGTCCGCCCCGTCACGGGCAGGCGCGGATCGAGGAGGGCCGCGAGCTCCGCCAAGCCGCCCGCCTTCTTGCGGCGGACGCGCACGCTCGCCACCGGCGCCCGGAAGTCGCATCGGGCGCTCGCCGGTCCGGGATCGGTGCAGAGGATCACCCGGAAGGAGCACGCGCCGTCGCTCGTCCGATCGGCGTCGCACGCGGGGTCTCCGTCCTCGCAGAGTCCGCGCGGGATTCCGACGACGCCCAGGCGGCATCCGCCGCGCCCAGCGACCGGCACCGGGGCGCACGACGACGCGTGCTCGCACGCGCCCGGCGCCACGCACGTGTCGGCCGTGCACGGGTCGTCGTCGGCGCAGTCCTGCGCGGGGTCGCGCGCGCACGTCCCGGCCCGGCACGCCTCGACGCCGTTGCACGCGTCCTCGTCGCCGCACGGCGTGCCGTCGGCGACCGGGTCGGAGACGCAGAGACCGCCGCGGCACGACGCGACGCTGCACGGCCCGGGCGGCACGCAGTCCATCGCCGTGCGGCAGAGGGGCGACGCTGCGGTGCCGAACGTCTCCAGCTCCGCGAGGCCCGGCGTCCCGACGTCTTCGTCGACGGTGAACGTGAGCGACCGGATGCGGTGCGAGCGGTCGAGGACCACCTCGTCGCCGCGCCCATCGTTCGCGAGCGCCGGCACGCGCACGACCGTGCCGTCGTCGAGCACGAGCCGGCCCGCGGTCACCCGATCGCCGAGGCCCACGCGGTCGTAGAGCACGACCCGGTCGACGAGGACCGGGGCGGGCCAGGCGAGGTGGAGCCAATGGGCCGTCGCCGGACCCGCGACGGCCCATTCGGTGCCGGGCGCCGCGGGCGCCCCGTCGACGACCCCGTCGATAGCCTGCGCCGCCCCCTGCCCCGGCGCCGCGCTCGACGCGCTGGCCGTCGCCCCGCGCGCGACGTTCGTCGAGTAGCTGCCGACGCGGACGGCGTCGGCCCAGTAGAACTCGTCCGCCTTCGCGTGCGACCAGAGGACGTCGCTCGCCTGGCTCCGGTAGCGCGACAGCGCCTGCGCCTTCAGGTTCTGGTCGAAGGCCGCGACGCGCATGGCGGGCGGAACGGCCCGGGAGACGCGCGCCGTCCAGTCGAGAATCGTCCGCGGCAGCGACGGCGGCATGACGAACGGCACGGTGGGGTCGAACCGCCGCGGGACGCCGCTCGACGCCGCCGGGTTCGGCCACGCGTCGTCGTCTCCGGCGGGCAGCGTGCCGTCGTGCGGCGTCCCCACGGGCCAGAAGTCGTCGAAGGGGTAGTCGAGCGGGTCGTGCACGATCGTCGTCTCGAGCAGCGGCCGGAAGCGTCCGTCCGCGGCCGCGACGAGGCGCGCGGCGTCGCGGACGGCGTAGAACGTCGCGCGGTGATCGGGATGCTCGTCGAACGGCCCGGTCACGACGATCTCGTCGGGATCGACGTGCGCGAGCACGCCGCGGACGTCGTCGACGAGGGTCGGGCGGTTGTACGGCCCGGGCACGCCCGTGACCGCCGTGTGCCAGTCCGTCCGCCCGTAGCCGCGATCCCCGTACGTCGCTTTCCGACCGCTGCGCGGCGAGAGATACGCGTCGCCGGTGCCCGGGGCGTCGTTCCACACCGACAGGAGCCCGGCGTCGGGATAGCCGAGGAACACGACGTCGTTCTCCGGCAGCCCGAGCAGCCCGAGCGCGTTCACGGACTCGGTCTCGCGCGAGAGCCCGTAGTCCGTGCCGTAGTAGTCGCCGTTCGTCACGACCGCGACGTGCACGTCGCGTCCGGCGGCGAGCGCCGTCGCGAGGAGCCCGCCCGCCGCGAGCACCTCGTCGTCCGGATGCGGGGCGACGACGAGGAGCCCGCCGGCCCGTGCCCGCGTGCCGATCGCGAGCGCGACGGCGACGGCGACGCCGAGCCGCCGCCTCATGCGCGCACGATGCGTTCGCGCCCCGCCCGGACGGCGCGCGTGAAGTTCCGCGTGTCCACGACGAGGCGGCTGTGGCGCACGACGAACTCCGGGTCGAAGGCGTCGTGCGCCGTCACGACGAGCACGGCATCGCTGCGCCGGAGCGTGTCCGCGGTGAGCGGCGTCGAGCGCAAATTGAAGCGGTAGCGCCGGAAGCTCCCGAGCGCGGGAACCCACGGGTCGTGGTACGCGACGCGCGCCCCGCGCTCGCGGAGGAGCTCGAGCAGGTGGAGCGCCGGCGACTCCCGCGTGTCGTCGACGTTCGGCTTGTAGGCGACGCCGAGGACGAGCACGCGCGCGCCACGAACGGCCCGCCCCCGCGCGTTGAGCGCGTCGTCGAGCTTCCGGAGGACCCATTCGGGCATCCCGGTGTTGATCTCGCCCGCGAGCTCGATGAAGCGCGTCGTGAAGCCGTGCTGGCGCGCCTTCCACGACAGGTAGAACGGGTCGACGGGGATGCAGTGGCCGCCGAGCCCGGGGCCGGGGGCGAAGGGCGTGAAGCCGAACGGCTTCGTGGCCGCCGCCTCGACCACCTCCCACACGTCGATCCCCATGCGGTCGAAGAGCATCTTGAGCTCGTTCACGAGCGCGATGTTCACGCTCCGGTAGGTGTTCTCGAGGATCTTCGCGGCCTCCGCGACGCGCGCCGAGCGCACGACGATCGGCCGTTCGATGACGGCGCCGTAGAGCGCGGCCGCCAGCCGCGTGCACGCGGGCGTCACCCCGCCCACGAGCTTCGGGATCGTCCGCGTCGTGTACCGCGGGTTCGTCGGGTCCTCGCGCTCGGGCGAGAACGCGAGGAACACCTCCCGGCCGACGACGAGCCCGGTCGACTCGAGGCGCGGCCGGACGACCTCGTCCGTCGTCCCGGGATAGGTCGTGCTCTCGAGGACGACGAGCTCGCGCGCGTGCAGCGTGCGCGCGACGGCCTCGGTGCTGGCGACGACGAACGACAGATCCGGCTCGCGCGACGCCGTGAGCGGGGTCGGCACGCAGATGAGGACGGCGTCGCAGGCCCGAAGACGCTCGAGCTCGGTCGTCGGCGCGAGCCGCCCCGCCCCGTCGCGCCCGAGCACCGTGTCGAGCGGCGCGATCAGCGGCCGGAGGCGCGCGGCGGGCTGGTGGGCGATGTAGCTCTCGCCGCGCGCGAGCCGCGCGACCTTCTCGGGGTCCGCATCGAAGCCGACGACGGGGAAGCCGCCTTCGGCGAACGTGCACGCGAGCGGGAGCCCGACGTAGCCGAGACCGATCACGCCGAGGCGCGCGCGGCGCGCCGCGATCAGATCCGCCAGGGCGCGCTCGATCGGGTTCGCCACCGCGACCCCCCGTTCGCGCGGGGCGGGAGACCGCTCCGGCTTAGGCATGGCGACTTCCGAGGACGGGCGCGACGCCGAGCACCCGGCGGACGACGGCCCAGAGGACGCGCAGGTCCGACGCGAGCGTCCGCTCGCGCGTGTAGGCGCAGCTGAGCCGCACCTTGTCGGGCAGGATGACCTCGACGTAGCGCCGCTCGGGGTCCGCCGCGCCCGCGAGGAGCTCGGCCTCGTCGTAGTAGCGGAGCGTCGCGGGGTCGGCGAGCCCGGGACGGACGGCCGTGTACTCGCGCGCGGCCGCCCCGAGCGCGGCGAGGTACTCGGGCACCTCCGGGCGGGGCCCGACGAGGCTCATCGTGCCCGTGAGGACGTGCACCAGCTGCGGCAGCTCGTCGAGCTTCCAGCGGCGGAGCCAGCGGCCGAGCGGCGTGATGCGCCCGTCGTCGGCGGCCGTGATCGACGGACCGGCGGCGCGCGCCGTCATGGTGCGGAGCTTCAGCAGCCGGAACGGACGGCCGTCGCGTCCGACGCGCGTCTGCCGGAAGAACGCCGGGCCGGGCGACGTGAGGCGCACGGCGAGCGCGAGCACGCCGAGCAGCGGCGCCGTGACGGCGAGGAGCGCGCCCGCCACGGCGACGTCGACGACCCGCATCGCGGGGCGCGCGCCCGTCATCGCCGGGCCGCCTCGAGGACGCCGCGGAGGGCGTCCACCACGCGGTCGACGTCGTCGAGCGCGAGGTCCGGGTAGAGCGGGAGGCTCAGGCACCGCGCGAAGAGCGCCTCGGCACCGGGATGGTCGCCGCGCGCCGTCCCGAACGTGCGCCGATAGTACGCGTGGAGGTGGAGGGGGATGAAGTGCACGCTCGTCCCTATGCCGCGCGCGCGGAGCGCGTCGGCCACGGCCGCGCGGTCGACGCGGAGCCGGTCGAGCCGCAGCCGCACGACGTAGAGGTGCCACGCCGACTGGACGCCCGGAGGCTCTTCGGGCAGCTCGACGAGGTCCGAATCCGCGAGCCCGGCGCGGTACCGCTCGACGCGCGCGAGGCGGGCCTCGTGGAGCTCGTCGAGCCGCGCGAGCTGCACGAGCCCGAGCGCGGCGAGGACGTCCGGCAGGTTGTACTTGTAGCCGACGTCGAGGACGTCATAGGCCCACGTTCCGGCGGCGCTGTAGCGCTTCCACGCGTCGCGGGACATCCCGTGAAGGCGTAGGACGCGGATGGTTTCGGCCCAATCCTCGCGGGCGGTCGTCACCATGCCGCCCTCGCCCGTCGTCAGGGTCTTCGTGGCGTAGAAGCTGAACGCGGTGGCGTCGGCGATCGTGCCGACGAGGCGCCCGTCGCGGCGCGCGGGCAGCGCGTGCGCCGCATCGTCGACGACGACACCGCCCCCCGCGTGCGCGATCGCACCGATCGTGCCGGAGTCGCACGGGGCCCCCGCGAGGTGCACGGGCACGACGGCGCGCGTGCGCGCGGTCCACCGGCGCTCGACCTCCTGCGGGAGGAGCAGCCCCGTCGCCGGGTCGACGTCCGCGAGGACCGGCCGGGCGCCGAGATACAGCACCGCCTCGGCGGTCGCGACGAACGTGAACGTCGGCACGATCACCTCGTCGCCGGGACCGACGCCGGCGGCGCGGAGCGCGAGGTGGAGCGCGGCCGTGCCGGTGCTGACGGCGAGCGCGTGCGGGACGCCGAGCCGCTCCGCGAACGCCGCCTCGAAGCGGACGGCGCGCGGTCCCGTCGTGAGCCAGCCCGAACGGAGCGTCGCGACGACCTCCGCGATCTCGGCATCGCCGATCGCCGGACGATGGAACGGGATCTCCTCGTGCCGCTCCGCGCGCGCGGGCGCGTGCGCGCCCGCGCCCGGCGCGCGTTCGCGCACCGCGATCTCCCATTCGTCCGAGCTTTCCAGCTCGCGAGCGCGCCGATCGGGGTCGTCACGTATGGACATAGGTCACAGTCACCTTTTTGACGTTGCCGCCTACCGGAAGCGGGTGGTAAGCCGCCGCGCCGAGTCGGCGGGCTGGGGCTGCGGTGGCGGTTCCGATTCTCAACCGTCGGCGGAGGAGGCAGCGGATGCGGTTGAACCGACTGGTCGAGGCTCGGAGTGGACGGTGGTGGCGCGGCGGACTGTGGGCGGTGGTTGTCGTGGCGGCCCTCGGTGCTCGCGGCGCGTCCGCCGCGAGCACCGAGCCCGCCGGTCTCGCCGCGACGCTCTCGGGCGCGCCCGCGGCGCCCGTGCGGGAGCGCGCGGTGGGCATCGGGCGCCGCGGCATCGGCATCCGATTCACGGCGCCCGCGACGACGACGCTCACGACGGTCTACGCGTCGTGGCGGCGCACCCAGCCCGGGTGCAGCCTCACCCTGCGCGCGGACGCGGACGGCTCGCCCGGCGCGGTCCTCGCGAGCGCGCCCATCGCGCATGTCGAGCCCGCGCCCGGCGCGCGGCGGCAGCCGGGCTGGATCGCGACGCCGCTCGAGGCGTCGCTCCGGCAGGGCACGGTCTACCACCTCGTCTACGCGTGCGTGCGCTGGAACGGGGCGTGGCTCACGTACGTCGTCGAGAGCGAGCGCGCGGCGGCGGACGGCCTCTGGCGGCTCGAGCACCTGCGCCACCGGAAGGCGCACCAGAAGCTGGGCGGCGCCGCGCCGCTCTTCGCGCTCGCGTTCGCCGACGGCCGCTGGTGGGGGCAGCCGTACCGTGCGATGCCGGACCGCCCGATGATCCGCATCTGCGGCACGCACCAGGTGGAGGAGACGATCGTCCCGAGCGCGCCCGTCACGCTGGGGGGCGTGCAGCTCCCGTTCAGCTCCGGACGGCGCGGGCACCTGGAGTTCACTCTGTCGAGCGGCGGCAGGACCATCCTGTCCGGCTCGCTCGTCAGGCACCACGCCCCGGGTCGCGGGCGCCACCGCACCCGCGCGGCCGCCGTGTACCGGCCGGCGGCGATCGTCGACCGCGTCGTCCTCTCGCCCGGCGTCCCGTACACGATCCGCCTGAGCGCTCCGGCGAAGCGCGGCGGCTGCCTCCGTCAGCGCGCGCTCGTCACCGATCTCCCGCTCGGCCGGCCGGTCACCGGCGTCGCCGTCGAATCGCTCGGCGGCTCGCACGACGCCGGGCGGACGTGGGAGCCGCTCGATGCGAGCCTCGGCCTCTCCCTCCTGACGCCGGAAGACGTCGCGCGCGTCACGGGCGGCGGCGACGGCCCCGCCGGCGGCGGTGGCGGCGGCGCCAAGCCCACACGCCGCTACGAGTCGATCTACGTCGGCGGCTACCTCGGCTCGTACGACCCCCGCACCGTGGCCGTGTGGCCGAAGAAGCTCGACCTGATCCTCGGCGGCGGCTACCTGGAGGGCGCGAAGCTCCCCGCCGCGCGGGCGCTCGCGGCGAGCGCGGGGAACGACGACGTCAAGTTCATCTACTACTTCAGCATGACCGACATGGACTCGCGCTGCGGCTGCCTCGACCAGGACTTCTACGACGCCTTCCGCGGCAGCCACCCCGAATGGATCCTCCGCAACGGGAGCGGCGGCGCCGTGTCGACGGTGAACGGCATCGGCCGGGTCTACGCCGTCGACATCGGCAATCCGGCCTTCGTGAACGCGTGGGCCGACTTCGCCCTCGCGATCGCGGACCGCTACGGCTGGGACGGCGTCTTCGCCGACAACGTCGCGCGCGGGCAGTTCGCCGAGTGGTCGAGCTGGCCCTACAACCCGCGCACGGGCGCGCCCTACCGGCCCGAGGACTACCGCAACGACATCCTGAACGCGCTCCAGATCCTGAGGAGCCGCTTCCACGCCGAGGGGAAGATCCTCGTCGGCAACCACTCGCAGTCGTGGCGCGCGGAGACCTTCAACCTGCCCGTCACCCAGAGCGAGATCCTCACGATGGACGGGGTCGAGATCGAGGACTGCGTCTTCAACTACGACGGCAGCCCGCACACCGAGAGCGAGTGGATCCAGCAGCTCCGCTACCTCGACTTCGCCAACCAGCACGGCACGCGGACGGTGTGCTGCGGGTCGACGTCGGGCGCGATCGGCGACCCGTCGCGCCGCGGCTTCCTGCTCGCGAGCTACCTCCTCACCAAGGAGGGCTTCTCGACCATCTCCGAGCTGAACAACCTCGACAACTGGTGGGACGATCTCGCGCTCGACCTCGGCGCGCCGACCGGCCGCTACACCTGCCTCGATCCGAACGCCGGCCTCGCGCCGACCGGGGACTGCCCGAGCCCGGGCAAGATCTACGTCCGCGAGTGGGAGAAGGGGCGCGTGCTCGCGAACCCGAGCTCGGGCCGGACGGTCACCGTGCCGCTCGGCGGCACGTTCCTCGATCACGGGTCGCGCGTCACCTCGGTGACGCTCGGGCCGCGCAGCGGCGCGGTCCTCGTCCGGCCGAACACGTAGACGTCGAGGAACGTGAAGGCCCAATCGCTCGGCCGGGCGGCGACGGGCCAGGTCCAGAGGGCGAGCGGCCCCTGCCGGAAGACGGCGAGGGTCGCTCGCCCCGCGAGCGACGGCCGCGCGCGCGCGAGCCGCGTGGAGGGCACGACGGCGAGGTCGGCCGCGCCCGCCTCGGGCGTCCCGAGGTCGACGATCCGCCGCCGCTCGGCGTCGAGCGGCGGCATGTCGAAGTAGAGGCTCCCCGGCACGGCGACGGCGCGTGCGCCCTGCGCCGCGATCCAGCCCGCGGCGACGGTGCGGACGTCGGGTCCGCAGAGCACGCGGTCGACGTCGAGCGCGTAGCCGAGCGCCGGCGCGAGGAGGAGGAGCGCCGCCGCCGTGCCGACGACCCGCCCGCCGAGCGCCCGCCGGAGCGCCGCGAGCGCGAGGCCGGCGGCGACGGCGAGCGGCGGGAGCGCGAGGACCAGGTACCGCAGCGGATCCGCGGGCGACACGAGCCGCTGCGCGAGGCCGGCGGCCACCCAGGCGAGCACGAAGCGGTGGCGCGCGTCACGGATCCGCACCGCGACGAGCCCGAGACCCGCGACGGTGACGGCGGCGAGCACCGTGCCCTGCGCGAGGACGAGCCCGGCGGCGACGAGCCCGGGCGGGGCGAGCCCGCTCTTGTCGCGCGCCTCGAACGCGATGCCGGCGAGCGCCTCGCGCGGCGCGAGCACGGCGTACGGCGTGCCGGCGACGAAGCCGACGAGCGCCGCCGCGACGACCGCCGCGACGCCGCCCGCCGTCCGGCGCCGCCCCGCGCGCGCGGCGCGCTCCGCCGCGACGAGCAGCGGCAGCGCGACGACGGCCCCCGCAGGGTACTTCGTCGAAGCCGCGAGCCCGGCCGCGAGCCCGCTCGCGACGAGCGCCGCCGTCGACCCGCGGGCGAGCGCGCGCGCCGCGAGCGCCGCGCTCGCGGCCATCCACACCGCCGCGGGCACGTTCACGAGCATGAAGTGCGCGTCGCGGACCCAGAGCGGGGTCAGCGCGAGGGCGAGCCCCGCGAGCGCGGCGGTCGGGGCGTCGAAGAGCGTCCGCACGGCGACGAAGACGAGCACCACGCCGCACGCCGCGAAGGTCGCCGCGAGGAGCCGCCCGACGCGGTAGACGGCCGCCATCGCCTCGGGACGCGCGAGGTAGTACGCCTTCGCGTGCTCGAGCCGGACGGCGCCCGCCGCCGCGGCGGCGGCGAGCGCCGCGCCCGTCGCGTAGATCCAGAGCGTCGGGTAGTTGAAGTAGTGCGGGTTCAGGTCGAGCGCGCGCGGCCGCATGTGGGAGAGCGCGTTCAGCACCGCGCCCTCGTCCGGGTTGTAGCTCTCGTACGGCGCCGTCTCGTAGAGCCGGGCCGCGGTCTGCGGCGCCGCGTACCAGCGCACGTCGAGCGGCGCGTTCCGGCTGCGCTCGGCGCTCGGCAGCCCCCAGCCGATGCCCGCGACGTCGAGGGCGAGCGCCGCGGCGAAGAGGCCGAGCACGAGCGCCGCCGCCCGGCGCGCCCCGGCCGTCATCGGCCGTGGTCCTCCGCGAGCGAGACGGGCAGCACCTCGGCGCGGCCGGGCCGCGGCACGCCGAAGGTCGCGAGCCCCTTCCAGAAGCCGCAGCCGTACGCGACGTGGAGCGTGGCGATCGCCGCGGCGATGCGCGGCACGAGCAGCACGCCGTGCGTCGCGCCGAGCGCGACGCTCGCGGCGACGACGGCCGCCGCGTAGGCCCCGACGGCGCCGAGCGCCAGCGGACGGAGCGCGGGGACGAGCGCCAGCGGGAGGAGCACCGCGAGCGCGGCGACGAGCGCGCCGGGGACGAGATGGCGCCACGACGCGGGCGCGCCGTGCTTCTGGATCACCCGCACCTTCCAGAACCCGTACTGGAAGTACTGGCGCCAGAGCCCGCGCAGCGTCGACTGACAGAAGTACACGATCCGGAGGTCGGGCAGGAGGAGGATCCGGCCGCCGGCGCGCGTGAGCCGCAGGTTCAGCTCGTCGTCCTGGTTGCGCACGAGCTCCTCGTCGAGCTTCCCGAGGCGCTCGAGCGTCGCGCGCCGGTAGACCGGAAACGCGACGGTGTCGACGAGCCGCTCGCGGCGGGCGCCGGTCCGGAAGCGCGCCCACCCGACGCCGGCGATCGAGCTCATCGCCGCCGCGATCGCCCGGCCGGTCGCGGTCCGCCCGAGCGTCACGAGCGCGCCGCTCACGCACGCGACGTCGGGCCGGCGGACGAGCGCGTCCACGGTCCGCGACACGAAATCGGGCGGGACGATCGCGTGCCCGTCGACGCGCGCGACGACCTCGCCGCGCGCCGCGGCGATGCCGAGGTTCATGCCGGCGGCGGCGCGCCCGTCGGGGTTCTCGAGGAGCCGGATGTGCGGCGCCGCGGCGGCCCGCTGGCGGACCGCCTCCGGCGTGCCGTCGTCGCTCGCGCCGTCGACGACCAGGATCTCGATGCGGGATTGCGGGTAGTCCTGGTCGACGAGCGCCGCGAGGCAGCGGTCGATGGTCCGGATCTCGTTGCGCACCGGGACGATGACGGTGACGAAGGGCTCAGGCGACATGGGCGCCCTCCCGAACGACGACGAGTCGCCGCTTCGCGCTCGGCTCGCGGCCGATCGCCGGCACGACGCGGGCGCCGAAGCGGACGCGCCCGCCGAACTGTCCGCCGAGGCGCTCGGCGAGCCGGCGCGCCTCGGCCTCGGCCGCGCCGTCGCCGGCGTCCGCCGCCCGCTCGACGACGAGCGTCACGCGGTCGGGCCCGTCCTGGACGAACTGCGCGGCGGCGAAGGTCCGGCACTCCTTCAGCAGCTGGTTCAAGAGCCGCGGCGAGATGCGATGGCCGCCGGCGAGCCGGAGCGAGTCGCCGGTCCGCGTCATGGTCGGCGCGACGGCCGGGTACGCGACGCCGCACGGGCACGGCGCCCCGGCGGGCAGCCGCGTCCCCAGGTCGCCGAGGCGGTAGCGCACGAGCGGCATCGCCGCGTTCACGAGCCCCGTCCAGGCGAGGTGGCCTTCCGTGCCGTCCGGCACCGGCCGCCCCGCGTCGTCCACGACCTCGAGGACGCCGTACTCGACGATCTGGTGGTACGTCCCGGCGCGGCACTCGAGGATGAAGCCCACCTTCTCGTCCTGTCCATACTGGTCGAGCACCGGCGCGCCGAACGCCTCCGCGATCCGCCGGCGCATCTCGGGCAGGAGCGCCTCGCCCGTCGTGTAGACCACGCGGGCGCGCGGGCGACCGGGACGCGCGGGGCCGATCACGAGCGCCAGGTCGCCGAGGATCGACGGGAAGCCCTCGACGACGTGCGGCCGCCGCTCGAGGCGGGCGCGGTAGCGGTCCGCGTGCGCGGGCGAGAGATGGTACGCCGAGAGCAGGATCTGCCGCTCGAGCGCGTTGTAGACCCACAGACGCCGCGCGTCCGCCGCGCGCGGGACCACCTCGGCGCCGAAGAGCGTGATGCGCCAATCGCCCGGCCGCACCCCGCCCCATCGCCAGTGCCGCAGCTGCTGCGCCCACGTCCGGGCGTACGCCTCGGGCGTCGCGCGCACCGCGAGGCCGGCGCCGGTCGTGCCGCTCGTGCTCGTGAAGATCGCGTCGGCGTCGGGCACCGCCCGCGACTGGAGCTCGGACCACGCGCGGCGCACCACGTCGCGCTCGAGGATCGGGAGCGCGCGGAGGTCGGCCGGGCTCGCGACGCCGTCGGGGTCGAAGCCGACCTCGGCGAAGAGGCGCGCCCAGTACGGCACCGTCCGCGCCGCGTGCGCGAGCATCGCGCGCAGCCGCGCGACCGCGAGCGCCTCGGCGGCCGCGAGGTCGCGCTCGAGCCGCTCGCCGCGCGCCACCTCCTCGCGCGCCCACGGGCTCGTGCGGAGCCGCGCGAGCGGCCACCCGCGCGCGGACACGGCGAGGTCGCGCACGGGTCCCGGGAGCCGGTGGTACAGGGGCAGGAACGCCCGCGCCCAACGCCGCGCGTGTCGCTCAAGCCCGACGCCGCGCATGCGCCTCCTCCCCCCGCGCGCCCGTGCCGAGCGGCGTTCCTCCGAACGACGCGAGCGTCACACCGTGGGCCCGCAGCGCCTCGCCGAAGGCGGGATCGCAGAGGGTCTCGAGCTCCGCGCCCCGCCGGGCGACCAGCTCGCCGAGCCGCGCCTCGTCCTCGGCCGTCCGCGGCACGTCGAGGTCGGCGGGATGGACGACGAGCTCCCAGAGCCCGCGCGGCAGCGACGCCGCGATCGCCCGCCACGCGGCGAGCGGCGCAGCGAGCGGTGCCCCGAGGAGGAGCGACGGCGCGACCATCCCGTCCGGGCCGGCGAGCCCCAGCCGGCGGAAGTGCGCCGCGGCGAGCCGCTTCGCCGCGTGCGCGAGCACCCGCCGCGGATGGCGCAGGTAATAGGTGGGAAGCCCGCCCGCCCCCCCGGCCCGGTCCGCCGGGAGGAGACGGGGGCGGTGCGTCCGGAGCCGGAGGACGCCCGACCGCCGCGCCAGGCGGACGACCGCGCCCATGACGACGGGCAGCAGGTGCACGTGCTCGTGGGAGTCGAGGTGGTCGACGACGACGCCGGTCCGCCGGAGGCGCCCGAGCTGTGCCGCGAGCTCGGCCGCCGCCTCGACCCGGCGGACGCGTCCCGTCAGCACGCGCCGCGTGAGGACGCCGAGCGGATGGAAGCGCCCGCCCGGCCCGACGAGCGACGGAACCGCCGCCGGCGGCAGCACGGGGCGCCCGGTCGTGAGGTTCAGGTGCGCGCCGATCGACAGGCCGGGCCGAAGCGTCGCGAGCCGCACCACGGCGGCCGGCGCCGCGAGGTTCCCGAGGACGCTGACGCTCGTCACGCCGCCGGCCGCGACCGCGCGCTCGATTCCGCGGTCGACGCCCGCGGTGAGCCCGTAGTCGTCGGCGTTCACGATGAGGAGCCGGCCCGTCATGCCTGCATGGCCGCCGCGAGCGACGCGACGCCCGGGCCGCAGAGGAGATCACCGTAGACTCTCAGCAGCATCGCCTCCTCCCGCTCCCAGTGGCACCGCTCGCGCACGAGCTCGAGCCCGCGCCGCGCGAGCGCCGCCGCCGCCCCGGGGTCGCGCACGAGACGGGCGAGCGCGTCCGCGAACGCGTCGTGGTCGCCCGGCGGGACGAGCACGGCCGCGTCGCTCCCCTCGAGGAGGCGGCGCGCGGGCGGCAGGTCGCTCGTCACGACGGGGACGCCGGCGGCCAGGTATTCGAAGAGCTTCATCGGGACGTTCGTGCGGAACTTCGCCACGTCGGGCAGCGGGACGACGCCCGTGCGCGCGAGGCCGAGGAGCGCCGGAACCTGCCGAAACGGCACGCGCGGCCGGAGCGTCATCCGCCCGTTCAGCCCGTGCCGGGCGAGGCCCTCCGCGAACTCCGCCCAGGCGCGCGCCGAATCCGGCTCGCCCACGATGGAGCAGCGGAAGTCGGGCACGCGTCGCGCGAGCCTCCGCCCGATCTCGACGAGCGCCTCGAGGTGATAGGCGGGAAGGCTCCCGTGGTAGAGGACGTCGAGCGGCCGCCGCGCCTCCGGCGGGGCCGGCGCGAAGTCCGTCCGGCGCGGGAAGTTGTGGAGCACGATCGTCGCGGGCTGCCAGCGCCGCAGGCGCTCGGCGGTCCCCTCGTCCGCCGTGAGCACGGCGTCGAGCCGCGCCGTCACGAACCGCTCCAGGCGCGCGACGGCCGCGGCCGCGACCGGCCGCGCCCGCGGCGGCAGCCACGGCTTCAGGTGCATGTACGCCGGGTAGTCCTCGATGCAGTCGTAGACGATCGGCCGCCGCGTCCGCTTGAGCAGCAGCGCCGCCGGCAGCAGCTCGAGATCGGCGACGTGGTAGACGTCCGCCCGCGTCCCGAGCGCGAGCCGGAGCGCGCGCACCTGTGCGAGCGCCCGGCCCGCACCGTGCGCCGTCCGGAGCGGCAGGATCCGGATGCCGTCGACGACCCGGGGCGGCCCCGGATCGCGGCCGATGACGGTGACGTCCCAGCCCGCGGCCGCGAGCGAGCGCGCCTCCTTGTGATACGTCCGCACGTCGAGCGCCGGGCGCACGACGCTCACGATGCACGCGCTCGCGCTCATCGCTCGTCCCTCCCGACCGTGCTACGCTGCGCGCCGTGCGCGCGCTCGTGGTCGTCGCGGCCGTCCTCGCGACGCTGCCCGCGACCGCAGGCGAGCGGGCGATCCAGCTGAGCGGCTCGCTCGGAATGTACGACCCGGCGACGATCCCCGTCTGGCCGGAGCGCCTCCAGCTCGTCACCGGCGGCGCCGACAAGGAGGGCGCGCTCCTTCCCGAGGCACGCCGCCGGGCGAGCGCCGCTGGGAACCCGGCCCGCTTTCTCTTCTACATGAGCCTCGCCGCGCTCGACGGCGGGTGCGACTGCAACGAGCAGTACCTCCTCGAGCGCCTGCGCCGCGAGCACCCGGAGGTCGTGCTCCGCGACGAGCGCGGCGAGCCCGTGTCCATCTTCCTCGACCGTCTGAAGCGCGGCCGCATGCTCGTCCTCGACCTCGGGAGCCCCACCTACGTCGACGCCTGGGCCGACCGGGCGCTCGCGGAGGTGGCGAAGCACGGCTGGGACGGCGTGTGGGTGGACAACGTCTTCCGCGGGCGCTTCCCGGACGAGAACTGGTCCGCCGTGCCGGTGAACCCGCGGACGCGGAAGCCCTACACGGTCGCCGAGTACCGGCGCGACACGCTGGCGGCGCTCGAGCGGCTGCGCCGGCGCTTCGACGCGCGCCACGCGCTCTTCGTCGGGAACCACGCGTCGGCGTGGCGGTCGTTCGACGAGGACCCCCTGATCGGGCGGCAGGTGCTCGCCATGCACGGCGTCCAGGTCGAGGACTTCGCGTTCACGCTCGGCGGCCGGCCGCATCCCGAGGCGGACTGGCTCCGGCAGCTCGCGTACCTCGACTTCGCGAACCGCCACGGCGTCTTCACCTGGGCGACCGGCGGCGGCGGCGCACTCATGGAGCCGCCGAAGCGCGAGTACGTCCTCGCGAGCTACCTCCTCACGCGCCGCGGCCGCTCCGTCGTGGGCGACCTGAACGCACTCAAGACCTGGTGGCCGGCGCTCGCGACCGACCTGGGCGACGCGACGGGCGACTTCGCGTGCCTCGACCCGGCCGCCGACTACCGGCCGACCGACCGCTGCCCGGCGCCCGGGCGCGTCTTCGTGCGCGAGTTCGCGAAGGCCCGCGTGGTCGTGAACCCGGGCGACGTGCCCCGGCGCGTGCCGCTCGGCGGCGCGTTCCGGACGCTCGACGGCGCCCCGGCCGACGACCCGCTGCCGCTCGGCCCGCACGCGGGGCGCGTGCTCCTGCGCGAGCGCGATCACACGGCCTCCCGCACGTCGTCGGGCCGCGCCGGCAGGTAGCCGAGCGCCTCGCGGCCGCCGCGCGGACCGAGGCGCCACCGGAGCCAGCCGAGGAGGTCCCCCAGGTGCAGCCCGAGCTTGAAGAGCGGCCGCATCCCGGCGTACGCGTCGCGTCGCGAGAGGGCGCCGGGCAGCCCGACGACGAACGCCGCGAGGTCCTGGCTCATCTCCTTCACCCGGCACACCGGGACCCGGATGCTCTGGTACGGCGCGTAGCTCGCGTAGCGCTCGCCGAGCAGCGCGGCGCCGTGGCCGTTCTTCGCGTACAGGCGGACGAGTCCGCCGAAGGTCTTGCGGTGGCGATGGCGGACGAGGGCGGTCGGTGCGTACGCGAGGCCCCAGCCCGCCCGCTGCATCCGCCACGCCATGTCGAGATCCCCGCCCGAGACGAGCGTCGGGTCGAAGAGGCCGACGCGCTCGAAGATCGTCCGCCGGTAGGCCGCGTTCGCCGTCTGCGCAAACGGCAGCGGCGGGCGGGTGAACGCGTTCGCCGCGTCGAGCACGCGCTCCTCGACCTGGAACCGCTCGACGAGCGTCGTCGCCTCCGCGGGCTCGATGCGCCCGGCCGCCGCCCCGGCGTCCTCGTCGGCGAGCGCCGCGACCAGCGCGCGCGCCCAGCCGGGCTCCGGCAGGCAGTCGGCGTCGGTGAAGAGGAGGACGCTGCCCCGCGCCGTGCGGAGCCCGGTGTTTCGCGCCGCATACGAGCTCTGCATCCGCCGCTCGACCTCGACGCGGACCGGATAGCGGCACATGACCGCCGCCGTGCCGTCGGTCGAGCGGTTGTCGACCGCGATGACCTCGAGCCGGCCGCTCGGGTAGTCCTGGGCGAGCAGCGCCTCGAGGGTGTCGCCGATCGTCCGCGCGGCGTTGAAGGCGGGGACGATCACGCTCGCGAACGGAGTCTCCGTCATGACAGCGCCTCCCGCACCGGACGCGCCGGCCCGCCGCCGAGCGTGCGCAGGATCCGGCGGTACCCGCGCAGCTTGCCGGCGATGGCCGCGCCGTCTCCCGTCTTCACGACCGAGAGCAGCTCCCCGACCTCGCTCCAGCAGAAGGCGAGCCACGTGCGCGGGGTCTGCGGCATGTTCTTCCGCACGAAGTAGTAGTGGTTGACGGCCGTCATCTCGTGGAGCGCGGGCAGCGCCTCCCGCCCGACGGGCGAGAGGCGGTGCTCGAGCCGCGCGTGCGGCGTCTGGACGAGCGGCCGCTCGCGCGCGACGCGGTACGAGAAGTCCTGGTCCTCGCAGAGCCCGTAGCCGTCGAACCACTCGTCGAAGCGGAAGCGGTGGAGCACGTCGCGGGGGTAGCTCATGTTGCAGCCGACGAGGCAGTTCGTGAACCGGACGCCGCGGGGCCAGGGGTCGTAGGTCGCGAATCCGGAGCGGCGCACGCCGCGGCGGGGCCCGAGCGCGTTCATGAGGAAGAAGCGCCGGCAGGCGTTCGCGAGCCGCCGGCGGCCGCGCAGCGGCGGGAAGGCGACCGTGCCCTCGGCGCCCCCGAGCCCCGGCGCCGCCTCGAAGAGCGCGGCGATCGCCTCCAGGTAGCCGGGATCGAGGACGACGTCGTCGTCGAGGAACGTGACCACGTCCCCGCGCGCCCGCGCCGCCCCGAGGTTGCGCTGGCGCGTGAGGCCGGGCGCCGTGCGCAGGCAGTCGACGGGGATCTCGCTCCGGGCGGCCCACGTGCGCACGCGGACGGCGCTCGCGTCGCCGTCGCTCGCGTCGACGACGATCACCTCGTGCGGCCGCCGGGTCTGGCGCGCGAGCGACGCGAGGCAGTCGGCGAGGTCGTCGGGACGGTCGCGCGTGCAGATGACGACCGAGACCGTCATGCTCACGCCACGCGCCGCGCCGCCGCGCCCGACGCCGCGACGAGCACCTCGAGGGTCGCCTCCGCGTTCGCGTCCCAGCGCCACGCCGTCGCGCGCCGGCGGATCGCCGCCCGGTCCCAGCGCCGCCCGAGCGCCTCGACGAGCGCGCCCGCGAGCGCGTCCGGGTCGTCGATCGGCACGACGAGGCCCGAGTCCGGGCCGACGACGTCCGCGATGCCGGGGAGCGCCGTCACGACGACGGGCGTGCCGCAGGCGACGGCCTCGCGCACGACGTTCGGGGAGCCTTCGAGCCGGCTCGGGAAGGCGAACACGTCGGCCGCCGAGAGCCAGAGCGGCATCTCGTGGTGCGGGCGGCGGCCGAGGAAGACGACGCGTCCCGTGCAGCCGAGGGCCGCGACGCGCCGCACGAGGTCGGCGCGGCGGTCGTCGCGCTCGCCGCTCCCGCCGACGAGGAGGAGGCGCACGCCGGGCACCTCGCGCGCGACGCGCGCGAACGCGTCGAGGAGGACGTCGACCCCCTTTCGCGCGATGAGGAGCCCCGCGTAGAGGACGACGGGCTCCCGCCCGGGGATGCCGAGCCGCCCGCGCGCCGCCAGGCGGTCGTGCGCCGCGAAGCGCTCGAGATCGACGCCGTACGGCACGACGCTCGCCGGCGCGTGGTCGGCCGCGACCCGCGCGAGCGCCTCGACCAGGTTCGCGCTCGCCGCGGTGAACGCCTGCACGCCCCGCGCGACGCCCCGCGCCGCCGCGAGCGCCGCGGGCCCGTGGAACGGCAGCTCGGTCACGTCGCTCCCGTGGAGCGTGCAGACGACGGGACGGCGGAGCCAGCGCCCGAGGAGCAGGCCCGCGAGCCCGTCGGGCAGGAGCTGGTGGGCGTGGATCACGTCGACGCCGCCCGCGGCGATCCGCGTCGCGAGCGCCCGGACGCCCGCCGCCATCGTCACGCCGGCGAGCGGGATCGACCACCGGCCGAGCGGCTGGACGTAGCGCGGGTGATGCACGCGCACGCCGTGGCACCACGTCTCGCGCGGCTGCGACCGGTACGCGCGCCAGCGCGGCGCGAGGCCCGCGAGAGGCGGCGGCACCCACGGCACGGGCGACACGACCTCGACGACGACCCGCCGCGCGATCTCCCGGACCGACTGCTCGATGAACACGCCGGAGTTCGGGTGGCGCGGCGACGGGTACATGAAGCTCAGCTCGAGGACGCGCAGGGTCATCGGCCCGACTCGAGCGCCACCCCGTCCGCGCTCTGCCGGACCGCGGCGCGCAGGAAGCCCGTGCACGCGCGGAGCGACGCCTGGAGCTCCGAGAGCGGGAGGTCCGGCCGCTCGTCCTCGAGCGCGACGCAGCCGGCGTAGTCCGCCGCGACGAGCGCCGCGAGCAGGGGCGCGATCGGCACGTCGCCTCCGCCGATCGAACGGCCCTCCATCCGCGGCCGGCGCCAGAGGAGGCGCTGGAGCCGCGTCGACACGACGACGTCCTTCAGGTGCACGTCGAGCACGCGCTCGCCGAGGGCGGCGAGCACCGCGCACGGGTCTTCGCCGGCGGCGACGGCGTGGCCCGTGTCGAGCGTCGCCCCGACGAGCGGGCTCGCGTCGACGAGCGCCCGGCGCCAGTCGTCGCCGCGGGCGATGTCCGCGTACCAGTGGTTCTCGACGGCGAAGCGCAGGCCCGTCCGCCGGCAGAGCGCGTCGACGACCGGGATCGCCCGCCGGTCGACGACGCCGGTGACGAGCGACACGCCGAGCTCCGCCGCGTAGGCGAACGCGCGCGCGAGCCGGTCCGCCACCGTCGCCACGCCTTCGCGCACGAACCCGCCGACGCAGTAGCTCTGGAGCGCGACGCCGGTGCGCTCCGCCGCACGCCGCATGCGGGCCGCCGACCCGGGATCGGCCCGGTAGTCGGCGTGGCCCACCCAGAGCTCGACGGCGCGGAAGCCCGCTTTGCGGACGCTCTCCAGCATGTCGGGGCCGGAACGGCTGCGGAGGCTGTACGTCTGACACGCGATCTCGATCATCCGTCGGTATCCGGGATCTCGGGCAGGATCGCCGCGGCGAGCCGCGCGGCGGCGAGGGCCTGCCCGCGGGCGTTCCAGTGCTCGTCCTGCCGGAAGTAGCGGCCCGCCGCGCCCCGCGCACGGAACACGGCCACGAGGTCGACGAACCCCGCCCCTGCGCGCGCGGCGATCGCGCGCAAGCCGTCGGCGTACGTCGTGTCGGTCAGCATCGCGGGGTCGAGTCGGAATCCCGCGCGCGCGAGCACGGGCCAGCGCGAGCGGTCGACCTGCTCGGCGGCCGGGAAGACGGCGAGCGTCGTGCGCGCGCCGTGACGCCGCGCCTCGTCGATCAGCCGCTCGAGCACGCGGCCCGTCTCCTCGAAGGCCGCGCGCCGCTCGGGCGAGCGGAGCAGCACGGCGTCGGCCTCCGCGTCGGGATCGACGAGCGCCGCGAGCAGGAGCACGGGACGCACGTCGCTGCCGACGGGGCGACCCGCGAGGAGCCCGTCGAGCGCGGCGCGGTCGGCCGGGGCGAGGGCCGCGTAGCGCGCGCGCAGCGCGGCCGTGCGCCCGTACCGGGCGCCGAGCGCGTCGAGCATCGCCCCCGGGTCGGCGCGGGGCGCCGCGGCCGCCTCCGCGTCCCGCGGCGCCACGCTCGCCGCGAGCCGCGCGCGCGCCCGGCCGGCGAGCGTCCAGAGCGTCGGGACGGCCGCCGCGACCGCCCGCCGCCAGAGTGCCGGACGCGCGCCCGCGCCGGCGCGCAGCTCGTCGAGCGCGAAGAGCGGGCTCCGCGCCCCGAAGCGGCGGAGCTGGTAGAGGTCGTTCACGTCGTTCGCGAAGAGGCCGACGAGGACGAGGTCGGGATGGAGCGCGAGGCCCGTGTGCTCGAGGTGCCAGAGGTAGTCGAGCGGCCCCGCACCCGGGACGCCGAGGTTCACGACCTCGACGCGCCGCCTGCGGCCGCGCGCGCGGAGGGCGGCGTCGAGGCGCGCCGCGAGCCGCGCCGGGTACGCCTGGCGCGCGCGGACGCCGTAGCCCCACGTGAACGAGTCGCCGAGGGCGACGATCCGGAAGACGCCGGGGGCCTTCGGCCCGGGCAGCGGTCCGCCGCGGAAGCCCGCGGCGTTCGTCCGCACCGGGATGCGGAACTCCGGCCGGACGAGCACGGTCCGCGCGTTCGGCGCGCCGGCGAGCGGCGTGAAGCGGGCGTCGACGAAGCGTCCGACGACCCGGTCCGCCAGGACGAGCAGCACCGTCCCGAAGGCCGCCAGGAGCCCCAGGTACGCGACGACGACGCGAAGCCGCATCTCGGCCTCAGCCCGCCTCCGGCCTCGTCGCCTGATGCTCGTCGACCGCGGGCGCCGTACCGGCGGAGCTGAACGGCCCCGGCGTCCACCAGCTCCACTCGACGCAGTTCCGGCACGCCGGCGCCTGGAAGTCGCCGTCGACGTGCATCCGGCGGAGCGCCCGCATCCGCTCGCCGTGCCACGTCGCGAGCACGCCGTCGCGCACGTTGCCGAGCGGCGTCCGCGCGTCGTAGTCGCGCTCGCAGGAGACGAGCGTGCCGTCCCAGAAGATGTAGCCGTGGTACCACAGGTTCGGACACGGACGCCGGACGGGCGGCTCCACCTTGTCGATCGCGTGGGCCGTGATCTCGGCCGCCTGGTCGCCCCACGTGTCGAGGTGCTTCACGTTCACCTGGTCGACGCCCGGGCGCGTCCACCGGCGGACGAACTCGCCCACCTCGTCGCGCGTCTCGCGCATCGCGATGATCTGCATCACGATCTTCATCTGGCTCCCGAGACGCCGCTTCAGCTCGAGGAGCGTCTCGATGTTCCGGACCGTCGCGTCCCAGCTCGCCCCGACGCGCACCCGCTCGTACGTCGCCCTCGTGACGCCGTCCATCGCGAGGAAGAGCTGGTTCAACCCCGCGTCGATCACCTTCCGCGCGCGGTCCTCGGTGAGGAGCGTGATGTTCGTCGACGTCTCGGTCCACACGTCGCGCGCGCGGGCGTAGCGGATCATGTCGAAGAGCTTCGGATGCATCACCGGCTCGCCCCACGAATGCAGCACGACGGCCGGCGCCATCGGCGCGACCTCGTCGACGATGCGCCGGTAGAGGTCCATCGTCATGTAGCCCTTCGGCCGCCGGATCGTGCCGAGCCCCGTGGGGCACATGACGCAGCGGAGGTTGCAGAAGCTCGTCGACTCGACGTAGAGCCGGTCGGGGAAGAACCGCCCGTGCGTGGCGCCGCGCTGATACGCGGCCCACTTGACGGGCATGTTCGCCCGCGCCCTAAGCTGCCTTGCCTGCCGCGCGAGCGTGCCCGTGTCCATCTTTCGTCACTCCCTCGGTTGCCGCCACGTGCTCGACCTTGACGCCCCGCACGAACAGGTAGCGAGCGAAGAACGACGGCCGCAGGCGCACGAGCCACGGGTAGACGATGCCGACGACGCGCCCGATGCCGCGCCGCGAGAACCAGCGCGGGTAGAGTCCTCGGCACCAGAGCCCCGCGTGCCCGCGCCGCTCCACCACCCGGACGCCGTTCCGCGCGCAGTGGCGGACGAGCTCGTACATCGTCAGGTGACGGATGTGGTACGGGTCGGTCGGGCTGTTCGGGATGTACGGCCAGCGGCCGAAGAGGAGCCACAGCCGGTAGCGCCAGTGCGCGCTGTTCGGCTCCATCCAGATGAACGTGCCGCCCCGCCGGAGCACGCGCAGGCATTCGGCGACGTTCCGGTCGAGGTAGAAGAGGTGCTCCAGGTTCGAGTTGCAGACGACCGTGTCGAAGTGCTCGTCGGGGAACGGGAGCCGCATCGTGTCGAGGTCGACGTGGTGGGTCTCGATGCCGCGCGCCGCCGTCCGGCGCGCCCCCACCCGGGACACGTCGGTCCCGATCACGCGCGCGCCCTTGTCCTTCAAGAGCTTCGCGAGGAACCCGGGCCCGCAGCCCGCCTCGAGGACGAGGTCGCCGGGCCGGACGCGCTCCACGATCATCCGGAGCCGGTCCCAGTCGACGTCGCCCTCGGGCAGCTCCGTCCAGTGCGTGTCGTAGTAGTCGACGAGGTCCATCCGTCGGTCATCCTTTCCGGAGCGCGCTCCGCGCCGCGGGTGCGCCGTCGCGCCCGCTGACGAGCGCGAGCGTCGGCGCGAGCCCGTAGACGGCGAGGTGGCGGCGCGCGATCGCCTCCCACGAGAGTGCGCGCGCGAGCCGTCGCGCCGCGCCCCCGAGCGCCGTCGCGTCAGCCGCGAGCCCGCGCCGGAGCGCCGCCGCGAGCGCCCCGGGCTCGTCGGGGTCGTAGAGGATCGCGGCCCCGGTCTCGGCGAGGTCCGCGAGGCAGCCGAGACGGGGTGCGATGATCCCGCGCCCGAACGAGAACGCCAGCATGGCCGCACCCGAGGTGAGCACGTCGCGGTAGGGGACGACCATCACGTCCGCGGCGTTCACCACCACCTGCACCTCGTCGTCGGGAATGCGGCCGAGGACGAGCTGCACGCGCGGGTCGCCGACCGCGAGCACGCGCGCGTCCGCACCGCCCACGGGCTCGCCCGCGATCACGAGCCTCACGTCCGGGTCGGGAATCGCCGCGAAGGCGCGCAGCAGCTGCTCGATGCCCTTGTAGGGGCGGATCTGCCCGAAGCACGCGAGCACGCGCGCGTCCGCCGCGAGGCCGAGCCGCGCGCGCGCGGCCCGGGCGCCGACGCGGTTCGGATACCAGCCGACGTAGCTTCCGTGCGGCACGACGACGGCGCGGGCCGCCGCCCGGCCGAGCGCCCGGCGCGCCGCCTCGCAGTGCGCGATCGGCGTCGCGAGCCGGAGGAGCGCCGCCCGGACGAGCCGGTGGCCCGGGGTGTCGCCCTCGTGGGGGCGGAGGTTGTGCACCGTCCAGACCAGGCGGTAGCCGAGCAGGCGCGCCAGGAGGAGACGGAGCACGAACGCGACCGCGCTCGCCAGACGACGCGGGTCGAAGTGCCGCTCGGGCCAGTGGAAGTGGAGCACGGCGACGCGCCGGCGCGCGCGGAGGAGCCAGCGAACGCCGCTCGCGCCCTCGACCACCTCGACGCCGAGGCGCTCGACCGCGCCGTAGAGCAGCGCGCAGTACGGGTTCGAGGGGAGCCGGCGCGGGAGCGCGGCGATCCGCGGCCGCGCGCGCATCACGCCCTCCGCGGCGTCGCGAGCCGGCGGGCCGCGTCGCGCGGCGCCGTCACGATCGCGACGTCGCCGGGCTGCACGCCCGCGTAGTCGGGGACGATGTGGCGCAGCCACGCCCGGACCGCCGACCCGTCGCCGGTGACGGCGAGGCGCTCGAGCTCGCGGAGCGCCGGCTCGAGCGCCGTCCACGCCGGCGGATGGCCGTTCCGGAGCACGCGGAGCGCCGGGTGCTCCGTCGGCCCGAGCTCCTCGTCGTCCCCCCAGAGATCCTCGGCGAGCTTCTCGCCGAGCCGCAGGCCGGTGAAGCGGACGTCGATGTCCTCGTACGGGCGGAAGCCCGAGAGCCGGATCATGTCGATCGCGAGGTCGAGCACGCGGACGGGCTCCCCCATGTTGAGGAAGAAGATCTCGCCGCCGCGCCCGAGGACGCCCGCGTGGAGCACGAGATGCACCGCCTCCGGGATGAGCATGAAGTAGCGGACGGCGTCCGGATGGGTGACGGTGACGGGGCCCCCGCGCGCGATCTGCCGCGCGAACAGCGGCACGACGCTGCCCTCGCTCCCGAGGACGTTCCCGAAGCGGACGGTGACGAAGCGCGTCCCCCCGCGCGTCTGGAGCGCCTGGAGCAGCAGCTCGGCGACCCGCTTCGTGCAGCCCATGACGCTGCGCGGCCGGATCGCCTTGTCCGTCGAGATGAAGACGAAGCGGTCGACGCCGTGCTCGAGCGCGAGCTCGGCGAGGTTCCGCGTGCCGACCACGTTGTTGCGCACCGCCTCGCCGGGATTCTCCTCCATGAGCGGCACGTGCTTGTGGGCCGCGGCGTGGAAGACGACCTCGGGGCGGTGCGTCGCGAGCACGGCGGCGATGCGGCGCCGCTCGATCACGTCCGCGACGACCGGCACGGTGACGAGCGCGGGGCAGCGCTCCCGCAGCTCGTGCTCGAGGTAGTAGAGCATGTTCTCGTAGCGGTCGAGCAGCACGAGCCGCGCGGGCGCGCAGGACGCGATCTGCCGGCAGAGCTCGGAGCCGATCGACCCGCCGGCGCCGGTCACGAGGATCGTCCGCCCGCGAAGCGCCGGCTCGACGCGCGTGCGCTCGAAGCGGACGGCGGCGCGGCCGAGGAGGTCCTCGATCTGGACCGGCCGGAGCCGCATCTGATCCGGATCGCGGGCGAGGATGTCGCGCGTCGCGGGCACGATCTGGAACGGGCGGCCCGTCGCCTTGCACGTCTCGACGATCTCCCGGATCTGCCGCCGCCCGGCCGACGGGATCGCGATCACGATCTCCTCGACCTTGAGGCGCTCGACGAGCCGGGGGAGGTCCTCGCGGCGGCCGAGCACGCGGAGCCCCTGCACCCAGGCGCCCTGCTTCGCCGGGTCGTCGTCGACGAAGCCGAGGGGGCGGAGCGCGAGCTGCGCGTTCCGCCGGAGCTCGCCGACGAGCCGGATGCCCGCCTCCCCCGCGCCGACGACGAGCACGCGGCGTCCGGCGCGCCGGCTGGCGTTCACGACGCCCCACTCCCGCAGCACGCGAGAGGCGGCCGGCACGCCCGCGAGGACGAGCGTCGAGAGCATCCAGTCGATGGCGAAGACCGAGCGCGGAAAGCCGTCCACCAGGGCGAGCGTCGCCGCCGCCGTCCCGAAGCTCGAGAACGTCGCCGCGTTCGCGATGCGGATCAGGTCCGGGAGCCCGACGTACCGCCACCACCAGTTGCCGAAGAGCCCGAAGGCCCACAGCCCGAGGACGCGCGCGAGGATCGCGAACGGGAGCGCCGCCGTGAGCCGCATCCAGTCCGCCGGGCTCGGGGAGAAGTCGAAGCGCAGCAGGTACGCGACGACGAACGCCGCCGAGACGACGGTGAGCTCGGCCGCGCCCTTGAGCGCGCGCGCGACCGACGGCGGGAAGGCACGTCGCCTCATGCGGCCCTCCGGACGAGCGGCGCGGCGTGCCGCGCCTCCGCGGCGAGCCAGCGGCGTCCGAGCGTGGCGAGCCCGAGGGTCATCCAGAAGTACTTGCGATGCGCGATGTCGAACGTCGCGCCCTCGACGACGAAGGCCGCGAGCGCCGCGACGGCGACGCAGGCGAGCGGTGTCGCCGGGTGGCGGAGCGCCGCGAGCCGGCGCCACGCCCCGAAGGCCGAGCGGAGATGGGCGAGGAGGATCGCGGCGAGGAGCGCGACGCCGACGAGCCCGCCCTCGGCCGCCGTGCCGACGTAGATGTTGTGGGGGAACTTGAGGCTCTTCTCGAGCACGGCCGCGACGTGCTTCGCGCTGATGCCCGTCGCCCGCGAGAGGAAGCTCAGGTAGATGATGGGAAAGCAGCCGAGCCCGACGCCGGCGAGCGGGTGGCTCGCGAACACCGCCCAGCCGACGCGCCAGATGTCGAGGCGGCCCGCGCCCCGGTCCGCGAGCGTCGCCGCCTCCGTGAGCCGCTCCCAGAGCGCGCCTCCCGCGAGGACGAGCCCCGGCAGCGCGACGAGCGCCCCGGCGGCGAGGAGCCGGAAGCGCCGCTCGACGACGGTCACGACCAGGAGCGCCGCGGCGAGCGCGAGCATCGGTCCCCGGGAGAGCGTCAAGGCGATCGCCGTGAGACAGAGGACGCCCGTCCCGACGAGCGCGGTGCGCTCGAGCGCGCCGCGCCCCCGATCGAGGCTCACGACGAGCGACACGACGACGGGGAGGATCAGCGCCCCGCCGAACGCGTTCGGCTCGAGCACGAGCTGCCGGTCGACGACGAGGGCCGCGCGGCCGGCCTGGAGGATCCCCTCGCCCGCGAGATAGAGGCCCGCGACGGCGAGCACGACGCACCCGCCGAGGTGGGCGTAGAGGGCGCGGCGGAGGGTGTCGGGACGATCGAGCACGTTGACGACCAGGAGATAGAGTCCGAACAGCTGCACGCGCGTCACCGTGGCGCGGATGGTCTCGCCGGGGTCGAACGACCAGAGCACCGAGGTGGCGCCCCAGAGGACGAGCGCCGCGAGCGGAATCCCGACGACCGGGACGCGGATCGGCCGGCGCCGGACGAGCGCGCCCACGAGCCACGCCCCGATCACGACGATGCCGAGCAGCTTGTGGAGCGTGATCGCTCCGCCCGGGCTCACGGCGGCCAGCTCTTCGAGCGGCAGCGCGAAGAGGAGGAGTGCCGCGCCGATCGCCGGGGACGCGACGACGAGGACGACGATCGGCAGCGCGAGCACGGCGAGGCCGAGGCGCGGATCGACCCCGTAGCCGGCGACGGCCGCCCCCCCGGCGACCACGGCGCCGCCGATCACGAGACTCGGATCGACGCCGGCCGCCCCGCGCGGAGCCCGGTCGTGGGTCACGCTTCCGCCGCGTCCCGGAAGTAGTACGAGTAGCGGTAGGAGTACTCGCCGGCGCCGGGGTTCACGCCGTTCAGGACGACGCCCAGGACCTTCGCCTGCATGAAGCGGAGGCGGCCGATCGCCTCCTGCGTCACGTGGCGCGGCGTCCGCTCGCCGCGCACGACCAGCACGACGCCGTCGACGAGCGTCGCGAGCAGGCTCGCATCGGCCACCGGGAAGATCGGCGGCGAGTCGACGAGGACGATGTCGTAGGCCGCCGTCGTCCGCGCGAGCAGCGCCCGCATCGCCGCCGACGACAGCAGCTCCGCCGTCTGCGCCACCAGGCGTCCGCTCTGCACGAAGTCGAGCTGCGCGCCCGCCGCCCGCTCCCGGTGCGGCCCCATCGGCCCGGGGAGCGCCAGCTGCCGCGTGACCTGCGGCAGGTCGAGCTCGCCGAGCAGGCACTCGGTGAGCCCCGGCCCCTCGGGGAGCCCGAGCGCATGATGGCAGCGCGGCTTTCGGAGGTCGGCGTCGATCAGGAGGACGCGGGCGCCGAGCTGGGCGAGCGAGAGCCCCAGGTTCACGACCGTCGCGGTCTTGCCCTCGCCCGCCTGGCTGCTCGTCACGAGCATCGCCCGCGGCGGCTGCTTCGGGTCGAAGAAGAGGATGCTCGTGCGGAGCGTCCGGAAGACCTCCGCCGCGAGCGAGCGACTCGGCGGCCGCGCGACGGCGTTGTTGCCCCTCGCGCTCCGGTGGTCCGCCACCATCCGCTCGACGCCGCCGGTGCGGCGGAAGTCGGGGATCACGCCGAGCGTCGGGAGCGCCAGGCAGCGCTCGACGTCCGCCGGCGTCTTGATCGAGGTGTCGACGTTCTCGAGCACGGCGGCCGTGCCGACGCCGAAGACGGCGCCGAGGACGAGGCCGAACAGGAGGTTCAGGATCGTGTGCGGCGACGACGGCTCGGTCGGGCGCTCCGCGGGGTCGAGGAGCGTGATGTTCGAGAGCTGAACGCCGCGGACGACGTCGGTCTCCCCGCGTCGCTGGAGGAGCGCGGCGTACAGGTCGCGGTTCGCCTTGACGGCCTGCTCGAGCTGAACGTACTGCCCCGACTGCTCCTTCAGGTCGAGCACCGCGCCCTGCTGGCGCTCGAGCTCCTGGCGGAGCGCCTGCTCCGTCGCCTGCGCGGCCAAGTACTGCGACTCCACGCCCGAGATCGCGCGCCCGATCTCCCGCTGGAGCAGCTCCCGCTGCTGGCGGACCTGCGCCTGCACCTGCTGGAGCTCGGGGGCCGCGGGGAGGAAGAGACGGGCGAGCTCGGCCTCGTGCGCCTCGAGCCGCGACAGGTCGGCCTTCAGCGTCTGGATGAGCGTCGACTGGAGCACGACCGGAAGCGCCTCGTAGTCCCGCTTCTGGATGAGCTGGTGCTGCGCCTCGAGCTCGATCCGCTGCGCCTGCGCGCGCGTCAGTCGGCGCGAGAGGTCGGCCAGGCGGTCGATGTCCGCGTTCCCCTGCGGCTCGTCGCCCACCACCATGTCGTGCTCGCGCCGGAAGCGGTTGAGCGCCGCCTCGCTCGCGTCCACCTCCTCGCGCACGCGAGCGATCTCCCGGTCGAGGTACTTCCGCGCCTCGCCCGTCAGCTCGAACTTCGCCTGGAGGGTCCGACGGATGTACTCGTCCGCGTGCGCGTTCGCGATCGCCTGGGCGAGGTCGGGATCGCGCGCCGAGACGCGGACCTGGATCAGCCGCGAGTTCGGGATCGGCTTCACCTCGAGGTTCAGGAGGTAGCGGTTGATGACGCGCGACGGCACGCCCTCGACCGCGGCCGACTTCGCCGCCCCGCCCCCCGTGCCGTCGCGGGACGCCGCGCCGAGCCGCCCGATCAGGCCGAGCAGGGCGTCCACGCTCGTCTCGACCGCGCCGGGCGGGCGCGCCCAGAAGTGCGGATCGCGCTCGAGGCCGAGCTCGCGCGCGACGGCGGCGACGAGCGTCCGGCTCTTCAGGAGGTTCACCTGGTCCTGGAAGTACTCGACCGTCTCGAGATAGCTCGGGCCGGTGTCCGCCTGCTCCATCTTGGTGGCGACGTGCGGCATCTCGCTCTCGACGTGGACGAGGGCGGTCGCCGTGAACATCCGGTCCATCGCGAGCGTGACGAGCGCCATGAGCACGACGCCGCCCGCGACGAAGCAGGCGAGGAGACGCCAGCGGGCGCGCACCATCAACGCGACCGCCGCGAGCTGCGACGGGGCGGCGGCCGCCGTCGCGACGTCGCCGGGGAGCAGTGTGGTTTCCTTCGTCACGCCGGTCTCCACTGCAAGGCGGGGGTGCATGCGGACCCGTCAGGCGCCCGCGACCGACACCCCGGCTCCGACGCGGAAGAGGTTGTTGAAGGTCCAGTAGACGGAGTACGGGATCATCTTGAGGGGCGAGGCATTGAGCCGCACCACGTCGCCCTCGCGCAGCGAGACGTCCTGTTCCTGCCCCGTGCCCACGCTCTCGAGGTCGATGTGCAGCACTTCCTTGCCGCCGTCCCGCTTCGCGCGGATGATCTCGGCGTGCCGGAGGTCCGCGGGGAAGAGCGCGCCGCCGGCGACGGTCATCGCACCGAAGGCGGTCACGCCGGGGGTGAAGCTGTAGAGCCCCGGCCGCTGGACCCACCCGTCGACCATGAAGCGGCCGTGCGTCACGACGATCGAGTCGCCTCCGACGACCGGGATGGCGAGCGGGTTCGGCTGCCCGGCGGCGAGCGGCGCGTCGACCTCGATCTCGATCGGCGCCAGGGCGTCGGCGGCGTTCGTCGGCACGCTCGCCGTCCGGAGGCTCGCCGTCTGCACGCTCGTGCGCGGCGCGCTCGGGGCGCCGCAGTGGCCCGTCGTCGCGGGCGAGAAGAGGATCCGCCCGCCCGCCTGGTCGGTCAGGCCGCCCGCCTGCGCGATCACGTCGTAGATCGTGCGGTTGTCGCGCGTGAGGCTGTAGAGTCCGGGCCGGGCGACCGCGCCCGTCACCGAGACCTGCTGGCTCTGGAACCGCTGCACGAAGAGCGACACGTGCGGATCCCGCATGAGGTCCTTCCGGAGGCGCTGCTCGATCGCCTCGCGCGCCTGTCCCTCCGTCCGCCCCGCGACGGGGATGCTGCCGACGAGCGGCAGGTCGATCGTGCCGGTCGGGGAGACGCGCACCTGCTGGTCGCGCATCGCCTCCCATCCGAAGACGCTGATCGTGAGCACGTCGCCCGGACCGAGGCAGTAGTCGGACGCCGTGCGCGTGCGCGCGACGAACAGCTCCTGGATGCGCGCCTGCTCGCGCGCCGAGGGCCCGCGGTCGGCCGCCGGCACGCGCAGGTCCTCCCGCGGCGTGGGGCCGCGGCTTCCGGCGCATCCCGCCGCGACGGCGGCCAGCACGAACGCGAGCACGGTTCTCATGCGTCCTCCAGCCAGGCGGCGTCGAGCGAGACGCGGGTCTGCTGCCGCAGGATGTCCATCAGCACGCTGACGCGCCCGCGCGCGTCGGGCGGGTTCTCGATGATGCCGACGAGGCCTGCGAACGGACCGGTCGTCACCCGGACGCGCCGCCCGACGGGCAGCGGGCGCGGCCGCGTGACGATGAGGCCGTCCGGTCCGGCCTGGGCGCGGAGGAACTCGATCGCCGCGTCCGGCACCGCCGGAGCCTCGCCCTCGAAGGTGACGAGCCGGCGCACCCCGGGCGTCCAGACGACGCGCGCGGCATCGGCCGGCAGCACGAGGCGTACGAAGAGATAGCCGGGGAAGAGCGGTCGCACGACGATGCGGTTGCGGCGCTCGATCGCGAGACGCGGCAGCAGCACGGGGACCGTGCGCTGCGTGAGCTGCGCCGCCGCGAAGGCTTCCCGACGCGCGTTCGTGGATACGACGTACCAGGCCGCGCCCTCCGCGCCGCTCCCGCGAATCGAGGTCGCGATCTCCGCGACCGCCGACGCGGCGATCACAGCCGCGCTCCCAGTGGTCCTCACGTCGTTCGCGCGCATGGCTCCGCCCATCCGAGCATCCCCTCGACCCGCGGAGAAGCTCGCACGCTCCGCGTGAGAGCAATGCGCGTTCCATCACCACCCGATGCCGAGACCGTCCTCACGCGTCGACAGCCCGACGTGTCGACGCATCGGCGGGTGCGCGCCCGCTTCCCGCGTTTTCACCCCGAGCGAACCCCGAAGTCGCCGGTTCCGCTCGGGGCCGGCGCCGCCGCGCCTCGCCGCACGCGAGGTGCGGACGGCGTCGGCGTGTCGTCGGCGGCGACGCTTCTTGTCGCCGCCGGCGCCAACGCCCCCCGCGCGCGGGCCGCCGGGTGCACGGGCGCACCGCGGCCGCAGAGGATCAGCCGGAGCCGGCGACGGGTTCCGCGACCAGCGTCGCGACCAGCTCGCGCGCGACCCGCGTCTCGGCGATTGCCGCCGCGTACACGCGGAGGTAGTCGCGCACCATCCGCTCGGCGCCGAAGCGCTCGACCGCCCGCGCGCGACACCTCGCCCGGTCGATCGTGTCGGCGCGCGCGATCGCGGCGGCCATCGCGTCGACGTCCTCGACGAGGAGCCCGGTCGTCCCCTCCTCGACCACCTCGCGCGCCGCCCCGCGCGGAAAGGCGATGACCGGCGTCCCGCAGACCATCGACTCGATCATCACGAGGCCGAACGGCTCCTCCCACGCGATCGGGAAGAGGGTCGCGCGGGCGCGCCCGAGGAGCCGCTGCTGCGCCTCGCCGCGCACCTCGCCGAGCCATTCGACGCCCGGCTGCGCGAGGCGCGGCACGATCTCCCGCGCATGGAACTCCTCGCCCTCGCCCGGATGCGGGCACCCGCCGAGGCGGATCGGCACGCCGGCCCGCCGAGCCGCGTCGACCGCGAGATGGGGTCCCTTCATCGGCGCGAAACGTCCGAGAAAGCAGACGTAGCCGTCCGGCGCGGCGACGAACGGCCATGCCGCGGGGTCGAGCCCGTGTCGGACGAGGTGCAGGTGCGGCTGCGCGGGCGAGGCGTGCATCGCCCGCTGCCGCTCGCTGATGGCGACGTAGTGCACGTCGGGAAACTGGGCGTAGAAGCGCGCGAGCGCCTCCTGCCGGTCGTGGTGCATCGTGTAGACGCACGGCACGCGAAGGAAGCGCAGCAGCGGGAGCGCGTGCGGCTGGTTCGCGTGCACGACGTCGAAGCCGCCCGTGCGCCCGATCTCCGCCACCGCCCAGGCGGCGTGGTTCAGCTCCGAGAGCTGGTCGATCGGCCACACCGGCCCGGGATAGAGCGCGCGGAGCTTCGCGCGCGTCGTCGAGTCTCCCGTCGCGAAGAGCGTCACGTCGTGCCCGGCGGCGACGAGCCCGTCGGCGAGCACGGCGAGGACGCGCTCGGTCCCGCCGTAGCCGGACGGCGGAACCGACACGGCCGCGGTCGAGAGCAGCGCGATCCTCATCGCGTCTCCACGATCTCGACGTCTCCGTCCTTGCGGAGGATCTCGATCGAGCCGCCGTACTTTCCGCGCAGCACGTTCAAATCCACGCGGGCGGAGGCGAGCTGCAAATTCCGGACCTCGAACCACGCGAGCCACGGGGGCAGCTGCGGCTGATGGAAGACGATGCGCCGCCGCGCACCGTCGAGCTCGAGGCCGAGCGCCGCTTCGAGGAGGAGGAAGACGCTGCCCGCGGCCCACGCCTGCGGCCGGCACGCGACGGGATAGGGGACGGGCGAGGAGTCGCGCCGGCGTGCAAAGCCGCAGAAGAGCTCGGGCAGCCGCCGGTCCTCGAACTCGAGGGCCGCCTCGACGAGCGACGTGAGCAGCTGGAGCACGCCCTCGACGCGCGCGTACCGTCTGAGCCCGGCGGCGATGACCGCGTTGTCGTGCGGCCAGACCGAGCCGTTGTGGTAGCTCATCGGGTTGTAGCGCGCCTGCCCCGCCGCGACGGTCCGGATTCCCCAGCCCGAGAAGAGGTCGGGACGAAGAAGCCGGGCCGCGAGCCGCCGCGCGCGCTCCGCGTCCGGGACGCCGCAGAAGAGGAGATGCCCCGGGTTGGACGTGACGACCGCGCACGGACGCTTGTCGCGGTCGAGCGCGAGCGCGTACGTGTCGTCGCTCTCGAGCCAGAAGTCGCGGTTGATGCGCTCGCGCAGCGCGGCGGCGGTCGCCCGCCAGCCCGCGGCGCCGTCCTGTCCCGTCGCCTCGGCGAGGTCCGCCATCGCCTCGAGCGCCGCGCAGCGGTAGCCCTGCACCTCGACCAGCGCGATCGGCGCCTCGGCGAGCCGGCCGTCGCGGTGGAAGATCGCGTCGCCCGAGTCCTTCCACCCCTGGTTCACGAGACCGTGCGGCGTCGAGCGTGCATACTCGACGTACCCGTCGCCGTCGGCGTCGCCGTACCGCTCCATCCACGCGAGCGCGGCGCACGCCTGCGGCCAGAGCGCGTGCACGAGGTCGAGGTCGCCGGTCGCCTTCGCGTACGCGCCGAGCAGCATGCAGAAGAGCGGCGTGGCGTCGACGCTGCCGTAGTACCGCCCGAACGGGACCTCGCCCGTCGCCGCCATCTCGCCGTACCGCGCCTCGTGGATGATCTTGCCCGGCGCCTCGTCGCGCTCCGGGTTGACGGCGGTGCCCTGGAGCGCCGCGAGCACGCGCAGCACGCTGCGCGCGAGCCCGGGCGCCACCATGAGCAGCTCGCGCGCCGTGACGAGCGCGTCGCGCCCGAACGTCGTCGCGTACCAGGGAATCCCCGCATAGACGAAGCGGTCGACCGCGTGCGGCGTTCCGGCCTCCGGCGGCGCCGTCAGCATGAAGACGTCGGCCAGCGCCTGGCCGAGGAGCCCGTTCAGCTCCTCGTCTGCCGACTGGAACGCGGCCCGCTCGACCACCCAGCGCCGGTGCTCGCTCTCCCGCTCCGTCTCCGCGCCCGCGAACCCGCGACAGCGTCGCACCCGCGCCGCCTCGTTCTCGCACGTGATCGTCACGTCGATCACGCGCTCCTCCTGCGGCGCGAAGCGCATGTCGCAGTACGCGCGGCCACCCTCCCACCGCACCGACGCGCCCGCGATCTCGCAGCGCGTCGCGCGCCTCACCCCGTCGAGGCCATCGTACCGCAGGCGGAGCGCCGGCCCGTCGTACTCCGGCGAATGGACCACGCCGCGGCGCTGCCGCCGCAGGCCGCGCACCTCGAAGACGTCGCGGAAGTCGGCCGCGACGCGGAGCTCGATCCGCATCGCGAGCGGCTCGAGGAAGAAGCTGTGCATCACGAAGCGGACGAGCATCTGCGCCCCGCAGAGGAGCGTCGAGCGACGGATGGCGAGCGTCCCGCGCGGCGCCACGGGCCCCTCGTCCTGGACGTCGTTGTTCGTGAGATGCGCGATCGCCTGCACGTTGTCGCGCGTGACGGCACCGGAGAGGAAGAACGGCGGCGCACCGCCCACGAGCAGCTCGAGCTGCGAGAGATGGCGCGTGCCGCGAAAGAAGAGGCCCATGTCCTCCTCGGGCGCGAGCGGCAGATCGCCCGTCTGGTCGAGCACGGCGAACGCGTCCCCGTGCGAGAGCACGTGCCGGCGCCGGCGGCTCGCGAGCGAGGAGGCGAGGAGGTAGTACTCGTCGCTGGCCGGGGCCGACGTGCCAGGACGGGAAGGGAGCGGGGATGCACCTCGTTCGGAGGCGGACACGGGGTGTGTCGCGGATGCCACACCCCCGTGCGCCGCGCAACGACCCGCGCGTCGTTCGCCTTGCTCCCGCCGCCGCCGATGCGCTAGAGCGGCGCCGGTGCAGCACCCTTCCCCGCCCGCCGACTTCTTCACCGTCGTCGACACGCAGCGGGCGCTCCGCCGCTTCCGCCCCGACCCGGTGCCCGACGCGCTCCTCGCGCGCGTCCTCTCGGCCGCCACGCGCGCGCCGTCGGCCCGCGGCGCGGAGCCCTGGTGCTTCGTCGTCGTGCGCGATGCGGCGCTCCGCGCGACGATCGGGGCGCACTACCGGCGTGCGTTCGAAGCTGGGGCGGCGTTCGCCGCCGCCACCGACGCGGATCGGGACGTGCGGACGCGGCCGCACTACGCGCGCATGATGCGGGCGGCCGAGGACCTGGCGCTCCACTTCGCCGACGTCCCCGTGCTCGTCGTGTGCGGCCTCGATCACGCGCAGCTCGGCCCGCTCGCCGCGCCGGACGGGACGCTCCGCGCCCCCGCCGCCGCGTACGCGTCCGTCTTCCCCGCGGTGCAGAACCTCCTGCTCGCGGCGCACGCGCTCGGCCTCGGCGGCACGCTCACGACGCTGCACCGGCACTTCGAGGCGGAGCTGAAGCGGCTCCTCGCCGTCCCGGCCGCCGTCGAGGTCGTCGCGATCGTGCCGCTCGGGTGGCCCGTCGACCGGCCCGGGCCCACGCGGCGGAAGCCGCTCGCCGCCGTCGCCTTCCGGGACGTGTTCGGGCGTTCGTTCGAGGGCTAGCATGGCGACGCGGCCCATCGCGGACGGGCTCTTCGTCGACGACGGCGACGCCCCGCGGCTCGTCGCCGGCCGCTGCGCGGCGTGCGGCGGGCTCCACTTCCCGCGCGGCACCACGTGCCCATACTGCGCCGCCGACGGCTGCACCGAGGCCCGCGTCGGTCCGGCGGCGCGGCTCTGGCTGTACACGGCGGTGACGACCCGGCCGCCGGGCTACCGGGGTCCCGTGCCGTACGGCTTCGGCGTCGTCGAGCTGGACGGCGGCCTCCGCGTCGTCACGCGGCTCACGGAGGCGGACCCCGCCCGGCTCCGTCCCGGGCTCGCGATGCGCCTCGTCGTGGAGCCGCTCTTCACCGACGACGACGGCGCCGCCGTCCTCTCCTACGCGTTCCGCCCGGAGGACACGTGAGACCGGTGTACGTCGCCGGCGTCGGGCTCCATCCCTTCGGCCGCTTCCCCGACCGCACGCTCACCGCGCTCGGCGCGCACGCCGTCCGCGCCGCCCTCGCCGAGGCCGGCGTCGGGCGGCACGGGTTCGGGGCGGCGTTCTGCGGCACGGTGTACGGGGGCGTCGCGGCGGGCCACAAGGTGTTGACGGCGCTCGGGCTCGCCGGCGTCCCGATCGTGAACGTCGAGGCCGGGTGCGCGAGCGGCGGCGCCGCGCTCGCCCTCGGCGCCGCCGCGGTGGCGAGCGGGGCGCACGACGTCGTCCTCGTCTTCGGGATGGAGAAGATGCCGCGCGGGATCATCCGCTCGAGCTTCTTCGAGCCGTGGCGCGAGGAGGCGGGGCTCGCCGCGACGCCGGCGTACTTCGCCCTCCGGGCGCAGCGGCTCATGCGCGAGAGCGACGTCACCCTGGACGACCTCGCCGCCGTCTCCGAGGAGAACCATCGCCACGGCGTCGACAACCCGTACGCGATGTACCGGCGCGCGCTGTCGCGCGCCGAGATCCTCGCCTCCCCCGTCGTCTGCGAGCCGCTCCGGCTCCTCATGCTGTGCGCGCCGAACGAGGGCGCGGCCGCCGTCGTGCTGTCGGCGCGCCCCGCGGGCGGGCGGGCGGTCCGCGTCGCGGCCGCCGCGCTCCGCTCCCACCAGGCCGGCTCCGTCCTGGGAGAGCACACGCCGATGAGCGGCCGCGCCGACGACGGCGTCCCGGCGCCGACGGAGACGGCCGCGCGCGACGCCTGGGCGCACGCGGGCCTCGGGCCCGAGGACGTGGACGTCGTCGAGCTCCAGGACACGGACTCCGCCCGCGAGATCCTGTCGGCGGAGGAGCTCGGCCTCTGCCCGAAGCACGGCGGCGGCCGCTGGGTCCGCGACGGCGGCGGCGCGACCGGGGCGCGGCCCGCGGTCAACCCGAGCGGCGGCCTCCTCTCCAAGGGCGAGCCGCTCGGCGCCTCGGCGCTCGCGCAGGTCGTCGAGTGCACCTGGCAGCTCCGCGGCGAGGCGGGCGCGCGCCAGGTCCCGCACGCCCGCGTCGCGCTCGCGCACACCGTCGGCCGCGGCGCGAACGCCTGCGTCGTCGTCCTCACGACGTAGCCGACCCGAGCCACGGCTCGGGTCGGCCCTCAGCGGCGCGTCTTCGGCGGCCCGACGCAGCCGAGCTTGAGCGTGTCGCCGTCGCTCTGGCCGTCGACGACCGGGGTGGCGCGCGTCTTCAGGAGCACGCGCCGCTGCCCGAGCGGCACGTCGACGTCGAGGCGACGGGTGCAGCGCTCGCCCGGCGCGCCGGGGAGCCCGAGCGCCGCCACCGCGTCGAGGAGCGCCGTGCGGAGCGTCGCGGCCGGGCCGCTCTGCGACGGGGTCGGACGCAGCACGTCGACGCGCGCGACCGGCGTGGCGGGACACGCGAGCCGCGCGTCCGCTCCGCCGAGACACGCCCAGACGTGGAAGCGGCACGTGCCCGGCGTCGGGTCGAAGTCGCACGTGGGATCGCCGTCGACGCACGTCTGCTTGGTCGCCGGGAGGCCGTGGCGGGCGAGCGCGGGGCTTCCGACCGCGACGGACCACTCGGCGAGGCAGTCGGTGCTCGCCGCGCCGCCGCCCGGGATGCGGAGCGCCGGCGGGAGCTCCGTGCACGTCGTCGAGCACGGGTCCCCCGGCGTGCCGTTCGCGGCGCCGTCGTCGCACTGCTCGCCGCAGTTGACGACGCCGTCCCCGCAGCCCTCCGTCCGGCACGTCGCCGAGCAGCCGTCACAGCCCTGGGTGTTCCCGTCGTCGCACTGCTCCCCGATCTCGACCACGCCGTTGCCGCACACGGCGGGGTTCGGCTCGCATCGGAGCGTCACCAGGTTCTGGCGCAGGCGGTGCCGCTTCGTATCGCGCGCGCCCGCGCTGAGCTTGCGCACGCCCGCGACGCCCGGCGCGTGCGGGACGCGCTGGACGACCTCCTCCGTGCACGCGTCGCGCGTCGCGTTCGGAACGCCGAGCTGGAGGGCGTCGCCGCTCGAGAAGAGGTTCGTGCCGAGCGTCTTCAACGCCGCGACGAGCGCCGTCGCGTCGTCCGACTCGACGGCGTCCTCCGGGTGCACCGGGTTCGGGTGGAACAGCGTCACGCGCGCGACCGGCGCCGGCTGGCACGCGGGCAGCCGCGGGTCGTTCGAGGCGAGGCACGCGGCGACGCGGAAGCTGCACCCCCCGTCGGTCGCGCCGTCCGCGTCGCAGGTCGGGTCGCCGTCGATGCACGTCTGCGTCGTCGACGGGAAGCCGCCCGTCTGCGGGTCGTTCGGGTTCTCGACGGCCCATTCGAGCAGGCACCCGACCTTGCCCGCGCGCGCGCCGGGAATGAGAAGGCGCCCGGGGAGCTGGCGGAGGTGGCAGGTGGCGTCGCAGACGTTTCCGGGCGAGCCGTTCGCGGATCCGTTGTCGCACTCCTCGCCGCACTCGACGCGCCCGTTGCCGCAGCCCTCGGCCCGGCACGTCGCGGAGCAGCCGTCGCACGGCGTCGTGTTCCCGTCGTCGCACGTCTCCGTCCCCTCGACCGCGCCGTTGCCGCACGCGGCGCCGCCGCCGACCGCGCAGGGCGGCAGCGCCGGGTTCTGCGTCACGGTCGCGGGCGGGGTCACGCTTCCGGTCACGACCGGGAGCTTCGTCGGGTCGAGGTACTGGAACTCGTTCGTGCCGGCCGCGGACGCCTGCACGGTCCCCGCGACCGTGAGCTGCCCGCTCGCCTGGAGGAGGGTGCCGCCGGCGAGCCCGAGCGCCTGCACCTGGCCCCCGGACGCGACCGTGAGCGTGCAGGCCGAGAGCCCGATGAGCCCGCCCGGGCTCGTCGCGTCGAGCCCGTTCGCGTGGACCTTCGCGGTGACGGTGAGCGTCGGCCCGGTCGCATCGATCGTGCCGCCGCCCTCGTCGAGCGTCCCGTCCGCGTCCACCTCGCCGTTCAGGGCGACGGCGCCGCCGCCCGTGATGGACACCGAGCCGCCGCCGCACGAGCCCCCCGGCACTTGCATGATGCCCGCCGTCACGTTGCCGCCTGCGCTGACGGACACCGATCCGCCGCATCCGTCGATGCCCGTGTCACCGGCGAGGACGGCGCCGGTCAGGACGACGTCGGTCCCGGCGGTGACGTCGATCTCGCCACCGGTGCCGTCGGGCGGCGCGCCGGAGAGGTCGAACGTGCCCGCGAGCGTCACGGCGCCCGTGTCGGCCGTGATGTCGACGAGGGCGCCGTCACCGCCGCCGTCGAGCGCGCTGCCGGCGCCGGGCCCGTGTAGGCCGCCCTTCACGCTGACCGTCCCGTGCGCGGCGAGCGTCACGGTTCCGCCGCTGCCGAAATCGCCGGCGCCGTTCACGACCGGGCCCGCCTCGAGTGTCACGTCGCCGCCGTTCGAGGTGATGTCGATGTCGCCGCCGTCCCCGCCGCTCACGTCGATCGGCGCCGTGACGGTGACGTCGCCGCCCGCCTCCACGGCGAGCGCGCCGCCGATGCTCTGCACGCCGCCGCCGAGCGCGACCGTGCCGCCCAACATGACGGCGCCGGCGGCGGTGAGGTTCACGAGCGCGCCCGCCGCGAAGTCGGTGAGCGCGCGGCCGAGCAGGGATCCGGCGAGCACGATGTCGCCGCCCGCCGTGAAGTCGACCTCGCCGGTCGTCTGGTCGCCGTCGATGTCGATCCGCCCGGGCGTCCGCCCCCCGTCGACCCGGATGTCGCCGGTCGTGGTGACGGCGATCGTGCCCCCGAGCGCGCCCTCGACCCCGATGAGCGCGCCGCCCGCTTCCACGTGCAGCGCGCCGGCGAGGATCGTCATCGTGCCGGACGTGACCGAGAGCTTCCCGCCCGACTTGACGTCGACGGTGCGGGCGCCGAAGTCGAGCGTCGAGCCGGGCGCGACGTTCACCGTCGTCGAGACGACGCACGGGTCGGCCGCCGCGGGGCAGACGTCCGTCGCGACGGTGGCCCGGGCGGCGGCCGCGAAGAGCGTCACCGCGAGAGCGAGAAGAATACGGAACGTCATCACCACCTCCGGAGCGCTCGACGGCGCGGCGCCGCGCTCGCCGGCGTGCAGCCGAGCTGAAGCGTGTCTCTGTCGGCGACCCGATCCGTCGTCGTCACGGTCGTTTTCAGGCTGAGCTTCGATCTCCCGGCCGGCACGTCGACGGCGACGCGGCCGGTGCACGTCTCGCCCGGTCCCGCGGGGAGCGCAAGCGCGGCGAGCGCCGCGAGGAGGCCGTGGCGGGCGGCGGCTGCGGGTCCCGTCTGCGCGGACGTCGGGCGGGTGACCTCGACGCGGGCGGCCGCGCGCGCGGGACACTGGAGGCGCTCGTCGGCGGCGCCAAGGCAGAGCCAGACGTGGAAGCGGCAGGTGCCGGGCGTCGGGTCGAAGTCGCACGACGGGTCGCCGTCGCGGCACGTCTGGACGGTCGCGGGCAGGTTCTTCTTCCCGACCGCGACCGCCCCGGTCGCGATCGACCACTCGGCGACGCAGTCGCTCTTCGCCGGGCCGCCGCCGGGAATCCGCACGGGCGGCGCGAGCTTGGTGCAGCTCGCGCTGCACGCGGCGCCCGGCGTCCCGTTCGCGGCCCCGTCGTCGCAATCCTCCCCGCACTCGACGACGCCGTTGCCGCACGCCTCGAGCCGACACCCGGACGAGCAGCCGTCGCACGCCGCCCCGTTGCCGTCGTCGCACTGCTCGCCCAGCTCGACGACGCCGTTCCCGCACACGGCGGGGTTCGGCTGGCACGTGAGCCGGAGGCGGTTCGAGTGCAGCGAGCGCGCCGGGTCCTTCGCGCCCGCGACGAGCACGCGCGTGCCCTCGCCGCTCCCCTTCCGCGGGACGCGGACGTCGAGCGTCGGCGTGCAGACGTCGTGGTCGGTCCGCGGGACGCCCGTCTGCAGGACGTGGGAGCCCGAGGTGAGCGTCGTGCCGAACGCCGCGAGCGCGTTCTTCAGGAGGGCGGCGTTCGCGACGTCGACGGGATCGGTCGAGGAGAGGGGGTTCGGCCGCGCGAGGTTGAGCGACGTGATGCCGTTCGGGTGGCAGCTCGGGAGGCGCGGATCCGTCCGCGCGAGGCACGCGGCCAGGCGGAACGTGCAGCCGCCGTCGATCGCGCCGTCGAGGTCGCACGAGGGGTCGCCGTCGATGCAGGTCTGGGTCGCCTTCGGAAAGCCGTTCGTCTGCGGGCCGTTCGGATTCTGGAGCGCCCACTCGAGGAGGCAGGCGACACGCCCCGTGTTCCCGCCGGGGCGGTAGAGGAACGTCGCCGCCACCGTCGCACGGCAGGCCGCGTCGCAGCCGTCGCCCGGCGTGCCGTTCGCGCCGCCGTCGTCGCACGCCTCGTCGCACTCGACCCGACCGTTGCCGCAGCGTTCGGCGAGGCAGCTCGGGGAGCAGCCGTCGCACGCCGTGCGGTTGCCGTCGTCGCACTCCTCGCCGGTCTCGACGAGGCCGTTGCCGCAGGCCGCGTTCTCGACGCCGCTGCACGTGTCGAGGTCCGGGACCTGCACGACGAGCGGCAGGGGCGACACGGTCCCCGTCTGCGTCGGCGGCGCGGCGCGGTAGTCGAGCTCGTTCGTCCCGTCGGGCGCCGCCGTGATCGTGCCGGCGACGGTCATCGCCTGTCCCGCCTGGACGAGGTTGGAGCCGTCGACGCCGTTCGCCTGCACCTGCGCGGCGGACCCGACGTTTACGGTGCAGGCGGTGAGCACGTTCGCGCCGCCGGTCGTCGACGCGTCGCCGCCGTTCGCGTGGACGCGCGCGCCGACGGTGAGCGTCGCCCGCGATCCGAGCGCGATCGTCCCGCCGCCGCCCGATCCGTCCGCGTCGAGCTCGGCCGGAACGAGGAGCGGCCCCTGCGCGTCGGCGCTGATCGAGCCGCCGCCGCACGAGCCGCCCGGGACGTGCTGGGCGGCGAGCGTCAGGCGGCCGCCCGCGGACGTCGCGATCGACCCGCCGCAACCGTCCACGCCGTTGCCGACGGCGTCGATCTCGGCCGATTGGACGAGGTCGCCGCCCGCGTCCGCCTCGACCGTCCCGCCCTGTCCATCCGGCGCCGCCCCGTTCGCCGCGACGACGTCGAGGAGCGACACGCTGCCCCGGTACGCCGACAGGAGCACGTCCCCGCCCGTCCCCCCGCCGAGCGCGGCGGTTCCCGTCGCGCGCGCCGTGATGGCGCCCCGCACGACGAGCGAGCCGCCGGCCGCCAGCGTGACGCTCCCGCCGTCGCCCGAGGCCGCGGTCGCGTCCGCGTCGACGCCGGCCGCCGTCACGTCCCCGTCGCACTCGACGTCGGCGAAGCCGCCGGTCCCCCCCGCGACGTCGACCGTCTTCTCGATCGTGCAGCTCCCCGTGCTCCGCACGAGGAGGAGGCCGCCCGTGCCGAGCCCGCCCCCGTGCAGGTCCGGGGCGGAGCCGACCGTGACGCTCGAGCCGCTCAGCTCGATCGTGCCGCCCAGCCCGTCCGCGGACGTCGCGTGCGCGGCGAGGAGGCCGTCGACCTGGACGGGGCCGCCGGCCAGGAGGCGGATCTCGCCCGGGAGGAGGTTCGCCGACACGTCGAGGCGCGAGTTCGACGTGCCGGCCGCCTGGAGGAGGATCGGTCCGCTCGTCGTCACCTCGACGTTCGCGCCGTAGTCGCCGTCCACCCGCCCGAGGACGTCGCCGCCCGGCTTCACGACGAAGCTCCCCGCGGTGATCGTGAGCGTGCCGGCCGTGATGGCGAGCCGGCCGCTCGGGGCGACGACGAGCGTGCGGGCGCCGAGGTCGAGCGTCGAGTCGGGCGTCACCGTGATGGTCCGGTCGACGACGCACGGGTCGGCCGTCGGGGAGCAGAGATCGGCCGCGGTGGTGCCGAGGGCAGGGCGCGCGGCGGCGTTCGTGATCGCCAGGCCGAGCAGAAGTCGCCGCGAGACCATGACCGTGCTTCCCACGCAGGGCCCCGCTCGTAGCACACCTCGCTCCGGACCCGCCAGGGAATTCCCGGCATCGGCGTCGGCGCCGCGCGCGGAGCGTCATGAGACGTCGAGCGCTCATGCCGCCCGAGATGATTTTTTGACTTCGTCCTCCCGACCGTCGACACTCCGCCGGGTGCGCCGTTCGCTCGCCGTCGCCGCGGTCGCCGCCGTCGCCGCGGCCTTCGTCTTCGCCGGCCGCGTCCTCGTCGTCGCGGATCCCCTGCCGCCGTCGGCCGACGCGATCGTGATCCTCGCGGGCTCCATCGCCGACCGCACGCTCGAGGCGGCCGACCTCTACCGGGCCGGCGTGGCACCGCGCGTCCTCGTGACGCGCGAACGGCTGCCGCGCGGGGAGGCCGCGCTGCGCGCCCGCGGCATCGCGCTCCCGCCAGCCGATCGCCAGACGATCGACGTGCTCGAGCAGCTCGGCGTCCCCCCGAGCGCGATCCGCCTCCTCCGGCGCCGGAACACGAGCACCGAGAGCGAGGCGCGCACGATCGCCCGCGACGCGTGCACCCACCGCTATCGCCGGCTGGTGGTCGTGACCTCGCGTCCGCACACGCGCCGCGCGCGCCTCATCCTCCGCCGCGCCCTCGGCCCGCGCGTCGCCGTCGCCGTGCGGCCCTCGCGCTACGATCCGTTCTCGGCGCGGCGCTGGTGGCGCGTGCGGCGCGACGCGAAGCTCGTGCTCTCGGAGTACCAGAAGCTCGCGAACTTCTGGCTCTTCGAGGGGTGGAGGATCCCGCCCTGCGGGGGCCTGCGGGCTAGCGCTTCGTCGCGGCGGTGATCAAGGGGGCGAGCTCGCCACGGTCGTGCATCTGGCGCACGATGTCGCAGCCGCCGATGAACTTCCCGCCGACGAAGACCTGCGGGATGGTCGGCCAGTTCGAGAAGCTCTTGACGGCGTCGCGCTTCTCGGGCTCGGCGAGCACGTCGATCGCCTTGAACGGCGCGCCGATCTCGCGCAGGACCTCGACGGTGGCCGCGGAGAACCCGCACATCGGGAAGGTCGGCGTGCCCTTCATGTAGATCACGATCGCGTTCTCGCGCACCTCGCGCGCGATCTCGTCGAGGACGTCGCTCATCGTCGTCTCCTAAGAAGGCTCCGTGCGGATCGAGAGCGCGTGGATCCGCGGCATGAGGTCGCCGAGCGCCCGGTAGACGAGCTGATGCTGCTCGACGAGTCCCTTGCCCGCGAATGCCGCCGCACGGACGACGACCTCGAAGTGATCGCCGCCGCCGGTCGTGTCGGCGACCGCCGCTCGAGCGCCGGGAAGCGCCGACTCGATGCGCGTGCGGATCTCGTCCGGATTCACCATGGATGACGATCCGAGAGCTACAGTCTCGGTTCGCCTCGCGCAAGCGGTCAACGTCCGGGCGAGGCGTGCACGTCGGCGCCCAGGTCCTTCAGGTTCACGAACGGCAGCGCGCCGCCGCCCGTGAACTGCGGCAGCGTCCCGTTCCAGCGATCGATCGCCTTGTTCTGGATGATGAGCGGGGAGAGCGTTTCCTGGAGGACGCGGTTCGCCTCCGCCTGCGCCTTCGCCTTCACGAGCGTCGCCTGCGCCTCGCCCTCGGCCTCGGCGACCTTCGCCTTCGCGAGCGTCTGCTGGCGCTGGAGCTCGTACTCGGCCTGCTGGGCCTGCTGCTGCGCCGCCATCTTCTGCTGCATCTGCTTCTCGATCGCGTCCGGCAGATGGCTCGCGCCGAGGTTCACCTTGTCGACGACGAACCCCATCTTGTTCATCTCGAGCTGGAGATTGTCCTGGATCTGCTGCTGGAGCAGGCCGCGCTGGTTCGAGATGAGATCGGTGAGCGACATCTGCCCGGCCGCGTTCTGCGCCACGGTGATGATCGTTCGGCGGACGAACGACCCCTCGATCTCGGCGATGTCCGCACCGCGGAACGACTTGAACACGTCGGCCGCCTTCTCCTGGCTCGTGTTGTAGGTGACCGAGATGTCCTGCCGGATGTGCTGGCCCTCCTTCGTCGGCAGGTCGACCGAGTCGTCGCCGCGCTGGGAGCCCTCGACCGAGCGGGCGACCATCGTGTACGTCCGGAGCGCGACCGGGTAGGACTGCACCTGCGTCACCCAGGGAATCCGCCACGCGACCCCCTGCCCCTTCGTCGAGAGCGCGCCCGTCCAGCGGTTGAAGACGACGCCCACGTTCCCCGGCTGGATGATGGTGAACGAGGCCCACGCCGCGGCGAGCAGGAGCAGGATCGCGCCCAGGACGACGCCGCTCGCCATGAACGCCGGGACGCTCGCGTTCACGTTGGTCCGGAAGTCATTCGCCATGCTCTCCCCCTCGCCCGAACGCACCGTCGCGGCGGCGTTCGAGGACGACGACGGTGGACTGCCGCGGCGCAGACCGGCCGAGCCGGCGGGCGAACCAGCGCTCGAGCCGGCGGCGGATCGGCGTCGCGATCCGGAAGAGGAGGATCACGAGCCCCGCGAGCAGGAGCGCCTCGGCCGCCCCGAACGCCATCGCGGTCCCACCTATATACGGGCGCGCGCGGCGGGCAACCGGCGGGCGGGCGGGGCGCTCAGGAGCAGCTCAGGTTCGGGCTCGCGTCCGACGTCCAGACGCAGCGCAGCGTCGCCCGGGGGTGCGTCGTCTCGATCGAGAACGCGTTCCCGGACGCCGTCGCCGTGCAGCTCACCTCGGGCGAGAGGTTCACGCCCGGGAGGTTCGAGCAGTCCCCGGAGTAGTACGCGGCGTTGTCGCTGAAGTACGCCTCCTCGGCGGTGGCGGCGTTGCGGGCGTCCTGCTTGATGCGCGCGTCGAACGCCTTGCCCTGCCGCGAGGTGAACTGCGGGATCGCGATCGCGGCGAGCGTGCCGATGATCGCGATCACGACGAGGAGCTCGATCAGCGTGAACCCCGCGCTCGTGGCGGACGCGGTGCGCATGCCCAGAAGCAGCAAGCCCGGTGCCAGGGAGCGGGCCGCCCGAACGCCCCGTCCCGCGCCCGCGCGCCGCAGTCGGCACTGCGGACGCGCGTCGCAGCCGTGACGGCGCGGCACCGAGCCCGCGCACCTTTGAACGCGACCGACCGGCCCGGCCCGCCTGAGGGCCAGCCGTCTCGAGGGGCCCCCGCGACGAATGCGAACGCCGGCCCGGTTCAGAAGTGATCGGTCACGCCCCTTCGCTTGTCTTCGCGCGCCGCGTGGTGCATCGGAGACGGCTCCCCATGGCGCGCGGGGCCAAAACATCGCAGGGGCGCCCGATCCCTGCATCCGTGCGGGGTGAGGCATCCCGCACGGCGCCTCGTTCTCCGCTCGTACGGGGCCTTGGCCCGCTCGCGGCGAGTCGCCGCGGGCATGTCGGTTGCTGACCCTCGGCCGCCGACATGCATCACCTGGCGACCGTCATCGCAGCCTCCGTCCTCCTCGCCACGGCCGCGGGCGCCGCGCCGAAGGCGTGCGGGGACGACGTCGACGGGCGGGGAACCGCCGTCCCCTGCGACTGCGGCGACGTCCTCGTCGGCTCCCGGACCCTCACCGACGCCGACCCGCTCGTGCAGCATCCGTGTGACACGACGGCGCTCGTCGTGGACGTCCCGGCCGACCGCACCGGCCCGACCCTCCGCCTCGCCGGGCATCTCGTCCGCGGCCGCGGCCGCGGCTTCGGCCTCCAGGTGCTGCGCGCCGGCAGCACGGGCCTCCACCTGATCGGTCCCGGGGAGGTGCGCGGCTTCGACGTCGGCGTGGTCGCCTGGGGCGGCACGCTCGCGTCGGCCGACGGCGTCGTCGCGGCGGAGAACCACAGCGACGGCTTCGAGGTGAACGGCACGGGCTATGCGATCACGGCATGCGAGGCGGTCGGCAACGGCCGCGACGGCTTCGCCCTCCGCGGGCGCGCCTTCCGCGTCGACGGCAGCCGGGCCCGCCAGAACCGCCGCTTTGGCTTCCGGATCGTCGGCGCCGACGCGGCTCTCGGCACCGCGCAGGAGAACGAGGCCTCGGGGAACGGGCGCGGCGGGATCGTCGTGGCCGGGACGGGACACGCGATCGACGGCACGGTCGTGAGCGTGAACGGCGGAGCCGGCGTCCGCGCCCGCGTGCGCGGCGGACGGATCGCGAACACCTTCGCGCTCGGGAACGCGGCCGACGGCGTGCGCGCCTCGGGCACGGACCTGACCGTCTCCGGCAACGAGGCGCGCGATAACCGGCGGCGCGGGATCGCCGTCCGCGGGCTCCGCGTCCGCGACGGGGGCGGCAACGGCGCGTCCGGCAACGCGGCGGGACGCGCGCCGCAGTGCGCCGTGGGGCACGGATGTCGATAGCCCGGCGCCTCGCGCTCCTCCTCGGGCTTGCGCTCGCGCCCCGCCTCGCGTCGGCCGCGTGCAGCGTGTCGGGACCCGTCTGCACCTTCGACGATCTCGCGTCGTGCTGCAGCTCGACGTCCTGCACGCTCACCGGGACGATCACGGTGAAGAAGGACGAGCCCTCGTGCGTCATCGACTTCACCACCCACAACGTGGTCGTCACCGGGCAGCTCTTCACCGGCTCCAACGCCGTGACGCTGAAGGCCGCGAGCCTGACGGTCCAGGGCAGCGGCAAGATCTTCGCCCGTCCGCCGGACGTCGCCGTGCCGCCACCCGCCGGCTCGCTCACGATCCTCACCGACGGCGACTTCTCCCTCGCGTCGTCCGACGCCCGCGTCGATGCGTCCGGCGGTACGGGCGCAAAGACCCTCGTCGTCGAGGCGGGCGGCTCGGTCACGGTCAACGGCGGCCTCCTGCGCGCCGACGCGACGGACGAGAGCGCCGGCGGCATCGTCCGGGTGAAGGCGGCGCACGGGCTCACCTTCCTCTCGACCGGCACGGTGAGCGCGAAGGGCGGGGCGGCAGGAGGCGGGCGCATTTGCCTCGAGGCCGGCGAGACCGCGTCGTTCAGCACCGGGTCGCGCCTCTTCGCCGACGGCGGCGTCGCCGGCGGGGGCTTCGGCGGCACGATCGAGATCGTCGCGGCCGCGGTCGACTCGCACGGCATTTTCTCGGCCACGAACGGCTTCGGCGAGATCACGATCGACGCGCTCACCGGGATGCTCGAGCTCGAGCGGACCCCGCAGGGCCTCACGGTCGACGGGGGATCGGGGGGCGACGCGGGGACCATCACGCTCTCGACGCACGCGGTCACCGACCCGACCGCCATGCCGCCGACGAGCGGCGCCATCGTCCTCGCGGCGCCCGTGAGCGCCCGGGGCACGGCCACCGGCGTCGCCGGGGGTGAGATCGACGTCCACAGCGCCGGGACCGTCCTCGTGAGCCAGCCGATCAACGTGAGCGGCGGCGGGGGCGAGAGCGGGGGCGGAAGCGTCGTCGCCATCGACGCCGTCGGCGACGTGACCGTCCAGGCCGCGATCGTCGGCACGGACGAGACCGGCGCCGACGTCGAGATCGACTCCCAGCGCGACATCACGGTCGACGCGGACATCGCCGTCACCGGCACGCCGGGCGAGGCGTCCGAGGGCGGCACGATCACGCTCGCCGCGGAGCGCGACGTCCTGGTCGAGGCGGGCAGCGACCTCGATGCGTCGGGGGCGGGGATGGGCGACGGGGGCGCGATCGACCTGTCGGCCGGACGCAACGCGGTGGTCGAGGGAAAGAGGGGGACGACGAGCGCCGCGCATCTCCTCGCGAACAGCGGCGACATCGGCGGCACGGGCGGCTTCGTGAGCGTGGCCGGCGGCTCGAACGCGGTGTCGGGCGACGTGACGATCGGGGGCCAGCTGAGCGCGGGCGGCGGCGGGACGGTGAGCCTCTTCGGCTGCCACGTCCAGCTCGACGGCACCATCGCGAGCACGATCGACGAGAGCAACGGCTCGACCGACGTCACGGTGCGGAAAGACTTCGCCATCGGCAACGGTGCCGCGATCCACGCGGCCGAGTCGAACACCCTCACCTACCCGCTTGAAGGGCCTCCTCCACCGCCGACGCTTGGCGGGCCGTCGTTCACACCGCCGTTCGATCCCCCAACACCGCTGCCATGGTGTCAGCCGCCGAGCACGACCGGCTGCCTCGCGCCGTGCACGGATTGCGGGGACGGCGACGTCGACATGGAGCACGGCGAGGAGTGCGACGACGGCGAGGACGGCAGCCACTGCGTCAGCCACTGCAACCACTGCAAGAACGAATCCTGCGGGAGCTCCGTCGAGTGCCGCCACAACGACTGCGACCCGAACGGCGGCTGCTTCACGGAGGACCTTCCCGACGGCACCCCGTGCGCGAATCCCGACGCATGCAACGGGATGGGCAACGGCACGGGGACGTGCACGCTCGGCGTCTGTTCGACCCCGCCACCAGGCTCCTGCGAGTGCCTCACGTGCACGGGCACCGACGTCTGCCACCCGAGCGCCTGCGTCGAGAACCCCACCGCGACGTGCATGACGTCGGCAATCCCCCCGCCCGACTGCTGCCTGAGCGACGCCGAGTGCACGGGGGCTTGCACGGTCTGCGACCCCGAGTCGCACAGCTGCAAGAACGTCGACGGCTGCTGCACGAGCCCCGACGACTGCGACGACGGCAACCCGTGCACGCAGGATTCGTGCGAGGCCATGCACTGCTCCCACAGCGAGCTCGACGGTCCGCAGCCCGGATGCGGTCAAGGCGGCTGCGCGACGGGCAGCACGTGCGCCGATGGCACGTGCCTGTTCGAGCCCGATCCCTGCCCCGAAGACGGCGACCCGTGCACCGACGACTTCGTGGATTCCTCGGGCTGCTGCCAGCACGTCGCCCTCCCCGGCGAGTGCTGCCGGAGCGACCAGGACTGCGACGACGACGACGGGTGCACGACGGACGCGTGCAACCCCGGCGCGCACACCTGCACGCACGTCGCGACCGCCCCCGGCTGCCGGCCGTGCCACGCCGACGTCGACTGCGACGCGCGCGACATCGGCCTCTGCGGCACGGCGCTCTGCTCGCAGGCGGGGACGTGCGTCGCCATCACGCCGCTCGACTGCAACGACGGGAGCACGGGCACCATCGACGCCTGCGTGTCCGACGGGCCCGGCGCCGCGCACTGCGAGCACACCTGCGTCGAGAACGGCGTCTGCGACGACGGGAAGTTCTGCAACGGTGCCGAGACCTGCACCGGCGGCGCGTGCGCGCCCGGCACGCCGCCCTCGTGCGACGACGGCGACCTCTGCACCGACGACCGCTGCGACGCGGGGACGGACCGCTGCGTCGGGGACCCGAAGACGGGGATCCCGGGCATCACGTGCCACCTCGACATGTTCGAGCAGGCGTTCGGCAGGCTCGGGCCGAAGGACGTGACGAAGGCGATGCGCAAGCGGGTGAAGAAGCTCCTCGTCGCGGCGCGCGGCAGCCTCGCGAAGGCGGCGAAGGCGAAGAAGGCGAAGGCCGCGGCCAAGCAGCTGAAGGCCGCGGGCGTGTCGATCAAGGCGCTCGAGAAGCTCCTCTTGAAGCAGTCGAAGATCGATTTCGACGTGCTGCGGGCGCTCGTCGGGCAGGTCCACGACGCGGGCCTCGCGACCTCGACGTACCGCGCGAGCCTCGCCTGAGCGGCGGCCGCCCCTCGCCTTGATCCCGCCGCGCCCCCTCGGTTAGAAGGCCACGAGGAGGCGCCCGATGGCGAACGAGCGCATCATCTCGGCCGACTCGCACGTGAACCCGGCGAAGGACCTCTGGACGCGTGACGCCCCCGCCAAGCTCCGCGACCGCGTGCCCCGCGTCGAGTCGACGCCGCAGGGCGACTTCTGGATCACCGACTCGCAGGTGAGCGGCGCGATCGGGCTCGACTCCTCCGCGGGCCGCAAGGCCGAGGACTTCAAGCCGTCGGGGCTCACGTACAAGGAGATGCGGCCCGGCTCGTACGACCCGGCCGCGCGCCTCGCGGACATGGATCTCGACGGCGTCGACGCCGAGGTCCTCTACTTCGGCGGCCCGGTGACGCAGCTGACGCGCGACCCCGAGCTCCGCATGTACATCATCCGCCGCTACAACGACTGGATGGCGGAGCTGTCGGCGGCGGCGCCGACGCGCCTCGTCGGCCTCGCGCACATCCCGCTCCTCGACCTCGACGAGGCGGCGGTGGAGCTCCGCCGCGTCGCGCAGCTCGGGCTCCGCGGCTTCCACGTCGACCCCTTTCCCGACGAGCGCGGCGGCAAGCCGCTCCACGACCCCGCGTACGAGCCGTTCTGGTCCCTCGTCGAGGAGACGGGGATGCCGATCAGCTTCCACATCGTCGGGCCGCGGAACGCGAACGTCGCGCAGACCTTCATGAACCCGACGCCCGGCGTGAAGGAGACCTTCATCGCGATCGCGCCCATCTCCATCTGCGAAGTGGTCTCGACGCTCGTCTTCACCGGCGTCCTCGAGCGGCACCCGAAGCTGGCCTTCGTCCTCGTCGAGTGCGGCATCGGCTGGATCCCGTACTTCGTCGAGCGGATGGACCAGACCTTCGCGAAGCACCGCTTCTGGACGAAGTCGGTCATCAAGGAGAAGCCGAGCACCTACTGGTACCGGCAGGGACACGCGACCTTCATCCAGGACCTCTCGGGCGTCGCCGCGCGCCATCGCGCCGGCCTCCGGAACGTCATGTGGTCGACGGACTACCCGCACTCGGACAGCACCTGGCCGCACTCGCGGCAGGCGCTCGCCGAGCACTTCGTCGACGTGCCCGAGGACGAGCGGCGCCTCATCGCGGGCGGGAACGCCGCGCGGCTCTACCGGCTCGACTGACGGCGCCGCGCGTCGCGGACGTGCTCGTCGCGGACGTCGCCGCGCGCGCCGCGCTTCCGCGGCCGCGGGTTGACAGCCCGTCGGATTCGGGGGAAGGTCGGCGCGATGTCGTTTTCCTCCCGCGTCCCCACCCTGCGTCCGCCGCGTGCGAGCGGTCCGATCCTCTCCGTCGGACGCCGCGTCTTCGTCAACTGTCGCCGTACCGACACGCGCTCG
>DASRHG010000128.1:0-2641 GCA_035650655.1 Binatia bacterium | reverse complement strand
CCGAGCCCGAGCGCCGGCGCCGGACGCTGCAGGCGATCGAGGAGCGCGTCGAGCAGATCCACGGGACGCTCCAGGTCGAGGCCGCCGAGGGCGGCGGGACGCGGGCGCGCGTGACGCTGCCGTCCTACAGCGCGCAGCGTTAACCTGCCGGGGTGAGCGACGGCAACGGCAACGGCGGCGCGCGCGAGGGTTGGGTGCTGTTCGTCTCCTCGCCGACCGGCTACACGCTCAGCGAGCGCGACGGCGAGCCGCCGTCGGTCGGCTCGGAGCTCGAGGAGAACGGCCGCACGCTCGTCGTCACGAAGCTCGGCGCGTCGCCGCTTCCCGGCGACCGTCGCCCCTGCGCGTTCTCGATCGGCAAGTCCTAGTCCATCCCCCTCGCGGGCGTGGCTGTTGAGGCCACCTTGACACGCGACCGCGCGTTTTGCGGGCTGTTTACAAACGGTACGTCGTCCGGGACGACGTACCGGGGTAAACAGTTGTCCCCAAGGCGGCGCTTCAGGACACGATCTGTTCGGCCGCGGTGAGGCCCTGGACGAGGGCCTGCGCGAGGCCGCTCGCGTAGCCGCCCGTGGCGATGCCGCCGGCGTCGACGCCCGCGGCCCACACGCCGTCGAGCCCGACCACCCGTGCGCGGTCGTCGACGCGCAGCCCGCCGATCGTGTGCGTCAGGCCCGCCGTCACGTGGACGCCGAGACGCCCGTCCGTGCGGGCGACGACCGTTCCGCCCGCCGCGCGCGCCGCCTCGATCCGCTCATTCGCCCTCTCGACGACGAACCAGGCACTCGGCCCGATCAGCTGCGCGAGGTCGCTCTCATGCCAGGCGATCCGGCGCGGTGTGATGTCGCGACCGTCGTCGGTGAGGACGCGCGCCTCGTGTCCGTAGAGCTGCGCGAGCCGGACGAAGTCCTCCTCACCGATGCGCGCCGGCGGCGCCGGCATCACGCGCCCGAAGAACTCCCCCATCCCGCGGGTCGCCGACGCGCCGCGCGCGAGCCCCCAGTCGAGCCCGTCGCCGCTGCTCCACGGGTTGGCCCGCAGGAAGAGCCCGCGCTCTTCCGCCAAGCGCCGGCCGAAGCCTCCCGTCGCCAGCACGACGGGCGGCGACGCGTCCGCTGGAAGCACCGTCTGCAGCCGCAGCTCCACGCGCGCGGCCAGCAGCTCCGTCAGCGCGCGAGGGTCGAACCGCTTCCCCGTCGTCCGCGGATTCTCGGTGTCCTCCCACACGGGCTCGGCGCCGAGCGCCAAGAGCCAGGCGAGGCCGTCGTCGAGCCGCTCCCACACGAGCCGCTGGAGCGACTCGTCCCCGCCGGGGCATTCAGCGCGGAAGTCCGCCCACTCCTTGTGCCGCCAGGCGACGCCGCTCGACAGGAGCATCGACCCGCCGGCGCGCGTCCCCTTCTCGACGACGACGGGATCGAGGCCGAGCTCGCGCGCCCGCACGGCGGCCACGAGGCCGGCCATGCCGGCGCCGGCGACGAGCACTAGGTCAGCGAGAACGTCGGCTTGTGCTCGACGTACTCGATGCGCACGTTCTCGGGGCCACGGAGGAAGACTGCGTACGTGTTCGCCGCATCGACGACGTTGTCGATCTCGATGCCGAGATCGTTCGCCTCGGCGATGTGCTCGTCCGTCGAGTCCACGAGGACCGCGAGGTGGTTGAGCAACGGGCGCTCCGGGTTCCCCGGATCGCCGGGATGGAACTCGACGAACGCCCCGCCGACCTCGACGCGGACCTCCCCCGTCGGCCCGGGCGGCGCCGGACCGAATCCGAGCCTCTGGTACTCCTCGGCCGTCTCCGCCGGATCGGCGGAGAAGAGCGCGACGTGGTCGAGGTCGTAGTCGCCCTCGACGAGCACGATCCGCACGCCGTCCGGAAGCTCGAGGTCGGACGGGCCGGCCACCCGCGGGACGCGCCAGCCGATGTGCTTCAACGCGCCCCGCTCGCGCGGCCCCTCGGCCGCGAACAGCGTCAGCTTCCCGCGGCGCGCATCGGCGCCGACGAGCGTGAACGTGTCCGTCCGGTCGATGACGTGCATCCCGAGCTGCGCGACCGCGAGGTCGGCGATCGCGTCGCGCTCGGCCACCCAGAGGGCGACGTGGTCCAGCGTCCTCGGATCCATCCCCGGAGCGTAGGTCATTTGCGTCGGTCTACGGCGCGCCGAAGCTGCTCCTTGTTCATGCTCGAGCGACCCGGGATGTTCATGCGCCGGGCCTCGTTGTAGAGCTGCGCCTTCGTGCGGCCGCGCGGGCCGCTCGTCCCCGAGCGCTGCCCGCCGCGCCGGCCGGACGACATGTCGGTGCGCGAGAGCCGCGACGACTCTTTCGCCTCGCCCGTCCGGGCCCGCTCCTTGTTGACCGTGCGCGCGGCGATCTCCTTCGCCCGCTTCAGCGACCGTCCCTGGCGCCGCTCGCTGTCCTTGACGTGCTCGTACTGGCGGGCGCGCTTGCTGTGAGGCTTGACCCCGCGGGGCGGCATCTCGGCACCTCCGTGACTCGGTTTGCGAACTGTCTTGCCGGCATCGCTACTACCCCCCAGCGGCGAGGCGTAAAAACGCTGGTCGGCGGCGAAGTCGGGGAGCCGCTGGGCGAGGGTCAGCACGGGTGCGTACAGATCGCCGTGGCGCGCGATCCGCCGTAG
>DASRHG010000127.1:0-35748 GCA_035650655.1 Binatia bacterium | reverse complement strand
CCGACTCGTCGACGGCCGCGATCCGCTCGACCCCTTCACCGGCCAGCTGTCGCCCGCGCAGGGCCCCTACGCGCTGCGGATGCAGGCGCACTACTGGGCCTTCTACCTGATGGCGGAGAACCTGCGGGCGGAGACGTGCGTGCTCGAGCACCCGACGCTCGGCGAGTTCGAGGCCGAGCTGCGCAAGGGGTACGACTGGCTCGGCCTCCAGCTCAACTGGAACACGCTCCGGGAGGCGGCGCGCATGATCGAGCGCGCGCGGGTGGTGGCGCCGCGGACGCGGATCGTCGTCGGTGGCTACGCGCTCCCGCAGGTGATGGACCCGCTCCCCGCGGACCACGCGGTCGCCGAGACGATCCGCGCGGGCGCCGACCAGCTCTGCTGGACCGAGGGCGTCACGTACATGCGGACGCTCCTCGACGACGGCCCGATCGAGCGGCCGATCACGCAGTACACGCTGCCGAAGTCGGTCGGCCACCTGGCGGCGCTCGGCCCCGGGCTCCCCGCGCTCGAGTCGTACCCCGTGCTCGTGGCGCTCGGCTGCCCCGCGGGCTGCGACTTCTGCAACACCTCGGCCTTCTTCCGCCGCCGGAAGCTCACGGTCGCCGAGCCGTACGACGTGTTCCGCTTCATGCGCCACCGCGCGGTCCAGGACGGCGGCGCGCGGCTCCACTTCGAGCTCTTCGACGAGGACTTCTTCTGGGACCCGGCGGTCTCCCGCGAGCTCGGCGTCCACCTCCGGAAGAGCCCCGAGACGCGCGGGCGCGTCGCCTACTTCACCTTCGGAAGCGTGCGAACGCTCTCGCGCTTCGACGCCGAGGAGCTCGCGGCGAACGGGCTCGGCATGGTGTGGATCGGCGTCGAGTCGACGCTCGACGACGTGCTGGCACCCGGCGCGCATCTCGGCAAACGGAAGGGACGCGACGTCGCGACGCTCTTCCGCGAGCTCCGCGACGTCGGCATCCAGGTGATCGGCTCGCTCGTCCTCGGCTTCGACTTCCACACGCCCGAGACGATCCGGAAGGACGTGGACGCGTTCATCGCGCTCGACCCGACCATCTCGCAGGTGACTCCGCTCCTCCCCTGCGCGGGCACCGCGCTGTACGAGCGGCTCAAGCAGGCGGGGCGGCTCGACCCGCGCTTCGGGTGGACCACGTCCGCCGGCTTCGACCGCGAGCCGCCGATGGTCCCGCTTCACGTCCGCTGGGACGAGCTGCGGGCGGCGATCGAGGAGGCGAACCGCCGCCTCTTCGAGGAGACGGGCCCGTCGTCGCTGAAGGCGCTCGACACGGCGCTCCGCGGGCACCTCCGGCTCCGCGGCCGCGCGGACGCGGCGCTCCGCGCGCGCGCCGCGGCGCTCGGCGAGGCGGCGCGGCGGCAGTACCCGCTGGTCGAGGCGGTGCTCGCGAACGCGCCGTCGGCGCGCGTCGCGGAGCGCGCCCGTGAGGTCCGGGAGCGCTGGCGCGAAGCGTTCGGGGACCCGCCCGAGGTCCTCGTCGACCTGGGCCGCGCGTTCGCGGCACGCGTGCGAAGCGTCCTCGACGAGCGGCCACCGGCCCCCGCCGCCGCGAAGGCGCCGACGCAGTGGACGTTCTACCGTCCCGGCGAGACGCCGCGCACGCGCCGGCGCGTCCCGGCCGGGCCCGCGGAGGGTCGCGCCGCGGGGGCGTGACGGGCCGCACGACCGGCGCCACCCGGTTCTCGATTTTCGCAACGAGCGCGGCCGCGCGTTCCCGCTTCTGCACCGCCGTCGCCGCGGCGAGGGGGCGGGGGCTGGCATGCCGGTCGCAATCCCCGCGTGCCGCGAGCCTGCTCGACCTCGGGCCTGCCGCGCGCGGCCGTGGCGCGGCCCGCCCCCGCGACGGCGGCAACCGTCACGCCGCCGGCGCCCCGGCCCGCTCGATCTCGCCGAGGAGGCGCTCCTCGCGCCGCTCGTGGCGGCCGAACTCGCGGACGAGCGCGTCGAAGCGCGTCCGCGCCGCCTCGACCTCACCGCGCGCGAGCCGCGCGGCAACCCGGGCGAGCCGTCGGCGGAAGTCGTCGTGCGCCGTGGCGAGCGCGTGGAGCGCGCCCGCGTACTCGGGTCGCAGGGCCGCGATGGCCGGGTAGTAGAGGCAGTCCTCCTGCGCGAGGTGCCCGAGCAACGCCTCGCGGAGACGGCCGAACGCGCCCCCCGCGGTCGCGCGGACGAACGCCGCGCGCGTGTCGCGGAAGAGCGCGTCGAGCCGCCGGTGATCGGATGCGACGTGCCTCCGCACCCCGGCGGCGCCGCGCTTCGTGCGCTCCTTCATGGCCCCCTCACGCTACCGGCCGATGGCCGCCGCCCGTATGACGCCCGTCATACGCCCGCGGGCGGCCGCGGACGGCGAGGTCGCGCTCGAGCACGCCGAGTTCTTCCGCGCGCTCGGCCCCGAGCGCCTCGCGCGCCTGCGGGGCTTCGTGCACGAGCGGCGGGCGCCGGCCCACACGACCCTCTTCGTCGAGGGACAACCGGCGGATGCGCTCTGGGCGGTGCGGCGTGGGGTCGTGCGCCTCTACAAGACGTCGCCCGACGGTCGCATCACGACGCTCGAGACGCTGGGGGCCGGCGAGGTCTTCGGCGCCCTCTCCGCCGTCGGCGCCGACCGGTATCCGGCGAGCGCGGAGAGCGTCGTCGACACGGCCGCGTGGACCCTCGCCCGCAGCACCTTCGTGCGGCTCCTCGCCGAGGAGCCCCGGCTCGGCGTCGAGGTCCTCGGGATCCTGACGCGCCGCCTGCACGCGGCCCACGAACGGATCCGCGCCTTCGCCCACGATCCCGTGCCCGCGCGCCTCGCGCGCGAGCTGCTGCGGGCGGCGGCCGGCGGCGAGGCGCAGGTCACGCGCCGGGCGCTCGCGGACGCCGCGGGGACGACGGTCGAGACGGCCATCCGCGTGCTGCGGCGGTTCCATCGCGAGGGCATCGTCCGCGGCGCCGTGGGACGGGTGACCGTGATCGACGCCGCGGCGCTCCGCCGCATCGCGGGCGAGCTCGACGGCTGAGCGGCGCGGCACCGCCGCTCCGGCGCCCGGCCGCCCCGCGTGGACCGTCGAGAGGACCACACGTCCTCGCGGCGGGGTGTTCGCACGGCCGCGAATCGGCGTGCACGGCCTCGGCAACGGATGAAGAAGGGCACGGCCCGCGCCGACTCGGTCGGGATGGCACGCGCTTCGCTTCGGGCTTCGGGCGATGGCGCACGGTGGAGAGGACGCGCGCCGGCGCGGGGAGGTTCATTTGATCGAGGAGGGAGCGGCCGCAGAGCCGCTCGGCTGACTTGGCGCGCTCCCTGCGACCTGCGGAGCTGCGCGCCGTCTCCGACCCGGCGGCGTTCCGCTTCCGTTCGACGGCCGAGCTTCCTCCCCTCGTCGGGATGATCGGGCAGGAGCGGGCGGTCGCCGCCACGACCTTCGGCGTCGCGATGCGCCGGAGGGGCTACAACCTCTTCGTCCTCGGCCCGCCCCGGACCGGCAAGCGAACGAGCCTCCGGCGCGTGCTCGACCGGCGCGCGGCCGAGGAGCGGACGCCGTCCGACTGGTGCTACGTGCACGGCTTCGCCGATCCGTACCGGCCCGCGGCGCTCGAGCTGCCGCCCGGACGCGGGCGCGAGCTGCGCGCGGAGATGGCCCGGCTGGTCGAGGAGTGCCGGGCGCGGGTGCCGCGGGCGTTCGAGGGCGAGGAGTTCGAGCGCCAGAAGGCGCGCCTGCTCGAGGAGCTCGGCCGCCACCAGCAGGCGACGATCGCGCGGCTCGAGGCCGAGGCCCGCGCCCAGGAGCTCGCCGTCGTGCGCACGCCGCAGGGGCTCGCCGTCGCGCCCGCGCCGCGCGGCACGCCGATCGGCCCGGAGGAGTTCTCCTCGCTGCCCCGGCACGAGCAGGAGCGGATCGAGGCACGGGCGAAGGCCTTCGAGGAGCGCATGGAAGCCGCTCGCCGCGAGCTCCGGCACGTCGAACGGGAAGCGCACGAGGCCCACGCCCGGCTCGTGGGCGAGGTCGCCGCCTCGGCGACGCGCCAGATCATGCAGGAGCTGCGCGACCGGTTCGCGGGACTCGCGCCCGTGCAGCGGTACCTCGGCCAGGTCGAGCAGGACATGATCGCGCACGCCGAGGAGTTCCGACACCTCGAGGCGCCGCCGCCGCTCCCGTTCCTGCCCCCACCCGGCGGGTTCCTCGATCGCTACCGGGTGAACCTGCTCGTCGACGGGAGCGGCGCGCACGGCGCGCCGGTGGTCGTCGAGGAGAACCCGACGCACGCGAACCTCCTCGGCCGCATCGAGCACCACGCCCATTTCGGGACGCTCGTCACCGACTTCACGCTCGTCAAGCCCGGCGCGCTGCACCGCGCGAACGGCGGCTACCTGATCCTCGAAGCGGCCGAGGTGCTGCGGAGCTTCCAGGGCTGGCAGGCGCTCAAGAAGTGCCTGAAGAGCGAGACGATCCGGATCGAGGAGCCGTTCGAGGAGCTGCGCCTCGCCACGACGGTGAGCCTCGCGCCGGAGCCGATTCCTCTCGCCGTCAAGGTGGTGCTGATCGGTAGCCCGCTCCTCTACTACCTGCTCTACGCGCTCGACGAGGACTTCGGCGAGCTGTTCAAGGTGAAGGTCGACTTCGACGACTCCCTGCCGCGGACGCCCGAGTTCGAGGAGCTCTACGCCCGCTTCGTCGGCACGGCGTGCCGCGAGGAGGGCCTCCGGCCCTTCGCCGCCGACGCCGTCGCCCAGCTCGTCGAGCACGGCTCGCGCCTCGTGCCGCACCAGGCGCGCCTCACCTCGCAGCTCGGCGAGCTCCTCGATCTCGTCCGCGAGGCGGCGTTCTGGGCCGAGCAGCGCGGGAACGAGCTCGTCTCCGGCGCCGACGTGCGCCACGCGATCGCGCAGAAGACGTACCGCGCGAACCTCGTCGACGAGCGGATCGGCCGCCTGATCGCGGAGGGGACGCTCCTCGTCGACACCGACGGCGAGGCCGTCGGCCAGGTGAACGGCATCGCGGTCGTGACGCTCGGCGACCATGCCTGCGGCCGACCCTCGCGCATCACCGCGCGCGCGTTCAGTGGCAAGCCAGGCGTGCTCGACATCGAGCGCGAGGCGAAGCTCGGCGGGCCGGTGCACTCGAAGGGCGTCATGATCCTCGGCGGCTTTCTCGCCGGTCGCTACGCGCGCGAGCGCCCCCTCACCCTCGCCGCGTCCATCGCCTTCGAGCAGCAGTACGAAGAGATCGAAGGCGACAGCGCGTCCTCCGCCGAGCTCTACGCGCTGCTCTCGAGCCTCGCCGGGATCCCGCTGTCGCAGAGCCTCGCCGTCACGGGCTCCGTCAACCAGCGCGGCGAGATTCAGGCGGTCGGCGGCATCAACGAGAAGATCGAGGGCTTCTTCGACGTCTGCCGCGCGCGTGGCTTGACCGGCCGCCAGGGCGTCGTCATTCCCGAGGCGAACGTCCGGCACCTGATGCTCCGGGGCGACGTGGTGGAGGCGGTGCGCGAGGGCCGGTTCCACGTCCACGCGATCGCGACCGTCGACGAGGGCCTGGCGCTCCTCTCCGGCCGTGAGGCGGGGACGCCCGGACCGGACGGCCGCTTCCCGGACGGCTCGTTCAACGCGGCCGTGGAGCGCGCGCTCGAGGCGAATCTCGCGCGCCTGAAGGAGCTGCACGAATGAGGCGCGGCGGAAGTGACGGGGAGAGTCACGCCGCGCTGCGCGGCAGCGAATCGAGCGCCACCGGCGCGCCGCGCCGGAGCTCCGCACGCAGCCAGGCGACGTCGATCCCGAGCGCGTGACAGACGTTCACGAGGGAGAAGGGCCAGCTGGTGTCGTCCGAGAAGAGCCAGCGCTCGGTTTCGGCGACGAGCCGCCGGCGCCGGGCTCCGGGGACGCGCCCGTACTTCCGGTGTATCCGGAGCGCGTCCTCCAGGATCGCGAGCAGGAGCCGCCGCGCCTGGCCGGTCGCCCGCGGCGCATGGAACTGGACCGGGAGAATCGTCTGCGGTGCAAAGGGCGAGCTCGTCTGCATGCCGTCGGCTGGTTGCAATTACCCTGCCAATGCCGTCGCGAGGCCGAACCGTCCCCGCCCCGGGGGCGATTCCCGGGTTCGCGAACCTCACCCCGCCTTCGGCCGCGGCACTCGGGCTCCCCCGTCGTCCAGAGCGACGCGCACCGCGTTCGTGACGTCGCGCTCCTTGCGGAGGCGCTGCTGAAGCTCGCCGACCTGAACGTGCCGTGCATCGTGACGCCGAGGGTCGACGGGCGCGCGATCGCCTTCGCCTGCTACTTCGCCCTCCGCGGCCGGATGATCGGCTACCGCACGGCCTTCGATCCCGCCTTCGCGTCCTTCTCGCCGGGCCTGCTCGTCCACCTGGGCACGATCGAGGCGGCCGCGGCGGATGGATTGACGACGATCGAGTTCCTGGGCGGCGACGATCCCTACAAGGCGCTCTTCGCGGGCGGCACGAACCCGACGCACGAGCCGTGCGGGCTCGCCACGACCGCGCGGGGACGGGCGTGGGTCGCCTGGCGCGCGGCGGCGGTGCGCCTGCGGCGTCGTCTCGAACGATCGCCATACCACGGCGGAGGGGATCGGCTGCGGCGGTGGTCCGAGCGCGTGCGGTGGGCGGGCGCCGGCCCGCGGAACGCCGGGAGTCGCTCGCGCGAAGCGATCGTCCGCGTCGACGCTCCCGAGATGCTCGATGCCCTCGTGGAGACGCTCGTGCGCGACGACGACCGCGGGGCGTGGCGCGGCGAGGTCGGCGAGCGCCGCCGCGAGCGCGCGGAGGCTCGAAGCGGGTGCCGCCACGGGATGATAGAAGAGCGCGTCGCGCCGCGAGCCGGAGGAGGAGGCGCCGCACGCCCTCGCGACGGCGGTCGCGCAGCCAGGATGCCCGGCGGCGGCGAGCGCGAGGGCGGCTCGGCGTCGGCTCGACGTACCCTCGACCACCGCCACGACGTGCTCGCAGCCCCGGGCCGCGCGGCTTCGACGGGCGCGTCGATCGTAGCGGCGCCGTCGCTCGCCTTCGTGTGACAGTGGAGGTCGCCGTTGGGCGGGTCGAGGGCGCGTCCGCGCCCTCATCCATCCCAGGGAGATGCAGGGCCGGTGCCACGCCGTCTGCGGGGACGAGTGGCGACCCCGGCTGGCGGGACTCTCACGGACGAGAACCCCGAGCGCCCCGCCTTCCGGCGATGCGTCGCGCACCCGATCCGTCCCGCACCGGCGTCCGCCGCGCGCGAGGCACGAGTCCTGCAAGGCGAGAGCTCGGCATGTCCGTCGGTCGCATCTGCCTGCGGGAGGTCAGCCTCGCCGAGCGTGGCGAGAGCGTGCTCGAGGCGGCGCGCCGGATGCGCGAGCGGGGCGTCGGCACGCTCGTCGTCCTCGACGACGCCCGGCGCCCGGTCGGCCTCGTGACCGACCGCGATCTCGCGCTGCGCGTCGTCGCCACCGGCGGCGACCCCAGCGCCGTCTCCGTCACGGACGTGATGACGGAGCACCCGAGGACCGTGAGCGAGACGACTCCGATCGAATCCGCGCTCTCGCTCATGCGCTCGGGCACGTTCCGGCGGCTGCCGGTCGTCGACGACGACGGGAAGCTCGTCGGCATCGTCACGCTCGACGACGTCCTCGGCCTCCTCGCGGAGGAGTTCGCGCTGATCGGCGCCCTCCTCGAACGCGAGGCGCCCCGGGGGGCAGCGCAGGTCGGCGCGACACGCGCGTGATCGGCGCCCGCCAGGCCGTCTTCGGTCGATGGTTCGCCCGACATCTGCGGACCCTCATCCGCATCTACTGGACGTCGCCCGACGCCCGGCGAGGCGCGCTCCTCCTCGCAGGCGCGGTCGTCCTCGAGCTCGGCATGGTGTACGGGAACCTCCGCCTCTCCGACGCCGAGCGCCGGATCATGGACGCGCTCCAGGACGAGCAGCCGGCGGCGTTCCTCGCCGCCATGGGGCTCTTCGGCGTGCTCTCGGCCGGCTTCGTCCTCGTGACGGCGTACCGGATCTACCTCCGCCAGCTCCTCGAGATCCGCTGGCGCCGCGGGGTCACGGCGGACTACGTCGATCGCTGGATGAACGACCGCGCCTTCCGTCCGGTCCACCTCCACGGGGTCGAGATCGACAACCCCGACCAGCGCGTCGCCGAGGACGTCCGCGACTTCGTCGCGAGCGCGCTCGGCCTCTCCCTGTCGCTCCTCGCCTCGGTGGCGAGCCTCGTGTCGTTCGGCGGGCTTCTCTGGGTGCTCTCGGCCGACTGGGTGCTCCCCCTCGACGCCCGCCACGTCCGGGTTCCGGGGGTGCTCCTCTGGGTGGCGATCGGGTACGCCGCGCTCTCGACCTGGCTCACGCACGTCGTCGGCCGCCCCCTCGTGTCCCTCAACTTCGACCGCCTGCGCTACGAGGCCGACTTCCGCTACGCGCTCGTGCGCTTCCGCGACAACCTCGCCGTGGTGACGCTCTCGCGCGGCGAGGCCCGCGAGCGGCGCGCGGCCCTCGCGCGCTTCGGGAGCGTGGTCCGGAACTGGTGGCAGCTGATCACGGCGCAGCGCCGCCTCTCCGTCTTCACCGGCCTCGTCGGGCAGGCGAACGGCGCCGTGCCGCTGCTCGTCGCCGCACCGGGCTTCTTCGCTGGGCTCATGACGCTCGGGACGATCGTGCAGATCCGCTTCGCGTACGGGCAGGTGTCGGGCGCGCTCAGCTGGTTCGTGTACGCGTATCAGGAGATCGCGCGCTGGCGGGCGAACGTCGAGCGCCTCTCGACGTTCGCCGAGGCGATGGACGCGACGGCGCGCGACCTCGAGCGCTCCGCGATCCGCATCGTGCCGGTCGAGGCCCCCGAGCTCCGCCTCGTCGAGCTGACGCTCGAGGCGCCGGACGGGCACACGCTGATCGAGGCGGCCAACGCCACCGTCCGGGCCGGCGAGCGCGTCGCGATCGCGGGCCCCTCGGGCTCGGGGAAGACGATCCTCCTCCACGCGATCGCCGGCATCTGGCCGCTCGGGAGGGGAAGGATCGAGGTCCCCGCGCGGGCACGCATGCTCTTCGTCCCGGAGCGTCCGTACCTGCCGCTCGCGTCGCTGCGCGCCGCGGTCTCCTACCCGGCGCCCGAGGGCGCCTTTCCCGACGCGCGGATCCGCGAGGCGCTCGCGCTGCTCGGGCTCGAGCCCCTGGCGGCGCGGCTCGACGAGACGGCGCCGTGGGACCAGCAGCTCTCGCCCCACGAGCAGCAGCGTCTCGGCCTCGCGCGCGTGCTGCTGAACGAGCCGGAATGGCTCTTCCTCGACAAGGCGACGTCCGCGCTCGACGAGGAGACGGAGGGACGGGCGTACCGGCTCCTCGTGGAACGCCTGCCACGCGCGACCGTGATCTCGGTGGCGCACCGCGCCGAGGTCGCCGCGTATCACGAGCGCCGCTGGACGATCGCGCCGAACGCGCGCGGCACGTCCTCCCTCCGCGCGGCATGACGGCGGCGGCGAACGGCGACCTCGTCGTCTGGAGCGGTGACGCCGTCGAGCTCGAGGGCTGGAGCGCGAGCGCCGCGCCGGGAAGCCGCGCCCGGCTCGCCGTCGAGCCCGGACCCGGCGGACGCTCGCTGCGTCTCGACTTCGACCTCGCCGGGCCCGGCGCCTGGGCGGTCGCGCGGCGGGCGATCGCCGCGACGCTGCCGCGCAGCTGGGTCGCCGCGCTCGCCCTCCGCGGCGCGGCGCCGTCCGTCGAGCTGCAGGTGAAGCTCGTCGACGCGACCGGCGCGAACGTCTGGTGGTGGCGGCGCGCGGGCGCGCTGCCGCGGACGGCGTTGCGGCTCGTGCTCCGCCGCGCCGCGCTCGCGTTCGCGTGGGGTCCCGCCGGCGGCGGCGAGCCCGAGCAGCTCGGCGCCGTCGAGGTCGCCGTCGCAGCCGGCGAGGCCGGGGCGGGCACGCTCTGGATCGACGACCTGCGCCTCGAGCCACGGCCGCTCGCCGCGGGCCCGCCGCGGCCGTGCGGAATCCGCGCCTCGAGCAGCGCGCCCGGCCACGGGGCGGCGCGCGTGCTCGACGACGACGTCCGCACGAGCTGGCGCCCCGGGTTCGGCGACGCGCGGCCCTGGCTCGAGATCGACCTCGGCGGCGTGCGCGAGTGGGGCGGGCTCGCGGTCGACTTCGTGCGCACCGCACCCGCGTCCCGGGTGCTCGCGTCGGACGACGGCACGCGGTGGACGCCGCTCGCCGACGACCCGGGCGGCGCCGCCGGACGGCGCTGGCTCCGCACGGGGGAGGCGGAGTCGCGCTTCGCGCGGCTCGCGCTCGCGACGGGCACGGACGTCGAGATCGGCCGCGTCGCGGTCGTGCCGATCGAGCTCGCCGCCGCGCCGGCACGGTGGGCGGCCGCCGTCGCCGCCGCCGCCCCGCGCGGGCGCTTCCCGCGCCATCTCCTCGGCGAGCAGGCGTATTGGGCCGTCGTCGGCGGCGACGGCGACCGGCGCAAGGGGCTCCTCGGCGAGGACGGGGCGCTCGAGGTCGACGTCGAGGCGTTCACGCTCGAGCCCTTCCTCGCAGCGGCGGGCCGCGTCTTCACGTGGGCGGACGCCGAGCCGCGGCGGGCGCTGCGCGACGGCGACCTCCCGATCCCGTCCGTCGAGTGGACGGTCGCGGGCCTCCGCCTGCGCGTCACCGCCTTCGCGCTCGGCGCGCCGGACGCGAGCGCGCTCGTCGCGCAGTACGTCGTCGAGAACGCGACCGGTGCGGTGCCCGAGGCGCGCCTCCTCGTCGCCATCCGCCCCTTCCAGGTGACGCCCGCGTGGCAGAGCCTCGGTCTCGCCGGCGCGATCGCGCCGATCACCTCCCTCGCGCGCGCGGGGCCTCGCGTGCGCGTGAACGGCACGCACGACGTCGTGGCCGTCACCGCCCCCGACGCCTTCGGGGCGGCGCCCTCCGAGGACGGCCTGCGCCCGCTGTTCGAAGGCCGTTTCCTCCCCGACGCGCCGGTCACGGACCCGCTCGGGTTCGCGGAGGGCGCGCTCGCCTTCGACCTCCGCCTGCCCGCAGGCGGCTCGGAGACGGTGGTCGTCGCGGTGCCGGTCGGCGCCCGGGCGCCGGCGCTCCCGGCGGGCCTCACGCGCGCGGCCGCGGCCGCATGGGGCGTCGCGCGGCTCGACGAGGCCGCGCGGCGCTGGCGGACGCGCCTCGCGGGCGTGCCGATCGCGCTCCCCCCGTGCGCGGCCCCGGTGGCGGAGAGCCTCCGCGCGTCGCTCGCTTGGATCCTCGTGAACCGCGACGGACCGCGGCTCCAGCCGGGGCCGCGCGCGTACCGGCGAACGTGGATCCGCGACGGCGCGTTCATGGCCGTGGCGCTCGCGGAGATGGGCTTTGCCGACGAGGCGCGCGCCTTCTTCCGCTGGTACGCGCCGCACCAGCGCGACGACGGCCGCGTCCCGTGCGCGGTCGACGACCGCGGCGTCGATCCCACCGTCGAGCACGACAGCCACGGCGAGCTCGCGTGGGGCGCGGTCGAGGTCTTCCGACTGACGGACGACCGGGCGTTCCTCCGCGCGCTCTGGCCCCACGTGCGACGCGCGGCCCAGGCGATCGCCGCGCTCCGCGCCGAGCGCACGGGTGCCGCGTTCCGCGACACGGCCTGCTTCGGGCTCCTCCCGGAATCGATCAGCCACGAAGGGTACGCGTCGCGCCCCGTGCACGCGTACTGGGACGACTTCTTCGCCGTGTGCGGGCTCGCGGCCGCGGCCGACGCGGCGGCCGCCGTCGGCGAGCCCGACGTCGCCCGACGGATCGCCGCCGTGCGGGACGCGATGCGCCGCGATCTCCTCGCGTCGATCGCGCGCACGCGCGCCGCGCACGACCTGGACTTCGTCCCCGCCTCCGTCGAGCTCGCCGACCTCGACCCGAGCGCGATCGCGGTCGCGCTCGATCCCTGCGGAGTCGGCCTGCCGCGCGTGCCGCTCGCGCGGACGTTCGAGCGCTGTTGGGAGGAGCTCGAGGCGCGCCGGCGGGGCGTCGGCGGCGACCGGTACTCGCCGTACGAGGTACGCAACGCGACGGCCTTCCTCCTCCTCGGCTGGAAGGCGCGCGCCGGGGCGCTCCTCGACTGGCTCGTCGCGGAGCAACGCCCGCGCGCCTGGCGTCAGTGGCCCGAGATCGCCCATCGCGATCCGCGCGCGCCCCGCTTCCTCGGCGACCTGCCCCACGGCTGGGTCGCGGCGAGCTTCGTCCGCGCCGTGCGCCGGCTCGTCGCGTGGGAGCGCCACGAGGACGGCGCGCTCGTCGTCGCGGCGGGAATCCCCGAGCCGTGGGTGCGCGAGGCGCCCGGCGTGCGCGTGCGCGGGCTCCCGACCCGCTTCGGCGCGCTCCACCTCGCCATGTCGGCCGACGGGGGAGACGAGGTGCGCGTCGTCCTCGGCGGCGTACGTCCCCCGGGCGGGATCGTGATCGAGTCGCCGTCCGCGCGGCCGCTCCGCGACGTCGGCGGCGACTCCCGCGCCCGCGTGCTCGAGGGGGCACGGCGCGTCTGGCTCCCGGCCGCGCCCGCCGCGCTCGTGCTGCGCCCGGCTCGCTAGCGCCGCCCCGCGAGCTCCTTCACGAACGCCGCGGCCGCCCGCAGCTCCGCGTCGTCGACCCCGGTGAGCGCTCCGAGCGCCTCGTGCTTCGCGTCCGCCTCGATCGCGCGCACGATCTCCGCGGACGTCATCCCCGCGAGCCGCGCGTCGTTCGCGAGCGGCCTCACCTTGAGCGCGCGTGCGCCGGGGGTGTCGGTCTTCCCCGATTCGCCGTGGCACCTCGCGCACCGGGCCTTGAAGACCGCCGCTCCGCCTCTCGGACCGGAGGGCTCCGCCGCAGCACCCACCCAGAGCGCTCCCACGACGACGGCGGTCACGAGATTCCCCCGGGCTCTCGCTCCTGCCGACGAAGGGATTCTGGACATCATCCCCGCTCGACCGCCGACAGGTCGAGCTCGACCGGCGTCGGCCGCCCGAAGACCGGGATCAGCACCTTGACCCGCTGCTTCTCGAGGTGCGCCTCCACCACTTCTCCGCTGTAGCTCGCGAACGGTCCCTCGAGCACGCGCACCCTGGCGCCCGCCTCGAGCGAAACGGGCGGCTTCGGCTTGGCCACGATCGCCTTGCGGATCTCGTCGATCTCCGCTTCGGGCACCTCGAGCGGGGTGCGATCGCCGACGATACCCGCCACCTTCGGCGTTCCCCTCACCGCCCACCACGACCGCTCGTCCATCTTCGACTCGACGAACAGGTAGCCGGGCATCCTGACCCGCTGGTCCACGCGCCTCTTCCCACGTCGGATCTCGATGATCGACTCGGTCGGCACGAGGACGTGGCCGAACCGGTCGTCCAGACGCTGCTCCCTGATGCGGTGAAGGAGCGCACCCCGCACCTTCTCCTCGCATCCGGGAGCCGTGCGCACGACGTACCACTTCTTCGCCACGGGAGGCTCCCCATGCCGTCAGGAGACCCCGAAGCAGCGGGCGTGCCAGCGTGCAGCCGCACCCACCTCCCGGTGCCGCGATCGTGCCAGACCCGCCCGGCTGGCACGCGCGCTGCTTGAGCAGCGGGGAGGCGATTCTCATGAAGGTCGAGGAACTGATGACCCGTCGGGTCGCGAGCTGCAGCGCGAGCGACACGCTGAACGCCGCAGCACGGATCATGTGGGAGCACGACTGCGGCTGCGCACCGGTGGTGGCGGACGGCCGCGTCGTCGGGATGATCACGGACCGGGACATCTGCATGGCCGCCTACACCCAGGACCGGCCCCTCAGCGCGCTCCCGGTCTCGCAGGCGATGTCCAGGGAGGTGCATTCCTGCAGACCCGACGATCCGCTCGCGGTGGCCGAGCGCACCATGCGTGAGCGACAGATCCGCCGCCTGCCGGTGATCGACGCGAGCGGCCACCTCGTCGGCATCCTGTCGCTGAACGACGTCGCCCGCGCGTTCGCTCGCGAGGGGGAGAGGGCCGCCGGCGGCGCACGGGCGAACGAGGTGGCCTCGACCCTGGCGGCGGTCTGCCGGCCTCGCCACGCGAAGCACGCCGCAACGGCCGCCTGACGAGCGCTGCATCACGCTCTGCCGGACGGAGCGCGCGGCGGCGTTCGCACGCCCGCGAATCGCGCCCGTCCTCTTTGGCAGCGACGCGAGGAGCGGCGCGGCGCCTGCCGTCGGAGCGGGAGGGCGCCCCGCCGCCCGCTGGCGTAGCCTTTGCTGCACGAGGCCGGCATGGACGCCCGGACACGCGCCGAGCTGACACAGGCACTCCGCCGCCAGCGGGCAGCGCTCGTGAAGCAGTTCTTCGATGCGGAAGCCGACCTCCGCTCGATCGCCGACGAGCGCGAAGCCGAGCTCGAGGAGCGCGCGCAGGAGGAGCGCGCGGCGCGGATCGTCGCCAACATCGACGACCGGAGTCTCCGAGAGATCGCCGACATAGATGCGGCTCTCCAGCGCATGATCGACGGCACGTACGGGCAGTGCGCCGGCTGCGGCGAGGCGATCCCACTCGCCCGCCTCCGCGCGATGCCGACTGCGGCGTTCTGCGTCGAATGCGCGCGCCGGAAGGAGGCGCTGCCCGTCGACCCCGCGCCGAGCGAGCCGCGGCATCCGGGCAGGCTGCCCGCCGATCTCGACCGCCTCCTCGACCGCGAGGTCGAGGAGGCACTGCGGGAGCTCGTGCGCGAGGACCGCCGCGTCGACGCGGAGGAGCTCCGGGTCGTCTGCCGCCACGGCATCGTGCACCTCGAGGGCGCCGTCCCGAGCGAAGCCGAGCACCAGATCGTCGTGAAGCTCGTGACCGACGTCGGAGGCTGCGAGGAGGTCGTCGACCATCTCCGCGTGAGCGAGCTCCTGTGGGAGCGAGCCGACCGAAGCCGCCCCACGCCACGGGAGCGCACGGGGCCGGCGCGCTTCGAGCCGATCGGCACCGAGGACGTGGTCCGGAGCACCGAGGAAGGGATCGACTGGGTGCCTCCCGACCGCCCGCCGCCGGAGGAGGAATGACCGACTCCCCGCAGGACGTCCGCATCCCCGCCGGATCCGTCGTCCTCGAGGGGCTGCTCGGCGTGCCCGCGGGAGCGCGCGGCGTCGTCCTCTTCGCGCACGGCAGCGGCAGCAGCCGCCTGAGCCCGCGGAACGCCTTCGTCGCGCGCGCGCTGCGGGACGCGGGGATCGCGACGCTCCTCTTCGACCTCCTCACCGCGGAGGAGAGCGAAGACCGGGCGCTCGTGTTCGACGTGGAGCTCCTCGGCGGGCGCCTGCGGGCGGCGACCGAATGGGTGCGCGGCGCGCCCGCGACGTCGGCCCTTCCGGTCGGCTACTTCGGGGCGAGCACCGGGGCGGCCGCGGCGCTCATCGCGGCAGCCGACGACCCGGCGATCGCCGCGATCGTGTCGCGCGGCGGCCGTCCGGATCTCGCCCGCCGCGTCCTCGCGCGCGTGCGGGCACCCACCCTCCTCATCGTCGGCGGCGAGGACGCCCCCGTCATCGGGATGAACGAGGACGCGCTCGCGCGCCTGCGGTGCGCGAAGCGGCTCGCGATCGTCTCCGGGGCGACGCACCTGTTCGAGGAGCCGGGGGCGCTCGAGCAGGTCGTGCGCCTCGCGACCGACTGGTTCCGGCAGCATTTCCCCGCGCAGCCGCGGGAGAGGAGATGACGATGCCGATCCTGACGAAGCTGAAGGAATTCCTCGACGCGAGCGGCGTGCGCTACGAGGTGCGGTCGCACCGTCCGGCGTTCACCGCGCAGGAGACTGCGGCGGCCGAGCACATTCCGGGGCGGGCGATGGCGAAGGTCGTGATGCTGCGCGGCGCCGGCGACTACGCGATGGCCGTCCTGCCGGCGCCGTACCACGTCGATCTCGACCGGCTGCGGCGGGCCGCGGGACGCCCCGACCTCTGCCTCGCCACCGAAGCCGACTTCGCCCGCCTCTTCCCCGGATGCGAGCCGGGCGCGATGCCGCCCTTCGGCAACCTCTGGGGCATCCCGGTGTGGGTCGACGAGTCGCTCGCGCGGGACGACGAGATCGCGTTCAACGCCGGCAACCACGAGCAGACGGTGCACATGCGATACGCGGACTTCGCACGCCTCGTCGGGCCGCGGGTCGCGGCGCTGCGCACGGGTTCGTACGCCGCGTGAGCCGGGGGCGGCGGACTCGGGCGGATGCACCTCCACGTCTTCTCCGGCACCGCCGACGTCCCGCTCGCCGAGGCCGTCGCGGCGCGGCTCGACCTCCCGCTCGGCGAGCGCGTGCTCGAGCGCTTTCCCGACGGCGAGCTGCACCTTGAGGTGCGCGAGCGCGTCCGCGGCGACGACGTGTTCGTCGTGCAGCCGACCGGCCCGCCCGTCGGGGAGCACCTCCTCGAGCTGCTGCTCCTCGGCGACGCGTGCCGGCGTGCCGGCGCGGCGCGGCTCACGGCGGTCGTCCCGTACTTCGGCTACGCGCGGCAGGACCGGCGCGCGCACGACGGCGAGCCCCTCGGCGCGCGCCTGGTCGCGGACCTCGTCGCGGCGGGCGGGTTCGCGCGCGCGGTGGCCGTCGATCTCCACACGGCGTCGATCGAGGGATGCTTCGCGATCCCGCTCGAGCATCTGAGCGCCGTCGACCTGCTCGCCGACGCGATTCGCGGCGACGCGGCGGGCGAGGCCGTGATCGTCTCGCCGGACCTCGGCGCGGTGAAGCTCGCCGAGCGCTACGCGGTGCGGCTCGGGCTTCCGGTCGCGATCGTGCACAAGACGCGAACGAGCGGGACGGAGGTGAGCGTCCGCCGTCTCGTCGGCGAGGTGCGCGGCCGGACGCCGATCGTGATCGACGACATGCTGAGCACGGGCGGGACGGTCGCGGCCGCGATCGACGCCGTGCTCGACGCCGGCGCCCTCCCGAACGCGACCGTGGTCGTGAGCCACGCGCTTCTCGTGGGCCCGGCCGCGGAGCGCCTCGCGCGCCTGCCCGTCCGGCGCCTCGTCGCGACCGACAGCGTGCGGCTCGGGGAGCCCGCCGGCGTGCCGCTCGAGCGGGTGAGCCTGGCGCCGCTCCTCGCGGACGCCGTCGGCCGCCTGCACGGGGACCCACGGTGATCCCGGCCGGACGTGGAGAGAGCCCCGCGCTGGGCTAGCTAGCGGGGCGGCCGCGAGCGGTCGCGGAACCAGGGCCGGTAGCGCGCCATGCGCGCCGCCTGCTCCGCGGGCGCGCGGCGCCGGCAGGTCTCCATCTCGGCGCTCCCCGGCGGCGCCCCCCAGCGCACCTCGACGCAGTCGTTCGGATCGTAGGCGGCCTCGAACGCGCCGGCGCGGGCGAGGACGTCGCCGAGCGTGAGCGTCCAGCGCGAGCCGTCGCTGCGGGTGTATTCGAAGCGGCGTGAGTCGGCCGCCTCGCGGAGGATCGCCTCGAGCGCGCCGCGGAGGTCCCCCGGCGACGGATCGGCAGACCGGGCGAACCGCTCCGGGCGTCGCGCGGCCTTCTCCGGAAAGCCGCGCACGACGTCGAGCGCGATGAGCAGACGCAGGTCGCGTGCCGGCGTCGCGTAGTCCTCCCACGCGCCCGTCGTCTCGAAGATCGCGCCGCCCTCCGGCATGGGGATCGTCCCCGGGTGCGTGGCCACGAACGCCTCGCCGTTCGCGACCGAGCGGATGCGGGTCCGGATCTGCTCCTCGAGCGCGTCGATTGCGGCGCGGAAGGCGACCGCCGGATCGAGAGGCTCGGGCGAGAGCACGTCGTCGACGCGATCGTAGAACCCCTCCACGTCCGCCTCGTACTGCTCGAGCGACCAGTCGCCCCAGTCGGGCGCGGCCAGGATCTCGCGGTTCGCGAGCGGCCCGAGCCCTCGCCGCTCGCGCACGACCGGACGAAAGCGCTTGAAGCCGGGGCTCCCGAGCGAGGGATCGAGCGCGAAGAGGAACGTGCCGCGCCAGTAGCGCTTGCGGGCGACGGTCCCGTCCGGCTGCGCGTCGACGGCGAGGAGCAGGCCCGGCGAGGACGCGGTCTGGGGCACGCGCCGAACGAGGACCAGCGTGTGTCCGTAGGGGTCGGCGTAGACCGTACCCGGACGCAGCGACTCGGCCGAGAGCCGCGTCGGGTAGAAGTCGGTCCGGTCGTCCTCGGCAGGCGCACGGCCGGCGCCGGACTGGACGCCCCAGGCGACGTCGCGCGAGAAGAACCCCTGCATGCGCGCGAGCACGTCCCCGGCGTGCCCGACCGCCTCGACGTTCGAGTGCCACCGGGTGCAGCGCGGGGGCCGCCCGCCCTCGCCGCGGCTGCACTCCGACCACCCGAACGGCAGCCCGAGCTTCCAGGCGAAGTAGGCGCGGAGGAAGTACGGCAGGTCGGCGCAGTCCGGCGCGAGCCGGAGGCCGCGCTCGTCGTCCTCCCCGAGCCCGAGGTGATCGTGGAGGAAGTTCCGCTCGCGCGCGCGAGTCACCTCGTCGAGCGAGCGCCAGCTCGGCTCCGCGTCCAGCGGATCGTCGAAGAGCTTCTCGATCCACGCCGAGTAGAGCGCCTCCGCGGGACGGCTCCACGCGCGCGTCACGGGCCAGACGCCGGCGCGGACGGGGCGCGGCGTACGGGCCCCGACGGCGACGTCCGAGCACGTCGCCTCCGCCCCCTCGAGGCAGGCGCGGTGCGTCCCCGGCTGCGTCGCCGTCGCCTCGAGGTACCACCAGTACGGCGGCCCGCCGCGGCGCTCGCGCGTCGTCCCGAGCGGCGCGCCGTCGGGGGCGAGAAGCGCGAGCGCGGCGTCCAGCGGGCGGTCCGACACCGCCACGACGCGCACGGGACCGCCCGCGACCGGCGCCGCGGGACTGACGAAGATCGCTGCGTCCTCGGACCCGTCGCGCGCGGCCGCAGCGGTCGCGGCGAGCAGCGCGACCAGCGGGAGGGCGCGGCGTCGCATGCGCGGCGGACGGATCACGCCCTCGGAGCAACGCGCGTGCCGCGCCGCGCGCCGGGCAGCGGGGGCGGAGGACCGCCCGCGGGCTTCTCGGGCCTGCGACGCGAGATCGCAGGGATTCCCGGCGCCGGTGAACGACGCAGGAGCGCCGCCACGATCTCGTCCTGCGCGATCCACGGGAGCGGCACCGGCCGCCCGCCGCGCCACGCGCGGACGCCGCGCCCGCGCTCGACGCGCCCGATCACGACCGCATCGACGCCGTGGCGGCGCCACGCGCGGAGGAGGCGCGGCGCGCGCGCGGGCGCGACCGTCGCGAGGAGTGCGCCCGAGCCGATGAGCCCGAGCGGGTCGATGCCGAAGTGAGCGCAGAGCCGCGCGGTTTCCGGGCGGACCGGCACGCGGTCGAGGTCGATGGCGAAGCGGCGCCCCGACGCGTACGCCATCTCGTGCAGGGCGGCGCGCACGCCGCCCTCCGTCGGGTCGTGCATCGCCGAGACGCCGAGCCGCGCGCCGGCGAGCGCCTCGCCGACGACCGAGATGCCCGGGCGCCGGAGGAACGCGCGCGCGCGTCGCAGCACGGCGGCCGGCACCCGCCGCGCGAGGTCGTGCCGGCGCTCCGTCGCGAGGATCGCCGTGCCCTCGACGCCCGCGGCCTTCGTCATGAGGACGAGGTCGCCCGGGCGCGCGCCGGAGGAGCCGACGATCCGGGAGCCGACGAGGAGGCCCTGCATGTCGCCCGCGACGATCGGCCGGGTGACGGCGTCGGTCACCTCCGTGTGCCCGCCCGTCACCGCGATGCCGAGCGCGCGGCAGGCGCGGTCGATGTCGCGTCCGATCGCCGTGACGCGCGCGGCCGGCGTCCCGGGCGGGACGAGAATCGTCGGCTGGAACCAGCACGGCCGCGCCCCGGTGACCGCGAGGTCGTTCGCGTTCACCTGCACGGCGTACCACCCGATCCCCGTCCCCGTGAACGTGACCGGGTCGCTCTTCAGCACGAGCCGGAGCCGCCCGAGCGCGACCACGGCCGCGTCCTCGCCGCAGCGCGGTCCGACGAGCACGCGGCGGTCCGGCGCACCGCGGAGGACGAGCAGCCGCTCGAGGAGCCGCGGCGGCAGCTTGCCGGGTCGCAGGACGCGCCGGCGCGGCGGGGAGGGTCGCACGACGCCTTCTACCATCGGGGACCGCTCGCTCGACACCGGCGTCCGCGCCCGCACCCGTTGCGACGGCGGCCGCGGTCCCCTACTCCGTCGACCGTGGACGCCGAGCCCCGACGCGCCGAGCCCCGTCACCCGCACGCCGTGCCGCCGAGCGCCGTCGCGGCGCTCCTGCCGCCCGCCTTCTTCGCCGTCGCGGTCGCGTTCTTCGCGACCGGGACGGTCGCGACGCCGTTCCTCGTCGGCGACCTCGCCGCGTACTTCTACCAGGCACGGGTCCTCGCGCTGACGCACGTCCTCACCCTCGGCTGGATCAGCATGGTGATCCTCGGCGTCCTCTATCGGTACGTCCCGGGGCTCACGAAGCAGCGCGTGCCTGCGCCGCGGGTCGCGCTCGCGCAGTGGGCCACCTTCGTCGCCGGCGTCGCGGCGCTCGTCACGCAGCTCTGGCTGGGGAGCTGGACGAGGACGGCGGCGGCCGCCGCCCTGCTCCTCGTGTCGGCCGGCCTCGCGTGCGCGAACTTCTGGCCGATGCTCTGGCGGGCACCGAGCCGCGGCGTGGCGGAGGTGGGCATCGCGATCGGCACGGGGTTCCTCACGCTCGCGGCCGCGCTCGGAACGCTCCTCGCGCTCGACAAGCAGCATCCCCTGCTCGGCGGCAGCACGCTCACGAACCTCGCGGCGCACGCGCACCTGGCCGCGCTCGGCTGGGTCGGCGTCATGATCTGCGCGCTCTCCTTCCGGTTCCTCCCCGCCTTCCTCCTTCCGACCGTCGAGGTGCCCAGTGCCGCGCGCGCGCAGGTGATCGCGCTCGCGGCCGCCGTCGTCCTGCTGGCGGCCGCGCTCCTCGTGCGGAGCGCGCTCGTCCCGCTCGCCGCGCTCGCGATCGCCGCCGCCCTCGTCGCGTACCTCGTGCTCCTCGTCCGCGTCGTCCGGAGCCACCGCCTGCCGATCGACTGGACGGCGCGCCACGCGCTCGCCTCGGCCGTGTGGCTCCTCGGCGCGACGGCCGGCGGCGTGTGCCTCGGCTGGACGGGCGCCCAGAGCGCGCTCGGCGCCCGGCTCGCCGCCGCGTACGGCGTCGCCGGGCTGCTCGGCTGGATGTCGAACCTCGTGATCGGGATGTCGTACAAGCTCTTCCCCGGCTTCGTCCTCGCCGCGCGGACCCACCGGCGGCGCCCGCCGGCGCCGCTCGCCGCGCTCGAGGTCCCGGGGCCCGTGAAGCCGATCGTGTTCGGGGCCTTCAACCTCGGCGTCGCCGGCACGGTCGCGACGCTTCTCGCCGGCACCCCGCTCCTCGCCGTCGCCGCGACGGCGACGACCGCGTTCGGCGCCGTCCTCTACGCCGCGGCGACGGCCCGCACGCTCGCCTTCACCGTCGTCGACCCCCGCGTACGGACCGCGCTTGCCGTGCTCGCCTGACTTCGGGCCTCCTCGCACCGCGCCCGCGGTGGGCGAGCACGCCGCCCCCTGCACCGCGGCCCGGCCCTGCGCTCCGATCCGCGAGACGCCGAACGGCCCGATTCCCAGGTTTCACATCGCCGGCGGCTCGCTCGCGCTCCAACCCGCGCCGCGGCTCGCCCGGGCCGTGGCAGGAGATTTGCGACCGCCGCTCACCATGACCACGAGCAGCCGCTCGATACTCCCCTTCCCGGACCGGCGCGAAGCGGGGCGCCTCCTCGCGGCGCGCCTCGGCCGGTACGAGGGCCGCGACCGGACGGTCGTCCTCGGCCTGCCCCGGGGCGGAATCGTCCCGGCCGCGGAGATCGCGGCCGCGCTCCGGCTCCCCCTGGACGTCGTCATCTCCCGCAAGCTCGGCGCGCCCGGCAACCCGGAGCTCGCGATCGGGGCCGTCGCCGAAGGCGGCGCCCCCTATCTCAACGAGGAGGCGCTCGCCTCGACCGAGGCGTCCGAGGCGCACCTCGCCCGGGAGGTCGAGCACCAGCGTCACGAGATCGCGCGGCGCCAGGCCCGCTTCAGGGACGGCCGCCCCCTCTCGCTCCCGGAGCGGGCCACGGCCATCCTGGTCGACGACGGCGTCGCGACGGGCTCGACGGCCATCGCGGCGATCCGCGCGCTCCGGGAGCAGGGCGTCGGCCGGCTCGTCTTCGCGATCCCGGTCGCGCCTCCCGACAGGGCAGACGTCCTCCGCGGCATGGTGGACGAGCTCGTCGTGCTCGCGACGCCGGCGGCGTTCTGGGCGGTCGGCGAGTTCTACGAGGACTTCCGGCAGGTGTCCGACGACGAGGTCGTCGCGCTGCTCGCGCGCGCGCGGGCCGAGCGGCCCGGGGCGCCGGCGCAGCCGGGGCAGGTGTAGCGGCTGTCGACGCCGCCGGATCACACCGCAGGCGGTCGAGACCCATGTCGCCCGACGTCGAATCGCGGGGCTCGCTCCTCACGCTCTTCCTCTGCGGCGACGTGATGACGGGGCGGGGCGTCGACCAGGTGCTGCCGCATCCCTCCGACCCCCGCATCCACGAGGACTACACGAAGGACGCGCGGGAGTACGTCCGGCTCGCCGCGCGCGCGAACGGCCCGATCCCGGCTCCGGTCGATTTCGCCTGGATCTGGGGCGACGCGCTCGCCGAGCTCGAGCGCGCGCGACCCGACGCGCGGATCGTCAACCTCGAGACGAGCGTCACCCGGAGCGACGGCTACTGGCGAGGCAAAGGCATCCACTACCGGATGCACCCCGACAACGTGCCCTGCATCCTCGCCGCGCGCATCGACTGCTGCGTGCTCGCGAACAACCACGTCCTCGACTACGGCCATCGCGGCCTCGTCGAGACGCTCGAGACCCTCGCGCGCGCCGGCGTGCGGACCGCGGGCGCCGGACGGAGCCTCGAGGAGGCGGCCCGGCCCGCCGTCATCGACGTCCCCGGCAAGGGACGCGTCGTCGTGTTCGGATTCGGCACGGAGACGAGCGGCATACCTCCCGCCTGGGCGGCGACCGGCGAGCGGCCGGGCGTCAACTTCATCGACCTGTCCGACGCGACCGTCGGTCGGATCCGCCGGGCGATCCGGCGGATCAAGCGGCCACGCGACGTCGTCGTCGCGTCGATCCACTGGGGCGGGAACTGGGGATTCGAGGTTCCGGACGCGCACGTGCGCTTCGCTCACGACCTCGTTCACGCGGGCGTGGACCTCGTGCACGGGCACTCCTCGCACCACGTCCGCCCGATCGAGCTGTACGGCGAGAGGCTCGTCCTCTACGGCTGCGGCGATTTCATCGACGACTACGAGGGCATCGGCGGGTACGAGGCGTTCCGATCGGATCTGAGCCTCGCCTACTTCCCCGCGGTCGACCCCGCGGCCGGCCGGCTCGCGGATCTCCGGATGGTCCCGATGCAGGCGAGGAACTTCCGCCTGCGGCGCGCGCCGGTCGAGGACGCCAAGTGGCTCGCGGCGACGGTCGACCGCGAGAGCCGGAGGCTCGGGTTCCGCGTGAAGCTCGAAAGGGACGCACCGCTCGCGCTCCGGCCCGACGCCCCCCTCTGCCCGCGCGGATGACCGGGGCACGGGCGCGCCATCCGCGCGCCGTTTGCACGGCCGCGAACGCGCCGGCGCGGAATTCTCGCCGGTGCCGCCGCGCCAGGGGCGCTCGGGGACGCCGGCGCGCCCTCGGGTGGCACGGGGATTGAACGTTCGTCGGGAATGGCGGTGAAGCTCTTCTCGGTGAGCATCCAGAAGCCGACGTCGGCCTCGCGGAGACCCCCGGCGGGACGCGGCATCCTGGGCGTCGTCGACGGCGCCCGTCCGAAGGGAATCGAAACGGAGCCCGACGTCGCCGCCCGCGAGTCGCTCCTGCGGCAGCTCGGCTAGGGGGCGTGAGGAGGACCATGTCGTTGCCGACCCAGCTCGAGGAGGCCGCCAGACGGCTCGAGGACGCGTCGCTCAGGATGGAGACCGCGCGCGCGAGGCGGCCCACCGTCGCGAGCCTGCACGAGTGGCTCGCCGCCCTCACCGACTACGGCCGCGCGCTTTCCGACATCCAGCGGTTCAACAACGAGTCGATCCACGAGAAGCTGCACGCGATCGCGGGCCGACTGGGGCTCGAGGGCGTGCTGTAGCGCGGCGCGCACCGCGTCTGCGACGAGGAGGACGTCATGCACTGGCCGGACCCGACGACGGAGGAGCCGACCCCGGACACCCTCATGGCCTGGGCCGACGAAGGCGGCTGCCGCGCGACGGACGGATGCTGGCTCCACGGCGACGCCGAGGCGTGCGAGCACGGCTACCCGAGCTGGGTGCTCGTGCTCGGGCTCGCGCCGCCGCTCGGTGGCCAGTGAGAGGGGTGGCTCTCCGCCCTGCTGGTTTCGTGGCCGAGAAGCGCGCTCGCGCAGCGCGTAGAGGAGGCACCATGGCGAAGGCACGTGCGGCGGCGTCGCGGGAGGTCCGGGACGCCCGCGTCGAGATCGAGAAGGGCGTCGCCCGCGTCGCGCGCTCGGTCGCGGAGATCCAGGCCGCGCTCGGGCGCGCGGAGCGGATGATCGAGGCGAACGCGCGCGAGCGCATCCGCGAGCTCCGCAAGGAGGCGAAGGGGCAGCTCGCGCTCCTGCGCAAGCGGCGGCGCGAAGCCTCGAAGACGCTCGCGCGGCTCTCGACGGCGGCCGGCGATTCGTGGCGCGATGTCAAGAAGGCGGCCGACCGGACGCTGGCGGACGCGCGGACGGTCGCGGACTCGGCGATCGAGCGCTTCCGGCGCGCCGTGCGCGAGTGACCGGAGACCGCGGACCGGCGACGCTCACGCTCGACGGCGCTCACGGGGAAGGCGGCGGGCAGATCCTGCGCACCGCGCTCGCGCTCGCGGTCGCGGTGAGCCGCCCGGTGACGATCACGAACGTGCGGGCCCGGCGCGCGCGGCCCGGACTCGCGCCCCAGCACCTGACCGCCGTCCGCGCGCTGGCGGCGGTGGGCAACGCGGCGGTCGAGGGCGCGGACCTCGGCTCGACGGCGCTCCGTTTCGTACCCCGCGGCGTCCGGGCGGGGACGTACCGGTTCGACGTCGGGACGGCGGGCGCCGTCTCCCTCGTCCTCCAGGCCCTGCTGCTGCCACTGGCGCTCGGCGGAGGGCCGTCCCGGCTGACGCTGACGGGCGGCACGCACGTCCCGTGGAGCCCCCCTTTCCATTACCTGAGCGAGACCTTCCTGCCGGCGCTCGCCACGATCGGCGTGCGAGCCGAGGCGACGCTCCGGCGGTGGGGCTGGTACCCGCGCGGCGGAGGCGAGGTGGAAGCGGCGATCGACTCGACGCCACGCAGGGCGATCGGCGGCTTCGTCGCGGAGACCCGGGAGACGCCGGCCGTGGTCCGCGGCCTGTCGGCCGTCTCGCGCCTGCCGCGCTCGATCGCCGAACGCCAACGCGCCCGGGCCGCGGAACGCCTGGCGGCCGCGGGCGTCGCCGCCGAGATCGCGATCGTCGACGGCGCGCCGTCCTTCGGCCCCGGGACGCTCGTCTTCCTCGCCATCCGCGGTCGCGCCGGGTTCTCCGCCCTCGGGCGGCCGGGCCTTCCCGCCGAGCAGGTCGCCGACGCCGCGGTCGAGCCGCTGCTCGCCCATCTCGCGAGCCACGCCGCCGTGGACGAGCACCTCGCCGATCAGCTCGTGCCCTTCTGCGCCGTCGCCGACGCCGATTCGACGTTCACGTGTCCCGCGATCACGCTCCACCTGGAGACCGTCGCGTGGGTCGTCGAGCAGTTCCTCCCGGTTCGCGTCCACCTCGAGGCCGGCCGGCCTGCGCGCGTGCGGATCACCAGGACTCGAACGTGACGCCGCCCCTCACGGCACCTCGACCGCCGCTCCGGCGGCACGCGCCACGAGGACGTCGCACCTCGCCGCGCGGATCACGGCCTCGGCGACGCTGCCGAGAAGCACGTGGGCGAGGCCGGAGCGGCCGTGCGTCCCGAGCGCCAGGAGATCCGCGTCGCGCTCGGCCGCGACGTCGAGGATTCGGCGACGACGAGGATCGACGTCTCAGCCCTGCGAATCACACGCTCGGCCGTCGACCCGAGCAGGACGTCGCGGAGGTCCGCTCTCGCGGCAGCAAGCCGTTCCATGTCGCCTTGCGGCTCGCAATTCGCGTGCCGCAAGACCGCGGCCCGGTCGCCACGCTTCGCATGTCCGCGAATGCGCTTCGACGGGTTTGGCAGCGCTGCGAGCTTCGCGCCACACTTCGCGGACCGACGGCCGGCGGGGCATGGCATACCGTTGGCTTTTCCGAAGCCGCATGGACCGGAGCAGCCTCGGCCGTCCCAACGCGATCCGGCTCCACGACCTCGTCCGGCTCGCCGCGCTCGGAGCCAAATTCGCGGCGCTCGCAGGCTCGCCGTGACCGCGCGCCGAAAGGTGCGCCGCGGCGACCGTCCGCTCCGCTGCGCGGCCGACGCCGGCGACGCGACCTCCCGCGACGCGCGGGCCGGCCTCACGGCACGCGCCGTCATGCGGGTCCACCCGCGAGGCGTGACGCCCGACGAGAGCCTCGCCCACGCCGCCCGGCTGATGGACGCGCTCGGGACCCGGGAGGTCCCCGTGATCGCGGGGCCGGCACTGGTCGGCATCCTCACGCGCACCGACATGGAGCCCTTTCGCGGGCACTTCGAGTGGACGCTGGTTCAGACGGCGATGACCGCCGATCCGGTCACCGTTTCCCCCGACACGCCGATCGCCCGGGTCATGCGGCTGCTTCTCGACCGCGGATTCAACAGCGTGCCCGTCACGGCGGCCGGGAAGCTGCTCGGGATGGTCGCACGCACCGACGTGCTGCGCGCGCTCGCCGAGCCCCCGTGAACCGCGCGCGCGCCGTCGCCTCACGCAGCCGCGGCGTCGTGGACCGGCAGCGCGACCCTGAACACCGTGACCGTGCCGGGCGTGCTCGTGAGCGCGATCCGGCCGCCCATGCGCTCGACCGCGAGCTTGCAGAACGGCAGTCCGAGCCCCGTGTCCGTGCTCTGGCCGCTCCGCGGCGCCGGCCGGAGGCTCGCGAACTTCTCGAACACGCGGCTCTGGTCCTCCTCGGAGATCCCGCGGCCATGGTCGATGACGAGGATCGCGAGCTCGCCGTTGCGCGGCGCCTCGCACTCGATGCGGACCTCGGGGCTCCCGCTGTGGCGAAGCGCGTTGACGACGAGGTTCACGAGGACGCGCTTCAGGAGCGCGTGATCGGCCGTGACCGGCGGCAGCTCGAGGCCCACCGCGACGCTCAGGCGCCGCCCCGTTTGCTCGGCGACGGGTGCATACTCCCGCACGACCTCGTCGACCAGCTCGGCGAGCACGACCGGCTCCCGCCCGACGGGCATCTCCCCCTCTTCCATCTTGCTGATCTCGAGGACGTTCTGGATGAGCCGCATCATCTCCTTGCAGGTCCGGTCGATCTGCAGCAGCGTGTCGCGATGCCGCGGCGGCAGCTCCTCGCGGCGCCGGAGCGCGGCCTGGATCATCATCATGATCCCGCTCACCGGGTTCTTCAGGTCGTGGACGACCATGTTCGTCAGGTCGTCCTTCATGCGCTCGGCCTCCGCGCGGATGCGAAGGCTCTCCTCCGCCTTCGCGCGCGCCTCCTGCGCGACGGCGAGGAGCTCCTCGCGCTCGAGCTCCGATCGCTTGCGGTCCGTGATGTCGCGTCCCTCCGGCACGAGCAGGATCACCTGCCCGCTCTCGTCGCGGACCGGCTTCAGCGAAAAGTCGATCGCGGCGAGCGAGCCGTCCGCGCGGACGTGCGTCGCCTCGAAGCGGACGAACTCGCCGCGCGCGGCCGCCGCCACGGCGTCCTTCAGGCGGGCGCGGAGCTCCGCCGAGTGCGTCCACCACGGCGTGTCCCAGAACCGCCGCCCGATCACCTCCCCCGCCGTCACGCCCGCCAGGTCGAGCGCGGACTGGTTCGCCTCGAGAACGACGCCATCCGGGCGCAGGAGCCCGATGAACTGGAACGTCGCGTTGAAGATCGCGCGGAACTTCCGCTCGCGCTCGCGGAGGGCCTCGTCCGCGCGCTTGCGCTCGGTGATGTCCCGGACGATGGCGACGGTGAGCGGCCCGTCGTCGTCGGGCATCGGGCTCAGGCTGATCTCCACGGGCAGCTCGATCCCGTCCCGCCGCCGCGCCCACAGGTCGAGACCGACGCCCATCGGGCGGGTCGTCGGCGCGCGAGCGTAGTCGGCCCGCAGCCGCTCGTGCCGGGCGTGGAAGCGGTCGGGCACGAGAAGCTCGATCGACTGCCCGAGAAGCTCCGCGCGGGTCCAGCCGAACACCTTCTCCGCCTGCGCATTCGCGAACACGATCCGCCCCTCGCGGTTCACGCCGAGGATCGGGTCGGGCGCCGACTCGAGCAGCCCGCTGAACCGCTCCTCCGCCCGCTTGCGCTCGTTCAGGTCGCAGAGGGTCGCCGAGACGGCGGTGACGGCGCCGCTGGCGTCCCGGATCGGCGCCAGGTTCACCCGGACGAGCACCCTGACGCCGTCCTTCCGCATGCGGACGGTCTCGAGGTCGCGGATCGCCTCTCCGGCGCGGAGCCGGGCGAACATCTCGGCGGGCTCGTGCCCGCGGTCGGCGGGAACGATGAGGGACATCGGCCGCCCGATCGCCTCCTCGGCGGGCCATCCGAGCATCTCCTCGGCCGCGCGGTTCCACGTGAGGATCGTGGCGTCCGCGTCGTAGGAGATGATCGCGTCGCTCGAGGCGGCGACGACCGCCGCCAACCGCGCGTTCATCTCCTCGAGGTCTGGACGCGGCCTGGACATTGGACGTCGAACGGCGAAGGGATAGCTCGCCGCCGTCGGCGCACGCAAGCGAGCGGCGGTCCGCGCGATCCTCCCCGGCACACCCGCCGTCGCGCCGTCAGGCCGCGCCCGCGACCTCCCGAGCGGGAGCGCGTCGAGGTCGACTCAACGGCTCACTCGACCGCCACCTCGATCTCGCGCGCCTTCGGCTGCCTGCTCTTCGGGAGCGAGACCCGGAGCACCCCGTTCTGCAGCTCCGCGTGCGCCTTCGCGGCGTCGACCTCGACCGGCAGGGGGACGGAGCGCTGGAACGCACCGTAGTGGATCTCCCGGCGGTAGTAGCGCTTCCGCTTCTCCTCGCTCTCCTTGCGCGTCTCGCCGCGGACCGTGAGCTCGTCGTCCGAGACCGTGAGGTGAAGCTGGTCCTTCTCGACCCCGGGCACCTCCATCTTGACGATCACCTCCCCGTCCGACTCCGCCACGTCGACGGCGGGCTCGAGCGGCGCGCCCTCCTCGACCATCGGCCGGCGGAAGAACTCCCGGAAGAGCTCGTCGAACACGTCGTCCCGGCGCCCGATCGTCCGGAACGGCTCCCATCGAATGAGCGACATGGGCGTGGTCCTCCTTTCGAAGACGATGCGAAGCAAGGAGCCTGCCACGGACTCCCGACGGCGGGCGTCGGGCTCGGACGCGCACGATTCCCGGGACTGCGAATCGGGACGCGGCGGGTTTCACGCGCCTGGTGCCGCGGCGTGCGTCAGTACGACGCCGAGTCGAGGCGGACCTTCCCGCGGAAGACCCAGTACACCGTCGCCGTGTACGCGAGGACGAGGGGCACGCCGATGAGCGCGATGACGAGCATCGTGCCGAGCGTCCCCTCCGACGACGCGGCGTTGTAGATCGTGAGGCTCCGCGCGGGGTCGGTCGCAGTCACGAGGTTCGGGAACATCCCGATCCCGACGAGCCCCATGAGCCCGAAGACGGCCCCCGACGACGACAGGAACGCGCGGAAGACCCGGCCGTGGTGGATCTCGCGCGGCACGTTCGCGATTGCGAGCATGGTGGCGAGCGCGGGCACGAAGAGGATCGGGTGCCCGCGGATCGCGTGCGTCATGTGCGGCACGTACACGAGGGTCGCCATCGTGGTCGTCGCGTAGCAGATGACGAAGAAGATGATCGCGTCGTTCACCCACGCCCGGACACGGGCCTGGAGCGCGCCCTCCGTCTTCAGCACGAGGTAGATCGCGCCCTGCATCGTGAAGAGCGCGACCGTCGTGACGCCGGTGAGGAGCGCGTACGGATGGAGGAGGTTCAGCAGCCCCCCGGCGTACTCGCCGGCGGCGTCGATCGGGATCCCCCAGATGACGTTCCCGAACGCGACCCCGAAGAGGAGCGACGCGAGGACGCTCGCGACGCTGAAGCTCGCGTCCCACGTCGACCGCCACGCGACGCCGGGCTGCGTGCTCCGGAACTCGATCGCGACGGCGCGGAAGATGAGCGCGAAGAGGAGCACCATCATCGGCAGGTAGAAGCCGGCGAAGACGGTCGCGTAGACGCCGGGAAAGGCGGCGAAGAGGGCGCCGCCCCCCGTCACGAGCCACACCTCGTTGCCGTCCCAGACGGGCCCGATCGCGTTCAGGAACATGCGCCGCTCGTCGTCGCGCCGGACGAAGAGGTGCAGCGCGCCGACGCCGAGGTCGAGGCCGTCCAGGACGGCGTAGCCCGCGAGCAGGATGCCGACGAGCAGGAACCAGACGAGGTGGGGGTCGAGCGTCATGCCCGGCGGTGCGGCTCCTCCACCGCGAGCGGCGGCGGCCCCTGGCGGATCTTCTGGTCGAGCAGGAAGAGGAAGAGCGCGAAGAGGAGGAGGTAGACGAGGCCGAAGAGGACGAGCGAGGCGACGATCGCCGCCGGGGCCACGCGCGGCGACACGCCGTCGGCCGTCCGCATGAGGCCGTAGACGATCCACGGCTGCCGCCCGAGCTCGGCGACGAGCCACCCGAGCTGGTTCGCGGCCTGCGGCGCGAGGACGGAGAGGACGAAGAGCCAGAGCAGCCCGCGGCGCTCGAAGAGCGTCCCGCGCCACCAGAACCACGCGCCGACGGACTCGAGCGCGATGAGGCCGAGCCCAATCAGCACCATCAGGTGGAACGACTGGAAGACGGCGCCCACGGGCGGACGGTCGGCGGGCGGGACGCTCGCGAGCCCCGGCACCGGCGCCGTCGAGTCGCCGTGCACGAGCCAGCTGAGGCCGCCCGGGATGCGGAGGCCCACGACGCGCTCGTGCGCCTCGTCGATCCAGCCGACGACGTGGAGCGGCGCCGGCGCGGAGGCCGGGTAGTGGCCCTCCATCGCGGCGAGCTTCGCCGGCTGGTGCGCGGCGACGACGCGCGCGCTCCAGTCGCCCGTCACCAGCGAGCCGACGGCGGCGAGGAGCCCGAGGACGAGGCCGAACCCGACCGCCGCGCGGCCGAACTCCTCGTGTCGACGGCGAAGCACGTACCAGGCGCCGACGCTCAGCACGAAGCACGCCCCCGCCTGCCAGGCGCCCATGAGCGTGTGGAGGAGGCGCGTCGCGGTCGACGGGTTCAGCACGGCGGCGAAGAAGTCCGTCGTCTCCGCCCGCCGCGCGGCGCCCTCGCCGACGAGTTGGAAGCCCGCCGGCGTCTGCATCCACGAATTCGCAACGATGATCCAGACGGCGGAGAAGTGCGCGCCGAGGCACACGAGCACGGTCGCGAGGAAGTGCACGGCGGGCGGCACGAGCGTCCACCCGAAGAGGAGGAGCCCGAGGAAGCCCGACTCCATGAAGAACGCGAAGAGCCCCTCGGCGGCGAGCGCGCTTCCGAAGACGTCGCCGACGAAGCGCGAGTACGCCGACCAGTTCGTCCCGAACTCGAACTCCATCACGATCCCCGTCGCGACGCCGATCGCGAACGTGAGCCCGAAGATGCGCACCCAGAAGCGCGTCATCTGCTGGTAGAGCGGCCGCCGCGTCCAGAGGTACGCGCCCTCCATGAGGACGAGCCCGACGCCGAGGCCGATGTTGATCGGCGGGAAGACGTAGTGGAAGGCGATCGTCGCGCCGAACTGGAGCCGGGAGAGCGTGGCCGCGTCCATGACGAAGGCGAGCGCCGCGTGGACCTACCGCGGGGCGCGTCCCCGGGACAAGCGGGGTGGGACCGGCCCCCGCGGCGTCGCGCCGCGACGCGGGACCGCCGGCGCCGCGTTCAAGATCGGCCGACGGGGACGACCTCCGCGGCACGCAGCACGGCGCCCGCCACCGCCGCCCGACGCGGACACCGCCGGCCCCTCGGAGCGGCCGGCGACCGCCGCGCGCGCAGGCACGGCGAGTGCCGCCGCAGCGGGACCGAGGTACGCGCCTTGCTCCACCTCCGTCCCGCCATGCGAACGGGACGACTCCTCCTGCTCGCGACGTGCACCGCGGCCTGCCTTCCGATGCGGAAGGAGGCCGCGCCTCCACCACCGATCCCGGCGCCGATCGCGGCACCGAAGCCGCCGCCCCCTCCGCGCGCGCTCGCGTGCATCGAGCATCCGTCGATCGACCGCTGGGAGCGTCGGCTGCGATCGAGCGGCCACGTGCCGGCGCTGCTCGCGGAGCCCGCGGCCGCGGTCTACCTGCCGCGCGTCCGGCGGACGTTCCGCAAGGCGGGGCTCCCGACGAGCCTCGCGCTCCTCCCCGTCGTCGAGAGCGCGTACCGGCGGGCGGCCCGCGGGCGGGCCGACGAGGTGGGCCTCTGGCAGCTCCGCGGCGCGACGGCGACGCGCGTCGGCCTCGTCGTCCGCGGCCGCCGCGACCAGCGTCTCCACCCCTACCGCGCGACCCGCGCCGCCGCGCGGCTCCTTCGTCAGCTCCACCGCCGCTACGGCGACTGGCCGCTCGCGATCGCGGCGTACAACGCCGGCGAGCGGCGCGTCGACGCCGCGCTCGCCCGCGCGCCGCACGCGACGTTCTGGGAGCTCGCGGACGCCGGCCGGCTGCCGCACGGGACGCGCGAATACGTCCCGCGCTTCCTCGCCGTCGTCCGCATCGTCGACGGCGCGCGCGGCTGCCGCCCGGCGCCCGCGACGCAGCTCGTCCGGACGGAGCGCCGGGCGCCCGCGGCCGCGACCGACGCTCGGCCGCAGACGACCGCCGTCGCCGCGCGTCTCGCCCCGGACAGCGTGCCGGGGCTCTAGCCGGCGGAGAAGCCGCGCGCGCCGTCCGTCCACTCAGGGCATCTCGGGCCCGAGGAACGCCCCGCTCGGCGAGAACGGAATCGCGGGGAGGCCGCGATACCGGACGTTCCCGGCGGGCACGATCTGACCCCGGATCTCGCCGTTCGGCGCGATCGTGCTGTGGACGTTGATGTAGAGGAGCCCGCGCCGGAGATCCCGGAGATTCGCCTTCGTGAGCGGGCCGACGCAGCCGTGCTTCGGGCTCCCGATCGGCGAGACGTCCGGCGTGATGCCGAACAGGATCGGCGCGCTCTGGCCGGGCCCGCCGCTGCCGTGGATGTGCGCGACCGTCTCGGCCCCTCCGAGCGGCGAGTAGCTCACCATGTAGCACAGCCGGTTCGTGTTCGCGTCGAACGTGAGGAACGCGACGCCCTGTGAGGGGGAGGAGACGGGCGGCGTCTCCTGCGCGCCGTTCAGGAGCGCGACGAAGGGGAACTGCGTGTTGGCGCCCGCGGAGGCGGCGAGGCCGACGGCGGCGGCGAACGCCGCGAGCGCGAGGGACGGTTTCACGAGCGACATGGGTGCGGCACCTCCGTTCGAAGCGAGTGGCGCGAACGTTCCACGACGGAGCCCGCTCCGCACTCCCGCGCCGTCGGGAGTGCGGAGCGCGCCGTCATCGGTGCGATCCCGCCGGCGGCACGGAGCGAGATCGCGCGCTCGACGGGAGAGTGCGGTTTCGGGAAGGGAGCCGCCGCGGTCGCGCTCGACCCCGGCATGAGCGAGGCGGTGATGAGCCGCGCGCGCCGCGCAGCTCCTGGCGACGCTCGACGCGTCTTCTCAGCCCGCGAGCCGCTGACCGGACGGGTGGATCTGGAAGTCCGGGTAGCCGAGCGTTCCCATCTCGGGTCCGTCGAGCCCCTCGAGCTCCGTCTCCCGATCGACGCGGATCGGCGTCAGGAGGTTGCTGAACTTGAACCAGGCGTACGCCATGAGGAAGCCGAAGACGGCGACCACGGCGCCGTCGATCAGCTGCATCACGAGCTGGGAGGCGTCGCCATAGAGCAGACCCCGGACGCCGTCCGCGCCGTACGCCTGCACCATCGCGTCCCGCACGACGCCGTTCCAGCCGGCGCCGTACCGGCCGTTCGCGAAGATGCCGAGCGAGATGACGCCCCACAGGCCGTTCACGCCGTGCACGGAGATCGCCCCGACCGGGTCGTCGATGCCGCGCGCCTCCCAGAAGAAGACGCTCTCGACGACGAGCCAGCCCGCGACCGCGCCGATCACGACCGCCGCCCACGGGTCGACGAACGCGCACGGCGCCGTGATCGCGACGAGCCCGGCGAGCATGCCGTTGCACATCATGGTGGGGTCGGGCTTGAGCCCCTTCCGCATGAGCGTCACCATCGACGCGAGCGAGCCGACGATGCCGGCGAGCATCGTGTTCACGACGACGAAGCTCGTGCGGAGATCGGTGCCCGCGAGCGTCGACCCCGGGTTGAAGCCGAACCAGCCGAAAGCGAGGATGAACGTGCCGAGGACGACCATCGGCACGTGGTGGCCGGGTATCGCGTTCGGCCGGCCCTTCGCGTCGAACTTCCCGAGGCGCGGACCGATGACCATCGCGCCCGCGAGCGCGATCGCGCCGCCCATCGCGTGCACGACGCCCGAGCCGGCGAAGTCCACGGCCCCGTGCCCGAGGCCCCAGTTGACGCCGCCCTGCGCGAGCCAGCCGCCGCCCCACACCCAGTTCGCGTAGAGGCAGTACGGCAGCGCGACCCACAGCCCGAAGAGGCAGAAGTTCTTCCACGCCCAGCGCTCGGCCATTGCGCCGGTCGGGATCGTCGCCGTCGTGTCCATGAACACCATCATGAAGAAGAAGAGGACCATGACGCCGACGTCGCCCACCGAGCTCCCGAGGAAGAAGCCCTTGAGACCGAGGATGCCGTACTTGAACGCGCCGGTCACGTTGCCGGCGGCGTCCGTGACGGCACCCAGCCCGAAGCCGTCGTTCAGGACGGCGAGCCCCGGCCCGAGCGACGGATACCAACCGGGCGCGACGGGCCCGTTCCACCAGTTGCCCCAGCCGATCGCGAAGCCGTAGGCCCAGAAGGCGAGGCAGCCGAGCGGATAGATCATCAGGTTCATCGCGCTCGTGTGCGCGGCGTTCTTCGCGCGGCAGAGCCCCGTCTCGACGAGCATGAACCCCGCCTGCATGAACATGACGAGGAAGCCCGCGACGAGCGCCCAGACGTAGTTGATGGAGTAGAGATTGTGGACGACGCGGTCGTAGACGTCGGCGGTCGAGAGCGCGCTCGGGACGTCGCCCTTGCCGTCGCCCGCCGGCGCCGCCCACACACCCGACGCCGCGCCCGTCGGATCGGGCCACGTGGGCTTCGCGGGATCGGCGTTCGTGGCCGTGAAGTAGGACGGCAGCTCGGGCGGCGGCGCGTCCGCGGCCGCCGCCCGAGCTATCGCCACTGCGGCGAGCGCGATCACGAACAGCGCCGTGTGCCGCGTCGGTCGGTTCCAGGCTCTCACCATGACGGGTTCACCCCTCTCGACTCCGGTTTGTCAGTTCGCGCCGAGTCCGCGCGCGCCGGTCCCAATGCGGACGGCCTCGTCCACCGAGAGCGCGAAAGATCTTGCCGTCGCCGATCCGGCCGGTGCGCGCGGCCTTCCGGATCACTTCCACCACCTGCGCGGCCTTCACGTCGTCGAGGAGGGTCTCGATCTTGATCTTCGAAAGGAAGTCGACGACGTACTCGGCGCCACGGTAGAGTTCGGTGTGGCCCTTCTGCCGCCCGAACCCCTTCACCTCGGTCACCGTGATCCCCTCC
>DASRHG010000126.1:0-37096 GCA_035650655.1 Binatia bacterium | reverse complement strand
CGACGAACCAGCGGAGCGCCTCGGGGGCCGGGACGTCGGCGACCAGCTCGGTCGCGAAGTCGCGCTCGAGCTCGCCGAGGATGCGCTCGCGGGCCGGGTCGTGGTCGGGGAGGAAGAGGTAGGGCGTGAGCCCCGCGCGCGCGAAGGCGGCGGCCGCGAGCGGGACGGGAATGCCCCAGCGGACGAGGTCCGTCAGGTAGAGCCCGTGCGCGACGCCGCTGTAGTAGTCGATGTTCTCGGCCGGGCGGCCGGCGTCCTCGGTCGTGATGACGACGGCCGGCGGCGGGACGGCGCCCGCGAACGTGTGGCGCGCGAGCAGCATCGCGGGACGCTGGAAGCGTGCCGGCTGGTGGGGCCCGCTCGCCTTCCAGACCGCGATCCCGACGAGCGCGAGGGCGAGGACCGGGGCCGCGACCGCGGTCACGCGCCGGCGCGGAAGCGCGGCCGCGGCGAGCACGGCGAGGATCGCCACGCCGGGACGCGGGAGCAGCATGCCTGCGACCGCGGCGCGGAGGTCGCCGCCGACGGCGGCGCTCACCTTCGAGAGGACGGCGCCGACCGGCTCGGGGAGGAAGAGCCATCCCGCGACGATCGCCGCCGCGACGGCGAGCGCCGCGAGCGTCGCGACCTCGGGCGCCCGGGTGCGCGCGAGCTGCCGCACGAGGTCGAGCGTCCCGAGCGCGCCCTCGACGATCAGCATCGGTACGAAGAGGAACACGCCGGCCAGGTAGCGCCAGTCGGGATGCGCCCAGCACCCGAAGAAGAGAAGCGCCGCCACGACGTACGGCACCGCGGTCGCGAAGAGCACGCGCCGGCGCGCGAGCGCGACGAAGGCGCCGAGCGCCGCGAACGCGAGGAGGAGGTCGCCGTAGGCCGCGCGCAGGAAGTTGATCTCGGCGGGAAACGTCCTCGGGAAGTTCGCGAGCCGGAGCCCTCCCCCCTGCACCGCTTCGAGCGTGCCGCCGTGCCATCCCGGCGACGGGTACCCGACGTCGTCGCCCGTCTGCGGCGGCGTCCCGCCGAAGAACTGCTCGACCTCGACGCCCTGGGTCGGGCGGAGCGGGTTCCCGGTCGCGGTCCAGTTGTACGCGAAGAAGGGTGAGAGGCCGACGAGGACCCCGAGCGCGCCGCCCGCGGCCGCCCGGCCGAGCCGGCCGACTCCGCGCCCTTCGCGCCACCAGCGAAGGACGGTGAGCAGCGTCGCCGGAACGAGGTAGAGGACGGCGTCGGGCCGAATGCTCCCGGCGAAGCCGATCGCGAGCCCCGCCGCCGCAGCCCGCCGCGGCCCGAGCCGCCGGCGCCCGGGCAGGAGGACGAGGAGGCCGACGAGCCCGGCCAGGTGGGCCGGGAGGTCGCGCACGATCGTGATCGCCCAGAGGGTGATGAGGGTGGGGCAGAGGACGACGAGCGCGACGCCGGCCGTCGCGCGCCAGCGCGAGTGGAAGACGCGACGCTGGAACGCGAGCGCGACGCCGAGCAGCACGAGGAACGCGACGGGCGTCAGGTAGTGCGCGCCGTCGCCGCCGAAGACCCCCATCCAGGCGGCGAGCAGCATCGGGAAGCCGGGCGCGTAGCGGCAGTAGAGCCGGCCGCGGTCCCAGATGTAGCTCTGCGCGAGGGCGTCGACGCGCGGCGCGAGGTACGGGGCGAGCGCGTCGAGCGGCGGCCAGTGGTGGAAGACGCGGCCGTGCAGCAGGTCGTGCGCGAAGGTGAGGTAGCCGTACTGGTCGACGGCGAGATACCAGGTGACGCTTCGGACGAGCCCCCGCGCGGTGAGCGCGAAGAGGAGCGCCGTCGCCGCCCACCAGAGCGCCGCGAGCGCTCGCCGGACCACCTGACCGCCCGACACGCGAGCGCGTCCATACCAGCTGGCGCGAGGAAGGGAAACGCGCCGTTGGCGCGCGGGCGCCGGGATGGTACGAGGGTCCGGGTGCAGATCCCCTTCTCCCCGCTCGTCGCGCGCTGGTTCACGGGGCGGTTCGGCACGCCGACGCCCGCGCAGGCGGCGGGCTGGCCCACCATCGCGGGCGGCGCCGACACGCTCATCGCCGCGCCGACCGGCTCGGGGAAGACGCTCGCGGCGTTCCTCTGGTCGCTCGACCGCCTGCTCGCCGGCGCCGCGGGCGGCGCGCTCGAGGAGCGGACGGACGTCGTCTACGTGTCGCCGCTCAAGGCGCTCGGGAACGACGTGCAGAAGAACCTCACGCGCCCGCTCGCCGAGCTGGGTGCGCTCGCCGCCGCCGAGGGACGCGCCCTCCCCGAGGTCCGCGTCCTCGTACGCTCGGGCGACACCCCGGCGCGCGAGCGCCAGGCGATGCGCCGCCGCCCGCCGCACCTCCTCATCACGACGCCGGAGTCGCTCTACATCCTCTTGACGGCCGAGGGGAGCCGGCGGTTCCTCGCCGGCGCGCGCACGGTCATCGTCGACGAGATCCACGCGGTCGCGGCCGACAAGCGCGGAGCGCACCTCGCGCTCTCGCTCGAGCGTCTCGACGCCCTCGCCGGCCGCCCCCTCCAGCGGATCGGGCTCTCCGCGACGCAGCGGCCGATCGAGGCGGTGGGCCGGCTCCTGGTCGGCGCCGCGCGACCCGCCCCCGCGATCGTGGACGTGGGGCACCGCCGCGCGCTCGAGCTCGCGATCGAGATCGCCGACCAGGAGCTCGGGCCGGTCGCGACGCACGAGCTGTGGGCCGAGGTCTACGACCGGATCGCGGCCCACGTGCGCGGCCACCGGACGACGATCGTCTTCGTGAACACGCGCCGGCTGGTCGAGCGGGTCGCGCACCAGCTCGAGGAGCGGCTCGGCGCGGGGCGGGTCGCCGCGCACCACGGGAGCATGGCGCGGCGGAGCCGACTCGAGGCGGAGGAGAAGCTCAAGTCCGGCGCGGTCCCCGTCGCCGTCGCGACGGCGTCGCTCGAGCTCGGGATCGACGTCGGTACGGTCGACCTCGTGTGTCACGTCGGCGCGCCGCGCGCGCTCGCGACGCTCATCCAGCGGGTCGGGCGCTCGGGGCACGCGCGCGGCGCCGTCCCGAAGGGCATCATCTTCCCGCTGACGCGCGACGACCTCGTCCAGGCCGCCGCGGCCGTCCGCGCGGTGCGCGCGGGCGAGCTCGACCGCATCGCGGTGCCCGAGAACCCGCTCGACATCCTCGCGCAGCAGTGCGTCGCGACCGTCGCCACGGGCGAGACGACGACGGACGCGCTCTTCGCGCTCGTTCGTCGCGCCTGGCCGTTCCGCGCGCTCCCGCGCGCCGACTTCGACGCCGTCCTCGACCTGCTCGCCGACGGCGTCGCGACGCGCCGGGGCCGCCGCGGCGCGCTCCTCCATCTGGACCGCGTGCAGGGCCGCGTGCGCGCCCGCCGCGGCGCGCGCCTCACCGCCATCACCTGCGGCGGCGCGATCCCGGACACCGCCGACTACGAGGTGATCGAGGAGCCGCAGGGGCTCCGCGTCGGCACGGTGAACGAGGACTTCGCCGTCGAGAGCATGGCGGGCGACGTGATGCTCCTCGGCAACCGCTCGTGGCGCATCCGGCGCATCGAGTCGGGCCGCGTGCGCGTCGAAGACGCGCACGGCGCCGCGCCGACGATTCCCTTCTGGCTCGGCGAGGCCCCGGCGCGGACGCGCGAGCTGTCGGCGGCCGTCTCGGCGCTCCGGATGGACGTGGCGGCGGGCCGGGACGTCGCGGCCGCGTGCGGGCTCTCCCCGGACGCCGCGGCGCAGCTCGCGGCGTACGTCCGGACGACCGCGGCCGTGCTCGGCGCCGTGCCGTCGACGACGACCGTCGTGGCGGAGCGCTTCTTCGACGAGGCGGGCGGCATGCAGCTCGTCCTCCACGCGCCGTTCGGCGGGCGGATCAACCGCGCGTGGGGGCTCGCGCTGCGCAAGCGCTTCTGCCTCACCTTCGACTTCGAGCTCCAGGCGGCGGCCACCGACGACGGCATCGTCATCTCGCTCGGCGAGCAGCACAGCTTCCCGCTCGACGGCGTCTTCGCGATGGTCCGCGAGGCGACGCTCGACGACGACCTCGTGCAGGCCGCGCTCGCGTCGCCCATGTTCACGAACCGCTGGCGCTGGAACGCGACACGCGCGCTGGCACTCCTCCGCCACGAGGGCGGCCGGCGCGTACCGATGCCGCTCCAACGGATGCGGGCCGACGACCTCCTGGCGGCGGTCTTTCCCGCGCAGGCGGCGTGCGCGGAGAACGTCGTCGGGCCGATCGAGCCGCCGGACCACCCGCTCGTCGGCGAGACCATCCGGAACTGCCTCCGCGAGGCGATGGACGTGGACGGGCTGCGTGAGGTCCTCGCGGCGATCGCGCGCGGCGAGATCGCGACGCGCGCGGTCGACACGGCCGCGCCGTCGCCGATGTCGCACGAGATCCTGAACTCGAACCCGTACACGTACCTCGACGACGCCCCGCTCGAAGAGCGCCGCGCGCGCGCGGTGTCGCTGCGCCAGACCGACCCCGACCTCGCCGCCGGGCTCGGCGCGCTCGACCCGGCCGCCATCGCCGAGGTGCGCGCGCAGGCGTGGCCCGACGTCCGCGACGCGGACGAGCTGCACGACGCGCTCACGTCGCTCGGGCTCGTGCCGCGCGCCGAGGTGGAGCGCGCGGGGTGGGACGTGTTCGCGGCGGCGCTCGTCGCGGGCGGGCGGGCGGCGTGGGGACGCGCGGGCGCGGCCGACGCGCTCGTTCCGACCGAGCGCGCGGCGCTCGTGCGCGCGGCGCTGCCGGGCCTCTCCCTCGAGCCGGCGCCGCCCGCGCTCCCGCTCCGCGGCGCGCCGCCGACGCGCGAGGAGGCGCTCGAGGCCGTCGTCGGCGGGTGGCTCGCGGTGGTCGGGCCGACGACGGCGGCGGCGCTCGGCGCGCGCCTCGGGCTGCCGCCGGCGCCCGTCGCCGTCGGCCTCGCGGGGCTCGAGCGGAGCGGCCGGGCGCTCCGCGGGCGGTTCACGCCGGGCGCGACGGAGGAGGAATGGTGCGAGCGCCGTCTCCTGGCGCGGATCCACCGCCTGACTCTCGGACGGCTCCGGCGCGAGATCGAGCCGGTGTCGGTCGCCGACCTGATGCGCTTCCTCTTCCGCTGGCAGCACGTGCATCCCGGCACGCAGCTCCACGGCCGCGACGGGCTCCTCCACGTCGTCGCGCAGCTCGAAGGGCTCGAGCTGCCGGCGCGTGCGTGGGAGGCGCAGGTCCTGCCGGCCCGCGTCGCGCGCTACGACCCGGACGACCTCGAGCATCTCTGCCTCGCCGGCGAGATCGCGTGGGCCCGCCTCCGCGCGGACGCCCCCGACGACCCGCCCGGCGCGGCGCCCGCCGTCGGCCGCGCGCGGACGCCGACGCGCGCCGCCCCGCTCGGGTTCGTCCTGCGCGAAGACCTGGGCTGGCTCCTCGCCCCGCCGCCCCCCGGGACGGCCGACCTCTCGAGCGCCGCGCGCGCGGTCCTCGCGCACCTCGAGCGGCGCGGCGCCTCGTTCCTCGCCGACGTCGCGCGCGCGACGGGGCTCCTCCCGGCGGCGGCCGAAGAGGCGCTCTGGACCCTCGTCGCGCGCGGGCTCGTCACGGGCGACGGCGTCGCGGGGCTCCGCGCGCTGCTCCGGCCCGAGGGCGAGCGGCGGGCCCGCCGGCTCCGCGCCGTCCGCGGCGGCCGCGCGCGCCTCCTGCCCGCCGGCCGCTGGTCGCTGCTCCGCGAGCCCGATGCGCGCGAGCGCGGAGCGCGCGCCGTGGATCACGCCGACGGCGACGCCGTCCTCCGCTTCGCCCGGCTCGTGCTGCGCCGCTACGGGGTGGTCATGCGCGAGCTCCTCGCCCGCGAGACCCGACTTCCGCCGTGGCGTCTGCTGCTGCGCGCGCTCCGCACGCTCGAGGACCGGGGCGAGGTGCGGGGCGGCCGCTTCGTCGCGGGGCTCGTCGGCGAGCAGTTCGCGCTGCCCGAGGCGGTGGAGGCGCTCCGCGCCGTCCGCCGCCGGAGGGAGGAGCCGGAGACAGTCGTCGTCGCCGCGGCCGATCCGCTCAATTTGACGGGCATCCTCCTCCCCGGGCCGCGGCTCTCGCCGCTCGCGCACGAGGTGGTCGCCTTCCGGGACGGCGCGCCGGTCGCGACCGGGGAGCTCGGGGCCGTGCTGAGCCGCCTCGGCCGGACGGCCGGCGCGTCGGCGCCCGGCGCGTAGGCGCCGGGAGCGCGCCGCATATTCCTATGCACGCGGTCGCGGCCCGGCTGTCCTTGACGGTCGCCACGGGCGGTCTCGATACTCCGCCGGTGAGCCGCCGCCGTCCGAAGAGCGGGGAGACGCGCGACCGCGTCGCGCGCGTCCCCGTCGACGCGCTCGCCGACGTCGTCGCCGTCGGCACGTTCATCGAGACGATGTGGGCGATCGCGCAACTGGACGAGGTCCATCCCCGCGGCGGCGGGCGATCAGGCGGCGTCCACGGCGGCGCTCCCGCCGCGGCGCGCGCGGCGAGCCCGGCTCGGGCGCCGCGCGCGCGCCGTCAGGCGCTCGGCGTGACGACGACCTTGCCGATCTGCCGGTTGGACTCGAGCCGGCGGTGCGCGTCGACGATCCGCTCGAGCGGGAAGTAGGAGTCGATCGCCGGGGCGAAGTCGCCGCGCTCGAGATGCGCCGTGATGCTCGCGACGGCGCGCGCGCGGCGGACGGGATCCGAGAGCAGGGGGCCGAGCGTGTACCCCTGGAGCCGGATCTGCTTCCGCAGCATGCCGCCCAGCTCGAGGACGAGCGGCCGCGAGTCGAGCGCGCCGTAGACGAACACGATGGCCTCGCGGCCCGCGGCCCGGACGTGGTCGTTCACGAGCGGACCCCAGACGGGGTCGAAGACGACGCGGGCGCCGCGCCCGTCCGTCAGCGCGCGCACGCGGTCGACGTACGGCTCGTGCGTCGTGTCGACGATCGCCCAGGGCGCGAAGCGGCGGAGCGCCTCCACCTTCTCCGGCGACGTCGTCGTCGCGATGGCGCGGGCGCCGGCCGCGTGGCAGAGCTGGATGGCGGCGATGCCGACCGAGCTCGATGCGGCGGGGATCACGACGTGGTCCCCGGGGCCGATCGCGGCGATCTCGACGAGCGCGCCCCACGCGGTGAGATACTGCATCCAGATCGCGCCGGCGTCGCGGTCGGCGATCGTCGAGGGGGTGGGGACGCAGACGGCCGCCGGCACCGTCATCGACTCCGCGCACGCGCCTTCGCTCACGACGTCGAACGACGAGGGCAGGACGCCGACGCGGTCCCCGGGGCGGAGATCGACCCCCGCGCCGGCGGCCTCGACGACGCCCGCGCCCTCGAAGCCGCTCCGGCTCTCGCCCGGCGTGCGGACGAGGTAGCGGCCGAGGCGGTAGTTCGCGTCGGCGCGGTTGAGCCCGGCGGACGTGACCCGGATCCGGACCTCGCCCGGCCCCGGATCGCGCGCGGGCAGGTCGATGACGCGGAGGATCGACGCGTCGCCCGTGCCCGTGAAGACGACCGCACGCATGGAGGTCCCCGAGTATGCGCCGGTGCGGCGCGAGTCAATTCGGTAGCTCGCTCGACACGCCCGTCGACCATGCGCGGCGCGCGCGGCGGGTTGCGCTTGTCGTGCTTCGCGCGCGCGGCGGATTATGCGGGACGAAGGAGGACGGCATGGCACGAACGCCCGCACTCCTCGCGCTGCTCGGCACGCTGCTCCGCTCGCCCGACCGTGCCCGCGCGCGGGACCCGTACGCGGGCATCTTGGGCCTCCAGGCCTCCCGAGCGGCGGCAGCTCGTGAAGGACGGCGAGCACGGGCGCCGAGGCAATCCCGAGATCGAGAAGGGCCACGTGCGCCATCTCGTGCGCCTGTTCGGCATCGGCGAGTGCGCGACGCGGGTTCTCCCGCAGCTTCGCTAGCCCGCATGCTTGCTTGACACGGGCGCGGAGTGGCGGCGTAGAGGCGCCACCCATGTGGGGCCGCGTGCTGATCGCGCTGGGTGTCGCGCTCACCTGCCTCGCCTCGCCCGCTATCGCAAGGCGCAAGAAGAAGACGCTCGCGCAGCGGGTGGCCGAACTCGAGCGGCAGGTCACCGCGCTTGAGGGCCGGAGCGTCACCGGGCCTCCCGGACCGACCGGACCGGCTGGTCCCCCTGGGCAGGACGGCGTGCCGGGGCCTCCCGGACCGCCGGGCGCCGCTGGGGACGGTGGTGACGGTTCCGCCGAACCGACGGATGCAGTGAGCGGCGCGCGGCTGCAAGCCCGGGTGTGGGTTGCCGAGGATGGCGCACGGGAATTCCTCGGCTGGTTCGACACGGAGCGGCACGAGGCGTGCGACTTCCAGTACGCGGGCGACGGCCTCGTCCGCTGCCTTCCGCAGAACGCCGCGACCATCATAGGGTACTTCGCCGATGCCGCGTGCACCGAGCCGCTCGCGCAGTTTCTCTGCGCGGCGACCTACGCCGACACGTTCACGCATACTTGTCCCGAAGGCCGCCGTCTCTTCGCGCTCGGGGACCCGTTCGACGGACAGACGGCGTACGTCCCGATCGGGCCGCAATCGTCCCCTCCACCCCGCCCGGAGGACTCCTCTACCACGTCGGTGCCGAGGTGTCGCCCGCGAGCTTCGTCGCCGCGAGCGTGCAGACGGTGCCGTGACCGCGTGCCGCCAGGCTCGGCGACATGGCGCTCGACGTGATGCTGCACCGGCCCACCGTGCGAGAGCTGGCACTGCGCGCCGTCGAGAAGCGCGTGGATCCCGCCACCTCCGCGAGGGCGGCGACGGGGCGCTCCTCCCGGGCATCGACCGCTACTCGATCCACCTCCCGTACAGCGACGACGCAGCTCGGCGTGCTCGACGCGATGGACGCCTCGTCTCGCCTAGTGCGGCCCGAAGCCCGACTGCCACGCCTTCACGGTGACCGAGTTCGGCGACAACGGCACCGACGCGGGGCTCCGAGATGAACCAGGTCCTGAACAAGTGCGACAACCAGAACCGGTGCGACGGCGCCGTCGTGCTCCACCTGAGATCCGGGCGACCTCCCGGGCTGGGAGCCGTACGGGCTCCTCGACTCCTCGGGCCTGCCGAAGAACCGCCTCTGCAAGGTCGAGCAGCACAACGCCGGCACCCAGATCGCGCCGTGTCCCTGCGCGGCCGGGAAGCTGGGCTGCGCCGGCGTGCCGTGACGCTCAGGCCGGCCGCGTGACCGCGCCCTCGGCGGCCGAAGAAACCACGGCGGCGTACTTCGCGAACACGCCGGTCGTGTAGCGCGGCGCCGGGGGCCGCCAGCGCGCGAGGCGCTCGCGGAGGACGGACTCCGGCACCTCGACGTCGAGGCGGCGCGCCTCGACGTCGAAGACGATCGTGTCGCCCTCCTCGACGGCGGCGATCGGCCCGCCGACCGCGGCTTCCGGCGCGACGTGCCCCGCCATGAGGCCGCGCGTCGCTCCGCTGAAGCGGCCGTCGGTCAGGAGCGCCACCTCTTCGCCGAGCCCCTCGCCGACGAGCGCGGCCGTGACGCCGAGCATCTCGCGCATGCCCGGACCGCCGCGCGGGCCCTCGTAGCGGATCACGACCACGTCGCCGGGGCGGATCTCGCGCCGGGTCACCGCCGCCATCGCGTCCTCCTCGCGCTCGAAGACGCGGGCGGGCCCGCGGTGTCGCACGCGCTCGTGGCCGGCGACCTTCACGACGCAGCCGTCGGGTGCCAGGTTGCCCTTCAGGATGACGAGGCCGCCGTGCGGCTTGAGCGGCCGCTCGAGCGGCGTCACGACCTCCTGGCCGCGCGTCTCGACGGCGCGCGCCGCCTCCTCCGCGAAGGTCCGGCCCGTCACCGTGACCGCCGCGCCGTCGACGAGCCCGGCGGCGACGAGGCGTTGCGCGACGACCGCCGTCCCGCCCGCGTTCCCGAGGTCGACCGCGGTGAACCGCCCGCCCGGCTTGAGATCCGCCCACTGCGGCGTCCGGCGGCTCACGCGGTCGAAGTCGTCGATCGCGAGCGGCACGCCGAGCTCGCGCGCGAGCGCGAGCAGATGGAGGACGGCGTTCGTCGAGCCGCCCGTCGCCGCGACGCCCGCGATCGCGTTCTCGAACGCGGCCCGCGTGACGATCGTGCGCGGCCGGAGCCCGCGGCGGAGGCAGTCCATCGCGAGCGCGCCCACCTCGGCTCCGACCTCGTCCTTCCGCGGATCGGTCGCGGCGACGCTCGCCGTCCCCATCGCGGAGAGGCCGATGAACTCGAGCGCCATCGCCATCGTGTTCGCGGTGAACTGCCCGCCGCAGGCGCCCGCGCCGGGACAGACGACGTCCTCGAGCTCCTTCAGGTCGCGGTCGCTCATCTTCCCGGCGGCGTTGGCGCCGACCGCCTCGAACAGGTCCTGGATCGTGACGTCGCGGCCGTGGAACCTCCCCGGCTGGATCGAGCCGCCGTAGAGGATCACGCCGGGCACGTCGAGCCGGCAGAGCGCCATGGCGCCGCCGGGGATCGTCTTGTCGCAGCCCACCAGCACGACGAGCGCGTCGAACATGTGCGCGCGCCCCATGAGCTCGATCGAGTCGGCGATGACTTCTCGAGAGACGAGGGACGCCTTCATGCCCTCGGTGCCCATGGTGATGCCGTCGCTCACGGCGATCGTGTTGAACTCCATCGGCGTGCCGCCCGCCGCGCGGACGCCGCGCGCGACGTGCTCGGCGAGCCGGCGCAGGGTGAAGTTGCAGGTCATGGTGCCGGTCCAGGTGTTCGCGATCCCGACGATCGGGCGGCGGAGGTCCTCGTCGGTGAAGCCGATCGCCTTCAGATACGAGCGCGCGGGCGCGCGGCCGCGGCCGTCGAGGAGGACGTGGCTCTGGTGACGCGGGTCGAGCGACATGGCGGGGCATGCTACCCGAGCCGCGCGGGCGCTGAAAGCTGCGGGCGGGGGCGTCTTCCGCGGGCGGGGGGCACCCCTGCGCTCACGTCGCCGTGCCCCGCACGATGTCGCCGTACGTGCTCTGGACGATCGCCTTGAGCTCGGCCTGCTCCGCCGCCGGCACGTGGAACTTCGCGAGCGTGCGGTCGAAGGCTTCGAGGAACGCCTCCCACTCGCCGGGCGTGATGCCGAGATCGCGGTGGGAGTCGACCATGGAGCGGCCCGTGTAGCGCTGCGGCCCGCCCGCCGCCCAGCACACCATCTCGGTCACGAAGTACTTGAATCCCGCCGGTGGCACCTTGTGGTGCGCTTCGTCGACCTTCGGATTGGCGTTGAGCCGCGGGTCCGTCATCACGCGGTCGATGAAGTCGTCGACCACGGGCGCGATGCCGTACACGCCGCCCAGGCGCTCGTAGAGGCTCGCCTGCGCTTCCGACATGCTCGTCGTCCTTTCCCGCGCGTCCGCGCCGGGTGCGGGAGGAGGGGGGCGCGACGGTCGGATTGTCGGCACACGGCGTCGCGCGGGTCAAGGAGGGGTCGCTGGCAAAGGCGCGCGAAGGTGCTATCTCCCGCGCCATGAAGATGCGGGCTGCGATCGCCTGGGCGCCGAAGGAGCCGCTCGCGGTCGAGGACGTGGAGCTCGAAGGCCCGAAGGCCGGCGAGTGTCTCGTCCGCCTGGTCGCGACGGGCGTCTGCCACACCGACGCGTACACGATGAGCGGCCGCGATCCGTCGGGCCTCTTCCCCTCCGTCCTCGGGCACGAGGGCGGCGGCGTCGTCGAGGAGGTGGGGCCGGGCGCCACGAGCCTCCGGCCGGGCGACCACGTGATCCCGCTCTACATCCCGGAGTGCGGCGCGTGCGAGTTCTGCCGTTCCGGGAAGACGAACCTCTGCGGGGCGCTCCTCGCAACGCAGGGGAAGGGCCTCATGCCGGACGGCACGAGCCGGCTCTCGCACCGGGGGCGCACGCTCCACCACTACATGGGCACGTCGACGTTCGCCGAGTACACGATCGTGCCGGAGATCGCGCTCGCGAAGATCCGTCGCGACGCGCCGCTCGACAAGGTGTGCCTCCTCGGCTGCGGGATCACGACGGGCATCGGCGCCGTCCTCAACACGGCGAAGGTCGAGCCGGGCGCGACCGTCGCCGTCTTCGGGCTCGGCGGCATCGGGCTCTCGGTGGTCCAGGGCGCCGTCATGGCCCGCGCGTCGCGGATCATCGGGATCGACGTGAATCCGGCGAAGTTCGCCATGGCGCGACGGCTCGGCGCCACCGACTTCATCGACGCGGGCGCCGTCCCGAACGTCGCCGAGGCCGTCGTCGAGCTGACGAAGGGCGGCGCCGACTACTCCTTCGAGTGCATCGGCAACGTCGAGGTGATGGGGCAGGCGCTCCTCGCCGTCCACAAGGGCTGGGGCCAGGCGATCGTCGTCGGCGTCGCGGGCGCGGGCGAGGAGATCCACGCGCGGCCGTTCCTCCTCGTCACCGGACGCGTGTGGCGCGGGACGGCGTTCGGCGGCACCCGGGGGCGGACCCAGCTCCCGGGGTACGTCGACTGGTACATGGACGGCCGGCTCCGCGTCGACGAGATGGTGACGCACACGATGCCGCTCGAGGACATCAACCGCGCCTTCGACCTGATGCACGCGGGCGAGAGCATCCGGAGCGTCGTCCGCTTCTGAGGCTCGGCTTCACGGGACCTCCACGTTGAGGAGCCGCCCGACGAGCCACCCGACGAGCGACGCGCCGAGCGCCACGCCGGCGAACTCGAGCCCCGAGACGAGCCACGGGCGGCGGGTGATCGCGCCCTTCCACACGCCGACGGCGAGGAGCGTCGCGACCGAGAGCCCCCACGAAGCGAAGAGCGCACCCGCCGGGAGGACGAGGTAGGGCAGCACGGGCACGAACGCGCCGATCAGGAACGAGAGGAACATGACGAGGCTGCCCTTCACCGGCTGCACCAGGTCGGCGGTGCCGAGCCCGAGCACCTTCTCCTGCACGGTGCGGAGGAAGAGGTCGCGCCGCCGCGCGAGCGTCTGCACGACGCGGTACGCCGAGGCGCGGTCGAGGCCCTCGGCGGCCAGCGTCTCGAGGAGCGCCTCCTGCGCGAGGTACGGCGTCTCCGACGCGAGCCGCTCCTGGTCGACGAGCTCCTTCTCGAAGATGTCCTGCTCGGTGCGCGCCGCGAGGTAGGCGCCGGCGGCCATCGAGATCCCGCCCGTCACGCCGGCCGCGATCCCGGTCACCGTGACGACGGCGCGGCTCTGCGTCGCGGCCGAGACGCCGGAGAGGAGGCCGACCGTGCTGAGCAGCCCGTCCTGGATGCCGAAGACGAGCTCGCGCGCGCGGATCCGGCGCTCGATCTCCGCCTTCTTGCCGCCGAGCGCCGTCGCCATCGCGCCGCGGTCAGTCGCCGGCGCGCGCGTCGAGCGTCGGGTCGCCGGGCTTCCAGTCGGCCGGGCAGAGCTTCCCGCTGCGGAGAGCCTCCAGCACGCGGACCGTCTCCTCGACGCTGCGGCCGACGTTCATCGGGCTCACGACCTGGTAGGCGATCCGCCCCTCCGGGGAGACGACGATCGTCGCGCGGTAGGCTCGCCCCTCGGCCTCGTTCAGGACACCGTACGCGCGGCACACCGCGCGCGTCGGGTCGGCGAGGAGCGGGTAGGTGACGCCGCCCAGCTCGGCGGCCCACGCCCGGTGGCTCTCGACGTCGTCGACGCTCACGCCGACGACGGCGGCGCCGAGGCGCGTGAGGTCGCCGAGGCGCCGCTCGAATCCCACCACCTCCGTCGGACAGACGAAGCTCCAGTCCGCCGGGTAGAAGAAGAGGACGAGCCAGCGCCCGCGGAACTCGGCGAGCGTGACGCGACGCACGGCGCCGTTCACGACGCCGTCGAGAGCGAAGGCGGGAGCCTCGGCGTTCAGATCGAGCATCGGCGTCCAGTGTAGCGGCGTCGCGATCGGCGGGGAACCCGGCGGCGTCGGATTGCAACCCGCGGGCGGGATCGGTAGACGGCCGTCCCATGCCGCTCTCGCGCTTCCGGCTTCCGGTCGACGTGCGCCCGACCGACTACGACCTCCACCTGGAGCCCGACCTCGAGCGGGGGACGTTCCGCGGCGAGGTGAGGATCGCCGTCCGCCTCACGGAGCCGCGGCGCGCGATCGTCCTCCACGCGGCGGAGCTCGCGATCGACCACGCCGCCGCTCGCGTCGAGCTCCGCGAGGTGCCGGCGCGCGTCTCCCTGCACCGCGCCGACGAGACGGTGAGGCTCCGCTTCGCGCGGCCGCTCCCGGCCGGCGACGCGACGCTCGTGCTCGGCTTCCGCGGCGCGCTCAACCAGCACCTCCGCGGTCTCTACGGCGTCACGGCCGAGGGGCGGAAGTACGCCTTCACCCAGTGCGAGGCCGCGGACGCGCGCCGCATCCTCCCGTGCTTCGACGAGCCGTCGTTCAAGGCACGGTTCCGCGTCGCCGTCACGGTGCGGGAGGGGGAGACGGCGATCGGGAACGGGGCGGTCGAGCGCGAGGCGCCGGCGCCCGGCGGGCGGATCGTCTATTTCGCGCCCACGCCGCCGCTCTCGACCTACCTCCTGGCGCTCGCGGTCGGTCCGCTCGAAGCGTCGGCGGTCCGAGTCCAGGGCGGGACGCCGATCCGCATCTGGCACGTGCCCGGGAAGGGCGCCATGACGGAGCTCGGCCTCGAGGCCGCAGCGGCCGCGCTCGCGCGCCTCGAGGACTACTTCGGGATCCCGTACCCCTACGGGAAGCTCGACCTGGTGGCCGTTCCGGACTTCGAGGCGGGCGCGATGGAGAACGCGGGGGCGGTCTTCTTCCGTGAGACCCTCCTCCTCCTCGACCCCGCGACGGCGTCGCTCGCCGAGCGCAAGCGCGCGGCGGAGGTGATCGCGCACGAGCTCGCGCACATGTGGTACGGCGACCTCGTCACGATGGCGTGGTGGGACGACCTCTGGCTGAACGAGGCGTTCGCCACCTGGATGGCGTACAAGGTCGTCGACGACTGGCGGCCGGAGTGGCGGCTCTGGCAGGCGTTCGAGCACGACCGCGCGAGCGCCCTCTCGCTCGACGCGCTCGCGAACACGCATCCAATCTACGCCGAGGTGCGCAGCGTCGCGGAGGCCACCGAGAACTTCGACGCGATCACGTACGAGAAGGGCGCCGCCGTCGTGCGGATGATCGAGCAGTATCTCGGCTCCGACGAGTTCCGCGCCGGCGTGCGGCTCTACATGCGGCGCCACCGCGAGGGGAACACGGTCGCCGCCGACCTCTGGCGGGCGCTCGAAGAGGCCTCGGGACGCGAGGTGACGCGCGTCGCCCGGGCGTGGATCGAGCGGGCAGGCTTTCCGCTCGTCACGATGGGGCCCGCGCGCGGCGCGGCGTCGGGGACGCTGCGCGTCCGGCAGGAGCGCTTCTTCGCCGATCCCCGCCTGCCGGCGCCGCGTCGGCGCGGCTCGTGGCCCCTTCCGCTCCTCGTCCGCTGGCGCGACGGCGGCGAGCAGGGCGTCGAGCGGTTTCTCGTCGACCGGGCGACGACGACGATCACGATCCCGCGCGCGGGCGACGGGATGCGCTGGTACTTCGGCAACGCGAACGCCGCGGGGTTCTACCGCGTGCGGCACGACACGGCGGACCGGGTCGCGCTCACGGCCTACCTCGAGGAGCTGACGGCGGTCGAGCGCCTGGCGTTCGTGGGCGACCAGTGGGCGCTCGTGCGGGCGGGACGCGCGGCGATCGAGACGTTCCTCGACGTCGCGAACGCCCTCGCCGAGGAGAGCGACTACGACGTCATCGACGGCGTCGCCGCCGCACTCGCGCGCATCGACGAGCAGGTGGCGCCGCCCGGGAGCCGCGTGCACGCCGAGCTGCGCTCGTGGATGGCCGAGACGTTCGGCCCGGCGCTCGCGCGGCTCGGGTGGCAGGCGGCGCCCGGCGAGCCGGACGAGGTCCGGCTCCGCCGCGCGGCGCTCCTTCGGCTGGTCGGCGGGGTCGCGGAGGCCCCCGCCGTGATGGCCGAGGCACGCCGGCTCCTCGACGTGTACCTGCGCGAGCGCACGGCGCTCGAGCCCAACCTCGCCGACGCCGTCGTCGCGCTCGCCGCGCGCGGCGGCGACGACGTGCTCTACGAGCGTTACCGCGGCATCGTCGCGGAGGCCCGGACGCCGCAGGAACGGCGGCGCTTTCTGCTGAACCTCGGGTCCTTCCGGACGCCGGCAGCCGTCCGGCGCACCCTCGACGCCGTCCTCACGCCCGAGATCCCCACCCAGGACGTGACCTTCGTCCTCATGCGGCTCCTCGGCAACCCGCCCGTCGGCCCGCAGGCGTGGGCCTTCTTGAAGAAGAACTGGCGCGCCATCCGGCACCGGGTCCCGCCGCTCATGCTGTCCCGGCTGGTCGAGGCGACCCCGGCGCTCCGCGAGCCGCGCTACGCCCGCGAGGTGGGCCGGTTCTTCCGCACCCACCCCGTTCCCGAGGCGACGCGCGCCTTGAAGCAGGCGCTCGAGGTGTTCCGGCTGAACGCGGAGCTCCGCCGGCGGACGGGCCCCGGGCTCGCTGGCTGGCTCGCACGCCGGGCCGCATGATGGGGGCACAGCCGAAGCCCGGGCCGCATGGACGGCCCCTCTGGCGGAGGCACCGCCGGGCCAGCTCACCCGATTCCGCGTGCATGGATCACCGAGAAGCAGTATGGTCGCCCGGCTCTCGATCGACGACAAGGACAGGCAACTTCGGAGACGGAGGTAGATCATGCTGATGCGGCGTACTGTGCTTCTCGCTACGGCCCTCGTCGGTTCCGCGCTGGCGGTGGCCATCTACACGCTGCCCGCCGGCGGAGCCGCACCGCGGACGGGCAACCGCGGAGGCATCGGACACGGTGCGTGCGAGGCGGAGCGTTGCCAGCTGATCACGGCGCTCGACGAGGCGTGCCCGTGCAACGGCTTCCAGAACCACGGACAGTACACGAGCTGCGTCGCGCAGTTCACGCGCGCGACGGCGTCGCGTAAGTGTCGGAGCCGAATCATCCGGTGCGCCGCGCACTCGACCTGCAGCCGCAACGGGCAGGTCGCGTGCGACCTCCCGCGCGGCTGCACGCACAAGCGGTCGGCGCAGGCGTGCGAGAACGCGGGCGGCATCGTGCGCGCGAGCGGGACGTGCTGTCCGGACTGCGGCATCACCTCGACGGACGGAGCCTTCATCCGCGACTAGCCTCGTGCGCGATGCCGAGGCGCCGCATCTTCGCGTAGAGGGCCTCGCGCGTGATCCCGAGGCTGCGGGCGGCGGCGCTCTTCGTCGGCGTCCGCTCGAGCCGCTCCCGGATGAGCGCGATCTGCACGCGCTCGAGGAGCCGGTCGAGCGGGACGTCGGCGAGGGCGCCCGCGGCCTCGCGGATGCGCCGCGCCAGGTGCTCCGGGCGGATGCGGGCGCCGTGGCCGACGGACAGCACGAGGCGGTGGATCTCGTTCTCCAGCTCGCGGACGTTGCCGGGCCAGTGGTAACGCCGGAGCACGGCGAGCGCGCGGTCGTCGATGCCCCCCGTCGTGCGGCGCTCGCGCGCCTCGAAGCGCGCGATGAAGTGGGTGACGAGGGGCAGGACGTCCGCCGCCCGGTGGCGTAGCGGCGGGACGCGGATCGGGAAGACGGCGAGGCGGTAGTAGAGGTCGGTGCGAAAGCGGCCGGCGCGGACCTCGGCGTCGAGCGGCCGGTTCGTCGCGGCCACGATCCGGCACGCGACGCGACGCACCCGGTCCGCGCCGACCGGCTTCACCTCGTCGTGCTGAAGCACGCGGAGGAGCTTCGCCTGCACGGCGGGCGGGGCTTCGCCGATCTCGTCGAGGAAGACGGTTCCGTCGGCCGCCTCCTCGAACAGCCCGCGCCGCTCGCGCTCGGCGCCCGTGAAGGCGCCGCGGACGTGTCCGAAGAGCTCGCTCTCGAGGAGCGCCTCGGGGATCGCCGCGCAGTTCTGCACGAGGAAGGGCTCGCCGGCGCGGGGGCCGCGGTGGTGGATCGCGCGGGCGACCAGCTCCTTCCCCGTGCCGGTCTCGCCTTCGACGAGCACGGGGACGCGACTCCGCGCGGCGCGGTCGACGAGCGCCAGGACCGCCTGCATGCTCGCCGTCGTCGCGATGAGCGGCTCGCCGGGAAGGACGCGCGCGTCGCCCGCGAGCGGGTCCGATTCGGGGGCGGGCTCGCCGAGCGTCGCGAGGACGGAGCGCCCGAGCGCCTCGCGCACGAGCGCCGGGAGCTCCTCGACCCAGCGCCCGTGCTTCGCGAGGTAGTCCGCCGCGCCGAGCTTCAGGCTCGCGACCGCGAGCCGATCGCAGCGGACGCCGGAGACGACGATGACGGGGCGGTCTCGGCGCTCGGCACGCAGGGCGCGGAGGATGTCCGTCCCTTCGGCGTCGGCCAGCCGGAGCTCCGTCACGACGCACCCGATCGGCGCCGCCGCGAGCGTATCGAGGCCGGCGCGGAGGCTCTCGGCGACGGTGACGCGGACGCCGTGCTCCATGCCGAGGAGCGCGCGCCGCGTCCGCATGGCGTCCGCCTCGTCGCCGTCGAGCACGAGGACGTGAAGCTGGGGAAGCCCGCCGTCGTCGATCGTCACCGTCCTGTCCCCCCACCGGGTCCGCCCGTGCGTGTCCCGCGAAGCATGGGAGGGCGGGCGGCACGGGTCAATGCGCGCGAGGGCTAGACCCGCGCCGGGGCCCCTGCCACTCCATGCAGACCGTATAGAAGCGCGCATCCGGCGCCCGGTCCTCGTGTGCGGTGCATGCATGGGACGCACTTGCATCGGCGAGGAAGATGGGTTTGACGCGCGCGCGGCAACCTTGCTACCGTTCGAGCATGCTCCGCTACGTCCTGCTGGCACTGTTGGCGGACAACGAGCCTCGTCACGGCTACGCCTTGATGAAGGCCTTCGCGGAGCGATCCGGCGTGCGTCTCAGCATCGGCAACGTCTACCGGGAGCTCCAGCGCCTGCTCGCCGAGGGGTTGATCGTGACCGCCGCGAATCCCATCGGAGCCGATCCGCGGCGCACGCCGTACACGCTCACCGACGCCGGGCGGGAGGCGCTCGCGCTCTGGTTCGCGACGCCGGCCCGCGCGCTCGCGCGCGGCACGCCGGACGCCCTCGCGTACCGGCTCGCGCTCCTGAGCGACATGGACCCCGCCCAGGCGGACGCGTTCCTCGACGACCTCCAGACGGAGCTCTGGTCGCAGGCGAAGGCGATCGAGGCGCAGCGCGCGGCCCGTCGCGAGCCGAGCGAGAGCGGGCTTCCGACGCGGGCCTTCCTCCAGAGCCGGCACGCCCGCTACCTGGCCGCCGACATCGAGCTCATCGACGAGATGCGCATCGGCCTCGCGGAATGGCGGAAGTCGGCACGCCCCGCGGACGAGCGTGCCGCGCTCGACGGGCACGCCGTGCGGCGCGTACCGCGGACGAAGCCGCGCAGCGGAGAGGGAGAGACTTCGTGACGGCCGACGCCCGCGCCGCCCGTCGCTGATCGCGGTTCCGCGTCCCGGGGCGACGATGGCCGTCGACGTGACGGGGGGTGACGCGTGACGGTGGTGAGCGTCGCGCTCCCCCGGCGGTTCCTTCGCGGCAGCTGGACGACGCTTTCGCTCACCGTCGTCGCGCTCGCGTGCGGGGTGGCGCTCGTCTGCGCGATCGACCTCGTGAACCGCGCGGTGCTCCGCGCCTTCGTCGAGATCGTCGACACGATGGCGGGGCGCGCCGCGCTCCAGGTGACGGCGGGCGAAGGCGGTCTCTTCGCGGAGCAGGTGGCGGCGACGATCGCGAAGGTGCCCGGCGTCGAGCTCGCGGTGCCGGTCGTCGGAGCGACGGCGTTCACGGCGGACGGCTCGGGCGAGCTCCTCACGGTCCACGGCGTCGACGTGACGGACGAGGCGTCGGTTCGCGTCTACGAGGCCCGCGATCACGGCGGTCTCGAGGTGGACGACCCGCTCGTCTTCCTCTCGCAGCCGGACTCCATCATGCTGACGCGCGTGTTCGCGAACGCCCGGCGGCTCGCCGTCGGCGATCCGATCGCGCTCGTCACGCCGATGGGAAACCGGACCTTCACCGTCCGGGGGCTCCTCGAGCCGAAGGGCGTCGCGCGCGTCTACGGCGGGAACCTCGCCGTCATGGACCTGCTCGCCGCCGAGGCGGCCTTCACGCGCCCCGGCTTCGTCAACCGCATCGACGTCGTCGTCCGGCGGGACGCGGACGTGGCCGCCGTGCAAGGCGCCATCGCCGCCGTCCTTCCCGCCGGCCTGCGCGTCGAGGCGCCGGCGCAGCGGAAGACGGACATCCACAGGGTGATGGCGTCCCTCCAGGTGATGCTGCGGGGCATGGCGTTCGTCGGGCTCGTGGCGGCCTTCCTGATCGCCTTCAACCGTCTCTCCGCGGTGTTCGAGGCGCGCATGTGGCAGCTCGGCATCCTGCGCGCGGTCGGCGCGCGCACCGGGGTCGTGTGGCGCGAGCTGCTGAAGGAGAGCGTCGTCCTCGGCGCTGCCGGCGTCGTGCTCGGCGTGCCGGCCGGCATCGCGCTCGGGCACGCGATGCTGCCCGTCATCGCGACGACGACCGCGCTCAACTACAAGCTCGTCGCGCCGGACGTGCAGCTCGCGGTGAACTGGACGTCGATCGCGATCGCGGCCGTCCTCGGGATCGCGGCCGCCGTCCTGGCGGCGATGCTCCCGGCGCGGCGGGCCGCGGGGACGGCACTCGCCGAGACGCTGCGGCGCCGGGGCGTCGAGCCGCCGAGCCGCGAGTCGCGCCGCGCCTGGAGCCTCCGCGCGGCCGTCCTGGTCGCGGTCGTGGGCGCGCTGGCGATGCAGTCCGTCACGCGCTCGGCCGCGTGGGGGCTCGCCGCCACCGCCCTGATCGCGGTCGGGACGGCCCTCGCGGCGCAGCCCTTCCTGCGCGTGATGCGGCACCCCCTTCGCGCCGGGCTCCCCTATCTGCCGCACGCGACCGGTCGCTTCGCGGCGAGCCACATCGTCAGCAGCTCGCGTCGCGCCGGCCTCTCCATCGGCACGCTCGCGGTGGGCGTCGGCCTGGTCGTGTGGCTGTGGACCGTCGCGCACAGCTTCGAGATGTCCGTGCTCGCGACGCTCAGCCGCGCGTTCCAGGCGGACCTCATCCTGAGCTCGTCGCACATCGCGTCCGGCTTCGACGACGCGCCGTGCGACGGCGCGCTCGTCGACGCCGTCCGCCCCCTGCGCGGCGTCGAGGACGTCGTCGGCGAGCGGATCCTCGACTGGCACTACGCGGATGGGCCGATCTCGATCGACGCGTTCGACCCCGCGTACTTCACCGGCACGGCGTTCGGCCGGTGGCCGATCTTCGGCGACACGGTCCCCGACCTGTGGAACGCGGTCGCGCGCGGCGAGGCGGTCATCGTGTCGACGAACTTCGTGCACGCGCTCGGCGCGAGGGTGGGCGACCGCATCGTCCTCGAGACGCCGAGCGGACCTCTCGGGGTCGTCGTCGGCGGCGTCACCTCGGCGTTCGCCTCGGCCCGCGGGACGATCGAGATGAGCCGCACGCTCTACCGGCGCCACTGGCACGACGATCAGGTGACGCGCGTCCATCTCCGCCTCGCTCCCGGCACCGACGTGCCGCTGCTCCGCGGGACGATCGCGCGCACGTTCGGGCAGCGGTTCCGGCTCCGGATGCTCTCGTCGCACGACCTCATGGCGTACTGGACGGCGCAGGTGCGCCGGGCGTTCGCCGGGCTCCACGTCGTCGCCGTCGGCGTCCTGCTCGTGATCCTCGTCGGCATGGCGGACACGCTGGCGGCGACGATCGTCGAGCGCACGCGGGAGCTCGGGACGATGCGCGCCGTCGGCGGGCGGCGGGCGCACGTCCGCCGCATGGTCATCATCGAAGCGCTCCTCCTCGGCGCGCTCGGCCTCGTCCTCGCGGTCGCCTCGGGCCTCGCGATGGGCACGCTCTGGGTGACGACGACCTTCCCGCTCCTCCTCGGCTGGGTGCTCCAAATGCACGTCCCGTGGGCAGAGCTCGTGCTCACCAGCGCGATGACGCTGACGGTCTGCTACTTCGCGGCGCTTCTGCCCGCACGCAGCGCGTCGCGTCTGGAGCCCGCCACGGCGCTGCGGTACGAGTGACACGATGGACCGGCCGGCGCTCGCCCTCGAGGGCGTGAGCAAGCACTACGGGAGCGGGGCGCAGGCCGTGGCCGCGCTCACCGACGTGAGCCTCGCCGTGCCGGCCGGACAGTTCCTCTCGATCATGGGGCCGAGCGGGTCCGGCAAGTCGACGCTCCTGAACCTCGTCGCGGGGCTGGACACGCCGTCGAGCGGGCGGGTCCTCGTCGAGGGAAGCGACCTCGCCCGGCTCTCGGACGACGCGCGGAGCGACCTCCGCCTCCAGCGCATCGGCATCGTCTTTCAGGCCTACAACCTGTTTCCGACGTTCACCGTCGAGGAGAACGTCGCCTGGCCGCTCGAGCTGCTCGGCATGAGCTGGCGCACCGCGAGCGCGAAGGCGTCGGCGCTCCTCGACCGCGTCGGCATCGCGGCGCGCGCCGCGCAGCGCCGCCCCGCGGAGCTGTCGGGCGGCGAGCAGCAGCGGCTCGCGATCGCGCGCGCGCTCGTCACCGGCCCCCGCCTCCTCCTCGCCGACGAGCCGACGGGCAACCTCGACACGCGCACGGGACAGATGATCCTGGACCTCCTCCGCGAGCTGAACGCGGAGCAGAAGCTCACGATCGTCCTCGTCACGCACAGCGCGTTCGCCGCGACGTACGGGCACCGCACGATCGAGCTGCGCGACGGCCGGGTCGTCCGCGACGTGCGCGCGCCGCGCGAGCCCGCGCGCATCGTGCCGCTGAGGAACGCATGAGGATCGTCCGGGCCGCTCGCGATGCCGGCGCGGTGCCGCCGGGGCCGGCCATGGCGCCCGTCTTCCAGGTGCTCCGCTGGCTCCGCCATCCCATAGAGTTCATGGAGGAGTGCGCCGCGACCTACGGCGACTGCTTCACGCTCCGCCTGGCGGCGTCCCCGCCGCTCGTGTTCTTCTCCCACCCGAACGCCGTCCGCGAGATCCTGACGGGCGACGACGACGAGATGCGCGCCGGCGAGGCGAACTTTTCGGTCGCGCCCGTGCTGGGACAGCATTCGCTCCTCGTCCTCGACGGCCCCCGCCACCGGCACACGCGGCGGCTCATGCTGCCCCCCTTCCACGGCGAGCGCATGCACGCGTACGGCGACACCATCTGCGCGATCGCCGACGCGGCGATCGACCGCTGGCCCCTCGGCGTGCCGTTCCCGATCCATCCCGAGATGCAGGCGATCACGCTCGACGCGATCATGCAGACGGTCTTCGGGCTCGACGGGAGCCGCCACCTGCCGGCGCTCCGCGGCCTTCTCCTCGAGCTGCTCCGCTGCACGGCGACGCCGCTCATGCGGCTCCCGTGGACCCGGCGGGACCGCCGGCCGAAGCCGTGGAGCGAGGCGGTGCGCTTGAAGCGCGAGCTCGACGCGCTCCTCGTCGACGAGGTCGCGAGCCGTCGGGGGATCGGCTGGCCGGGACGCGAGGACGTCCTCGGGATGTTGATCGACGCGCGTGACGAGAGCGGCCGGCCGCTCTCGGACGCCGATCTCTGCGACGAGCTCATGACGCTGCTCGTCGCCGGGCACGAGACGACCGCGACGTCGCTCGCGTGGATCGTGAGCCGGCTCCTGAACCACCCCGAGGTGCTCGACCGGCTGCGGGCGGAGCTCGCCGACGCCGCGCGCGGCGGCGCGCTCACCCCCGAGCGCGTGCGCGAGCTGCCGTACCTCGACGCGGCGATCAAGGAGACCCTGCGCCTGGACCCCGTGTTCGCCGTCGTCGGCCGCCGGCTCACCCGCCCGACGCGCATCGGGGGGCACGCCCTCCCGGCCGGCGTCATCGTGACGCCGTGCATCTACCTCACGCACCGCCGTCCCGACGTGTGGCCTGACCCCGAGCGCTTCGACCCCTCCCGGTTCCTCGGAGTCCGCCCGAGCCCGTACGAGTTCCTCCCCTTCGGCGGCGGGATGCGACGCTGCCTCGGCATGGCGTTCGCGGTCTACGAGATGCAGCTCGTCGTCGCGCGCCTCGTGTCCCGGACCGTGCTGCGGCTCGCGGTCGACGCGCCGGCGCGCACCGTCCGACGGAACATCACGCTCGCGCCGGCGGGCGGTGTACCCGTCGTCCTCGAATCGCGCGTCGGCTGAGCCCGCGCCACCCCGGTTGCGGGGCGGGACGCCGTCCGGTAGCGAGACGCACCACCGTGGCCGCCCCCGTCCCACCGCTCCTCTCCCGCCCCGGCGAGATCGCCGCGCTCGCCGACGAGGTGCGCGCGGCCGGACGGCTCGCGCTCGACACCGAGTTCGTCTGGGAGCGCACGTATCGCCCGATGCTCGGCGTCGTGCAGGTCGCGACCGAGACGACGACGGCCGTGATCGACGCGCTCGCCGGCCGGGACCTCTCGGCCCTCTTCCCGGTCCTCACCGATCCCGGGGTCACCGTCGTGCTGCACGGCGGCGGGCAGGACCTCGAGATCTTCACGCACCTCATGGGCGAGCCGGTCCGCGGCGTCGCCGACACGCAGGTGATGGCCGCCTTCCTCGGCCACGGGCTCCAGGTGGGCCTCACGGTGCTCGCCGAGCGCGTGCTGCGCGTGACGCTCCGAAAGGACCAGACCTACACCGACTGGACGCGCCGCCCGCTCCGGCCCGAGCAGCTCGTCTACGCGCGCGAGGACGTGATCCACCTCCTCTCGATCTACGACCGGCTCCGCCACGAGCTGGCCGAGCGCGGGCGCCTCGGCTGGGTGGAGGAGGAGATGCGCGAGCTCGAGGCGCCGGGGCGCTTCAGCGGGCTGCCGCTCGAGGAGCGCTACCGGACGGTGAAGGGCTGGCAGCGCCTCGCACCGAAGGAGCTGGCGGTGCTCCGTGCCCTCGCCGCGTGGCGCGAGCGGGCGGCGGAACACGCGAACCTCCGCCCGCAGTTCCTCGTGAACGAGATCGTTCTCACCACGCTCGCCGCGCGGCCCGTCTCGAGGGTCGAGGAGCTGCGGCACGTGCGCGGGCTCTCCTCGGGCACGGTCGATCGCCACGGTCGCGCGATCGTCGCGGCGATCCGCGAGGGGGTCGAGTGTCCGCCCGAGCGCTGGCCGGCGCTGCCGCCGCGCGTCCGGCGGAAGACGCCGCCGCCCGGCCTGACCGGTCTCCTCCGCGCGGCCGTCCAGACCGTCGCCGAGCGCGAGGACATCGCCCCCGAGGTGATCGCGTCGACGCGCGACATCGAGGCGCTTGCGGGCGTGGCGGGGGACGGGGACGCCGCCGCGCTCGCGGACGTCCCGGTCGCGCACGGATGGCGACGGGCGCTCGTCGGTGAGCGGCTGCTCGCCATCTCCCGCGGGGAGATCGCGATGCGGTACGACCCGGTGCGCCGCGCCGTCGTGAGCGAGCCGTTCGACCGCAACCCATCGGGCGGCGGCTGATCAGGTCGGGCGCACGCAGACGATGAGCGTCTTCCCGGCCCGGACGCGCTCCGGCCGGGGGCGGAAGAGCCCGAGCCAGGCGATCCAGTACTTCGCGGTGTAGGCGGGTGCCATGCGGGCGGCGAGGTCCGGGTCGGTCGAGAGCTCCGCGCGCCCGACGAAGTGCGGGCCGGTGCGCGATCCCACCCAGACGAGGAGGGGGCTGCCGCGGCGAATACGCTTCACCTTGACGCTCCCCGGCTCGGTCGTGAAGCAGAGCCGGTCGCCGTCGACCATGAACCAGACGGGGACGACTTTGCTCCCGCTCCCGTCGGCGCGGCGGGTCGCGACGTAGATGTTCTTCGCGCGCTCGAGCGCCGCGCGGACCTCCGGCGGCCACACGCCGCCCTCGTAGCGGAGCGGGCCGGGCGCTGTCCACCGCGACCGGTTGACCATGAAAGTCCGCGCCCCTAGGGCACGCGACGTTCCGCGTGAAGTCGGCGAGCCGCACGGGAGGAAGAGCGTGGTGGGTCGCGGTCGTCGCGGTGTGGCTCGGCCTCGCTGCGAGCCCGGCGTCCGCGGCGCTTCGCGATCGGGACGGCGACGGCCTGCCCGACGTGTGGGAGACGCACGGTGTCACCGTCGGCAGCGAGCTCGTCGACCTTCCCGCGATGGGCGCCGATCCCGATCGCCCCGACATCTTCCTCCAGATCGACGCCATGGTCGACGAGACCCACGACCAGCGCCCCGACCCCGCTGCGCTCGCGCGCGTGGTCGACGCCTTCGCGCGCTCCCCGTACGCGAGCCCGACGGGCTCCGTCGGCATCCGGCTCCACATCGACGCCGGCCCGGACAGCGTGATGACGGAGGACGGCCGCCGGTGGGGTGCCCTCAGCCGGGCGCGCCTCCTCCCGTGGCGCGACAACCTCGGGACCGCCGCCACCGGCACGTATGACTGGTCCGAGTTCCTCGCGATCCGCGATGCGCCGGGCGGCTTCACGAACTCCGGGCGCGGCCCCGTCTTCCACTACGCGATCTTCGGCTACTTCCACGACCGCGACGACCCGGGCGGCGCCGGCGCGAGCGGCATCTCGCGCGGCATCGGCGGCACGGAGTTCCTCGTCACGCTCGGGAACTTCGCGAACGGCCGGGGGACGGTGGCCGAGCAAGCGGGAACGCTCATGCACGAGCTGGGGCACAACCTCGGCCTCCGGCACGGCGGCGACGACGACACGAACTCGAAGCCCGGGTACGTGAGCGTGATGAGCTACGCCTACCAGATGGACGGCGTCGTGCGGGGCGGCGTCCGCGGCGTCCTCGACTTCTCGCGCGGTGTCGACCCAGCGCTCGACGAGGCGCTCGGCGACCCCGCTCCGCTCGCGCTCGCCGCCTCCCGCCCGCGCGCCCGCGCCGCATGCGTCGCGCCGCGCGACGTGCGCGCGGGAAGCGCCGTCCGCCCCGTCGGGGACTCGAGCGGGGGCGACGCCGACCCCTTCGACGACTGGGCTCACATCCGGCTCGCCGTCGGCGCCATCGGGCGACGGCCGTCGAAACAAGCCCCGGTGAAGCGCCCGACCGACCGAGCGGTAGCCCGCTCGCGGTGAGGCCGTCCGGGGGGGCGCGGCCGGGTCCCGTTCGGCCGGACGCCCACCGGGGCTCGGGGAAGAACTAGTGCGGCTGCGGCACCTGGCCGCGCCAGGCGCCCGTCTCCTGCCCGCGCGATTCGATGAACTGCTTGAAGCGCTCGAGGTCGCCCTCGATCCGGCGCGTGACGAACCCGAGCTTGTCCCCGATCGTCTCGACGATGTCCTCGGGATCGTAGTCGATCTGGAGCATGATCCGCGTCCGGTCGTCGGACAGGCGATGGAACGTCGCGACGCCGGCGTTCGATGCGCCCTCATCGCTTCGCCACGCGATGCGCTCGTCGGGGAGCTGCTCCGTGATGCGTGCGCTCCACTCCTTGCGCTTTCCCGCGACGTTCGCGACCCAGCGGAGGTGCGTGTCGTCGATCTGGGTCACCGACTCGACGCCCTCCATGAAGCGCGGGAACTCCTCGAACTGCGTCCACTGGTTGTACGCGGTGCGGACGGGCACGTTCACGTCGATGGCCTTCTCGATCGTCGCCATGGGGGCCGGGTCCAGCAAGGCCCATGCCCGGCCCGGCCGGCGCGTGCCCCCCGCATCCCGGCACGCCACCGCGCGCGCCGCAGGGCGAGCGGCTCGGGTTCGCGCCACGCTCCCGTCGGAGGATCGGCGGCGGCCGTCACCGCGCGTCGCGAATGCCGCCTTGGTGGTGCGACCGTCGTGGGAGCGCCGCCGTGTGAAGCGGGCGCGCGGTCGTGCTATGGCTGGGCCACTGTGAGCACAACGAGACGAGGTACGAGGGGCGGGGCCCGCCGCCGTCGGTCGACCAAGGCGGCCGCCGCCGCGCGGTCCGCGCCGGCGGCGCCGGCGCCGGAGGAGGAGGAGGCCGCCGAAGCGTCGCCCGACGCGGCTCCGGCGGCGCCCGAGTCCGCGGCGCCCGCGCCCGAGACGCCGGCGGCTCCGCCCGCCGCGGCGCCGGAGACGGCGCCGGAAGGCCCGCCCCCGTTCGCCACGGCGATGCCCGAGAAGCTCTTCGCGGCCCGGACGCCGCCGCCGCTGCCGTATCGTCCACCCCCGACGCGGCGGCGCGCGGTCTTCTTCGACGTCGAGAACACGAGCAAAGCGGAGCACATCACGCGCGTGATCGAACACCTCCAGCTCGACTGGGTCGGCTGCGCGACGGAGCTCGTCGCGGTCGGAAACTGGCGCGTGATCGGTCACGACACCGCGCGGCTTCTCGCCGAGCAGGGCGCGCACCTCGTGCACAGCGCGCCGGCGACCGGCGTGCGCGACTGGAGCGACCTCCGGATCGCCGTCGCAGCGGGCGTGTGGCTCGCGAGCGCGCGGCCCGGCGATTCGCTCGAGATCGTGACGGACGACCAGGCGTTCGACGCGGTCGGCGACGTCGCGGCGAGCCTCGGCATCGCATTCCGCCGCCTCTCGTATCGCGCGCTCGCGGGCGTGCTCGGCGCGACGCCGATGGCCGAGCCGGCGGCGGGCGGCGAAAGCCGACGCCGGCGCTCGCGCGGCGGACGGCGGGGCCGCCGCGGGGGCGCGGCGCGCACGCCGGCGCCGGCGAGCGCGGCGCGGAGCGGCGTCGAGCCGGAACGCGCGCCGTCGGGCGAGGGTCACACGGCGCCGCACGACGAGATACTCGCCGTCGTCCGCGAGCTGGTCGCGCGCTCGCCGGAGGGCGGCGTGAGCATCGACAGCCTCTCGAATGCGCTGAAGGCGCGCGGCTTCAGCCGCCCGCCGGGGTCGCCGCGCCTCATCACGCGGCTTCGCCGCATCAAGGAGCTCGAGGTGTCACGATCGGGCACGATCCGCCTCCTGAACGGCTCGGCGGCCGAGACCGCCGAGCCGCCCGCGATGCCGTTCCGCGGCGAGGCCGCGGTCGAGGCCGACGCGTCGGGCCGCGAGGGCGCGGAGCCCGGCGAGGGCGAGAGCGTGGAGCCGGCGGCCGACGGCGAGGGCGCGGCGCCCGCGGCGCCGCGCCGGCGGCGGCGGCGCGGCGGGCGGCGCCGGCGCGGGCGGGGCGGAACGCAGGCGCTCGCCGCGGGGCCGCCTTGATGGTCAGCGCCGCACGTCCACGCGGGCGGCGGCGAGCCGCGCTTCGATCTCGGCGACCCGCGACCGGCGGACGGCGAGCGTGAAGCGCGCGGTCGCACCGAACGTCTCCGCCACGAGCGCGACGTGCGGCGGCGCGACGAGGCGCTTCACGAGGGCGACGCGGTCGAGCGGGCACGCGACCTCGAGCGTCTCCCGCTCGTAGCGCGTCTCGACGCCCGCCGCGGCGAGCGCGGGACGCACCGCGTCCGCGTAGGCACGCGCGAGCCCCGCGGTCCCGAGCTTCGTTCCCCCGAACCAGCGCGCGACGACGGCGAGGACGTCGACCAGGCCGGCGGCGTCGAGCAGGGCAAGGATCGGCCGCCCGGCAGTTCCTGCCGGCTCGCGGGCATCCGACGCGCGGTACCGACCGCTGCGGAGCCGATACGCGAAAGCGACGTGCGTCGCGTCATGGTGGGTCCGCCGACATGCGGCGAGGCGGGCGTCGACGGCGGATTCGTCCTCCACCGGGGCGACGAGCGCCGCGAAGCGCGAGCCCCGCACGCGAAGCTCGGCGCGCGCGGCGCGCGCGGGAACCGCGTACTGGTCGTTGTCGGACGGTCGAGTCACGGCCGCCGACGCGCGGGTCGAAGTTCCTGACGGCGTCGCCCCCGGCGCCGCGCGCGCCAGCTCCGGGGTGCGCCGGCATGGGCGGCACCATGGTTGCTAGCATGTCCACCGCGCGGCGGGGCGGATCGCGTCAGAGCCTCGTCCTCGGAGCGCTCGCCCTCTCCCTTTCGGCCGGGACGGCCCGCGCCGGAGGGCAGACGCAGCTCACGCTGCCGCTCGTCGCGGCGCTCTCGCTCGGCGGCTCCGCGGCGCAGCTCGCCCGTGCGGTGACGCCTCCGGGCGGCCGGAAGACGCTCTTCGGACTGCTGCCAAAGCGGCTCGCGATTCCCGACGGCTACGCCGTCGACCCCTCCCGCGACCCCTCGCCCTTCGCGGCGGGGATCATGCGCGAGCACCTGGTCGGCGTCGACCTCGTCGGGAGCGGCGGCCCCGGTTTCAAGGCTGCGCTCTCGTACGACGAGGAGAGCCGCGGCCCGCTCCATGGAGCCGACGACCTGATGCGGCTCGTCGTCGAATACCGCTTCTGACAACTACGCCATCCCGAGGCGCTCGCGTCCCTCGGGCGAGATCATCTGCGGCGTCCACGGCGGGTCCCAGACGATCTCGACGTCGGCGTCGGTCACGCCCGGGAGCCCGAGCAGCTTCTGGCGCGCGTCCGCGGCGATCGCCGTGCCCATTCCGCAGCCCTGCGCGGTGAGCGTCATCTTGACGTCGACGCGGCTGCCACCGTCCGTCGGCGTGATCCGCATGTCGTAGACGAGCCCGAGGTCGACGATGTTGACGGGGATCTCGGGATCGTAGCAGGTCTTCAGCTGGGTCCATACCTGCTGCTCGAGGTCGCCGCCCTCACCGCTCGGCGATTCCGCCTCCGGCGGCGCCTCCTTGCCGAGCGCGTCGGCGTCTCGGCCCGCGATGCGGAAGAGGCCGCCGTACGCGGGGACCTGGACCGTGTACGTGCCGCCGAGGGACTGCGTGATCACGACCTCCCAGCCCTTCTCGAGCGTCACGGCGTGACCGCCCGGGATCTGCACCGCTTCGGTGTCGCGCTTGAGCTCCACTCGTTCCATGATCTGCCTCCAGCGCGAGATTGTAGACCGGCCGATGGCGCCGGGCCAGACAGGGCCGCCGCTCGGTAGCGGGTCAGTTGGCGCGAGGGCTCCCCCGCGCTCCCGCGGGATGTGGTACGACGCGCAGACCGACCCACGACCCGCGGCTCAGAAGGGGTTGAAGAAGTCGCTGAGCGCCTCCTCGATCTCGCTTCCGAAGTCGGCGGCGTCGTCCTCGATTCGCTGGAAGAGCAGGTCGAAGCTCGAGGCGACGTCCTGCGAGCCCGGGTCGATCACCCCGAACGGCGGCTCCCCGGCGGGCCGGAAGCGGCTGTGCGCGAGCGGATCGCGTCGCGCGACGCGAGCCAGGCGGACGGTCGGGATCGACTCGCCGAAGCGCGCGTCGATCGCCTCGATGAACGCGTTGGCGAGGACGGCGTAGCCGGTGCGCGTCGGATGCACGCCGTCGAGGCTGAAGAGACCGCCCAGGTAGCCGCCGCGCACGTCGGCCGTGCCGTCGCCGTTCACATCGATGCCGTCGAGGAACCGGTCGACGAGCGCGAAAACGTCGACGGGCGCGATCGCGACCCCGCGCGTCCGCTCCACGTCGGCGATCGCCTGCGCGATCTCGTCGTTGAAGCCGGCGACGGTCGCGCGGATCCGCGCGCGCTCGGCGCTCCGAAGCACCTTCCCGCACGGCGGCACGGGAAGGAGCGCGCGATCGAGGTCGATGGAGAGGAGGTCGTCGGACGCGACCGGCTCGATCGCACCCGCGGCGGTCCGGCACTGCGTCACCTCCCCCGCCGCGTGGCGGAGGGCCGCGACGTTCGTCACGTCGGGAAGGTTCGCGACCGCCATCTCGGCGCCGGTGTCCGCGAGCGCGCCGAGCAGGCGGCGGAAGCCGCTGCGGAAGTCCTCGTGCGACATGGTGACGGCGCTCGGGTTCGTCTCGGTCGCCATCGGCAGCACGTCGTTGTTGCCGAGCCAGACGAGGATGAAGGTCGGGTCGAGCTCCCGGGCGAGCGACGGTTGGGAGACGCTCTCCGCGCGGAGCGGGAAGCCGAGGATCAGGAGCTTCAGCAGGTCGCGGCCCTGCACGCCCCCGCCGCCGACCACGTCGCCGGCGAGGCTCGTCGGCGAGATCTCGTCGAAGACGGAGCGCATGTCCTCGCCCGGTACGGCCAGGTTCCAGGCGCGGCGATCGGTGTCGTCGCGGAAGCCGGCGCCCGCCTTCGTGCGCCGCACCTCGCCCGGGTCGAGTCGCCCGTTTCCGTTCTGGTCGCGGATGACGAGCGGCGGCGGGACGCCCGGCTTCGTGACCGCGGGCAGCGGCAGGCGCACGCGCGCCCGCCGCGCGACGAAGGCGGCCGGGCTGTCCTTCTGCCCGGGCCGCCCGCGCTCGACGAGGCCGCCCGAGCCGAAGCCGGCGAGAAGACTGTCGCCGACGACGACCAGACGGCGAAGACGCGCCGTGCGCGCGTCCGCCGCGGTGGCCGCCAGGGCGAGGAGGAGCGCGACCGCACCGAACGAGGTCCGTGAGGAGAGCATGCGCTCGGCAGCAGAAACGGTGCCGCCGTGCGTTGGACGCGTCGCGCGCGGGATCGGGGAGCGGAGCGGGCGGAGCCGCGCGCGATGTCGGCTGCACGACACTGCCTGCTGGCGTGTCGTCGAACCCGCTCCTCCCGCACCGCAGGCCGCGTCTGCACACGCGTCGCGCGGTGGCCTTCCGCTTGCTTCCGAGCGGTTATGCAAAGGAGGCCGCCATGCTGTCATGGGCACTGACGTTCTTCGTGATCGCGTTGATTGCGGCGTTGCTCGGCTTCGGAAACGTCGCCGGTCTGTCGGCCGAGTTCGGGTGGATCTTCGTCGTCATCGCGGTGATCTTCCTGATCGTCGGCCTGCTGAGCGGGCGGCGAGGACCGACGGTTCCGTAGCGGCCCGCGGGCGAGGAGGACGATGACGGTGAGCAGGCTGACGGCGTTCGTCGTGACGGGGGCGTTCGGAGTGGCGGCCGGGACGGCCGTCGCGCGGACGCCGGACGCGTGGATCACGGCGAAGACGAAGATCGCGCTCTTGACCGCGGAAGGCGTCCACGCGACGGGCATCAACGTCGACACCGTGGACGGCCGCGTGACGCTCGCCGGCACCGTGCCGTCCGCCGCGGAGAAGGCGAAGGCCGAGGCCGAAGCGCGCAAGGTGTCGGGCGTGACGGACGTCCGGAACCTCGTCCAGGTGGTGCCGGCGGCGCAGGAGAAGGCCGTCGCCGCCTCGGACGCCGAGATCCGGGAGCGGGCGCGGGCGGCCCTCCGGGACGACCCGGCGCTCGCCGGAAGCGACATCGACGTCGCGTCGGTCCACGACGGCGTCGCGCTGCTGTCGGGGACGGCCGACAGCGCGAGCGCCCATCTCGAGGCGCTCGACCGCGTGCGCTCGGTGTCCGGCGTGCGCCGGGTCGCGAGCGAGATCCAGAGTCCGGACCGGATGGCCGATCGGGACCTCCGCAGCCGCGAGGGTGCGTCCGCGGCGTCCGGCGCGAAGCGGACGATCGGCGGCGCCGCCTCCGACGCCTGGATCACGTCGGACACGAAGCTCCGCCTGCTGGCTGACGGCGACGTGCCGGGCACGCAGGTGAACGTCGACACGCGCAACGGCGTCGTGACGCTCTTCGGGATCGTGCCGACGGAGCGGGCCAAGACGGCCGCCGAGGCGGATGCGAAGAAGGTGTCGGGCGTGCGCGAGGTGCGGAACCTGCTCCAGGTCGTGCCGACCGAGCGGCAGGAGGCGGTGAACGCGACCGACGCCGACCTCGAGAAGGCCATCGAGCGGGAGCTCGACGCGCGCGAGGACCTGAAGGACGCGACCATCTCCGTCGAGGTGAAGGATGGCGTCGCGCGGCTCACGGGCATGGTGGCGAGCGACCCGCAGCGTCTCGAGGCGGCGATGGCCGCCCGAGGCACCGAGGGCATCCGGGCCGTGCAGGATGACCTGCGGGTGGAGACCCGGGCGGCGCGGTAGGGAACGCGACCGAGGAGGAGCGCGATCAGCGAGCGGGCGACGTCCGGCGCACGAGCACGACGGGCGCGGGCTCAGCCGGCGAGCGCGGGGCGCCACGGGCGAGGCGCGCGCCGCCACGCCGGGCGATGCGGCGGCGCGGTCGCCCACAGGCCGCGACGGTGGGCGCGCGCCTCGCGCTGGAGGCGGCGGAAGACGTCGACGTAGCGGACGTTCGGCGGGATCGTCATCAGCTGCGCGTGCCCGGTCCGGAGAAGCTCGGCGTTGAACAGCGTCCCGTCCGGCAGCCAGACGTAGGCGAGAAGCCGGCCGTATCGGTCCCGCCGCTCGACGTCCAGCTCGAGCCCGACGGTCTTTCCGAGGAGCCCGGCCGTCGTGAAACGCGCCGCGTCGCGGCCGAGGGCCTGGATCGCCGTCGCGCTCCGCCGGGTGCGGGCGGCGTCGCGATGGAGCTTCGGGACGTCGTGCAGCTCGGGGGCGTCGACGCCGATGAGACGCACGCGCTCCCGGCGGCCCCGGAGCGTCACGTCGACCGTGTCGCCGTCGACGACGTGCGTGACGGTGGCGCGAAGGAGGCCGTCGGCGGGAGGCGCTCCGTCGACGGCCCGCGCCGGCGCGACCGCGGCGAGCGCGACGGTGAGGGCCGCCACGGCGCGGAAGGACGGGCGCATCGTGCGCTCGTAGCAGAATCGCGCGCGAGGCTCCACGGCGCCCGGGGGGCCTCAGAGGGCCGCGAGCCGGCGCGCTGCTCGCGCTGCGCGCGGCCGATCTTCCTACGCGGCCTCGAGCGCGCGCTTCATGAGCGCGAGCTCGCGACGCGTCTGTCGCCGCCCGGAAGGGACGACGAGCGGCCAGGCGAGGACCGCGAGCGCTCCGCCCGGGACGTGGACCGTCGTCTCGAACGTAACGCCCGTCCCGCCCGCCTCCGGCTCGAAGCGGCACACCTCCGTCGCCGCGACCGCGGAGGCGATCTCCACCGTGATCGACGACGGCTCGATCGCCTCGCGGACGACGAGCGTGCTCCGGATGCGGGCGGGTCCGACCTTCACGCGGAACTCGTAGCGGCTTCCGACGCCGGGCCCCGTGCCCACGACCTGCCTCAGCTCGGACACGTCGGGGTTGTACGCGGCGAGGTTGCGGAAGTCGAGGCGGTACGCCCACACGACCGGGGGCGGCGCGCCGATCCGGCAGCGCTCCGTCCAGCGAATCACGGTGCGCGCGACGGAGGCCTCACGGCGCGGCGTGGGCTGCTGCGGTCCGGCGTTCCTCGATGCGCGCGAGCTGCTGGCGGAGCGCCCAGAGCCGCGGCTCGTCTGGATGCTCCGCGATCACCTTCGACAGAACGGCGGCCGCGCGGTCGAGCTGCCCCGCGCCCTCGTACGCAGCCGCGAGCCCGAGGGAGTTCTCGACCGCGAAGATGCTCCGCGGGTTCGCGGCGAGCGCGCGCTCGAAGTCGGCGACGGCCTCTGGATAGCGCCGGAGCGCGAGCTCCGCGCGCGCGACCCCCATCGGCAGCTCGTCGCGGAGGTCGAAGAACTCGTCGAAGGCGGCGGCGTTCGCGGGGGCGGGCGTCGCCTCGAGCCGCCGGAAGAGGGCGAGCGCCTCCTCGGCCTTGCCGTTCCGCAGCAGGTTCCACGCGTGCTCCAGGTCGACGATGTGGCTGAAGTCGCCGTCCGGAAAGCGGCGGCGCAGCCGCTCGAGCGAGTCGTGCGCGGCGGCGAAGCGATCCTGCTCGAGGAGGCTGCGCGCGGCGAGGTACTGATAGAGGTGGCGGAAGTCGGCGTCGCCCTCGTCGGCGAGCTCGCCGAACCGCTGTGCGGCGGCCGGGTCGCCGTTCGCGTAGCGCTCGAGGCTCCGTGCGAGCTGGGTGTAGCCCGCGGGCGCGTCCTTGACGGACGCGAACATGCGCCCGAACGACCGCACCGTCTCCATCGGCTCGCGCCGGCTCCAGTGGATGCGCGCGACGAGCGCGTGGGCGACCGGCACCAGCTCGCTGTCGGGCTGCTCGCGGATCATCCGTTCGAACGCGGCCTGGGCGCCGCCGAGGTCGTCCTTCGCGAGGAGGTCGAGCCCGCGCCGGAGGGAGGGCGCCTGCTCGCCGAGCCACGCGCCGTCGTGCGCGAGGAGGTCTTCGAACGCCGCGAGCGCGCGCGTGGCGTCGCCGCTTCGCAGCCGGCTGCGCGTGAGGTTCCACTGCGCGGGGCCGGCGTGCGGCCCCGACGGGTCCTGCGCGACGACCCAGGCGAAGTCGTCGCCTGCCTCGCGGTAGTCGCCGGCGGCGAAGGCGGCCTCGGCGCGCTGCATCCGCTCGTCGATCTCGGCCGGCGTCGCGGGCACGGCGGGCGGCGCGGGCTTCGCGTCGCCGACCGCGACGGGCGCCGTCAGGAAGCGGTGCGCCTCCTCGAGCGGGAGGCGCGGGCCGAGCCGGCGGTACCCGACCACCGCGCCGGCAAGCGCCGCGACGGCGAGGACGGCGAACGTGACCCGACCTCGCCGCATCAGAAGCGCCACGGGTTGTCGTGCGGATCCGTCGGGTCGGTCCCGAGGACGGTCTCCGACCGGTCGAACCACCCGTCGCGGTCGCGGTCGATGCCGAGCCGGACGCCCGCCCCCGGTGGCACCGCGGTGTACGTGAGCACGTCGCCCGCGGCGAGCGAGCCGCGGAGCGCCGCCTCGGCGGACGGCGACTCGACGAGGCTGTCCGGGTCGAACTTCGCCGTCGCCGTGTCCCAGACGAAGCCCTTCGCGGTGCCGGCGATGACGGCCTTGCCGATGACGTCGCACTTCCCAGCGTTCGCCTGCGCGAGGAGCGTGTTGATCGTCGCGACGGTCGTCGCGTCGTTCTTGTTCGCGGGCGTCACCGTGACCTGCCGGCCGACCGCCGCCGCCGACTCGGTCGGGAACGCCAGCAGGAAGGCGAACAGGTCGCGCTCCTGCTGGACGGTCGACGTGAACACGCCGGCGGCGAGGAACTCGGTCAAGCTGACGCTTCCGTCGTGCAGGAAGCCGAAGCCGCGCTTGAACGCCGTCGCGCCGCCCGGGACGATCGCCGGGTTCCCGCTCTGGAGGTTCGCGCGGATCGGCGTGAAGCCGACCTTCTCGTACATGTTGCGAAGCTGCGGGATCTTGAAGTCCTGGCTCTCGCCCTCCGCGGACCCGTTGAAGAGGTTGCGCGTCGTCCCGGTCGGGAGCGCGTGGCAGAGGTTGCACGAGAACACGTTCGCGTCGAGGTTCAGGTTCACGTAGATGTTCGCGCCGTTCGCCGGATCGCCGGCCACCGGCGCGCCGCCCGTCTGGTTCGGGACGAGGATCGCGGTCGGGAAGCCGTCGTCCAGGGTGCGGAACGGGTTCGGCGGGAAGCGCACGGTCATGATGAAGCCCGTGTACGCGTCCATGTCCGCTGCCGAGAGCGGCGCGCCCGTC
>DASRHG010000125.1:0-22783 GCA_035650655.1 Binatia bacterium | reverse complement strand
AGCGGCACGGGGGCGAACGCCTCGTTGATCTCGACGAGGTCGATGTCCTTCACGCCGAGGCCGGTTCGCTTGAGGATCTTCTGCGTCGCCGGGATCGGCCCCGTGAGCATGATGACGGGCTCGGAGCCGACGACCACCGTGTCGACGATGCGCGCCCGGGGCTTCAATCCGAGCTCCTTCACCGCGCGCTTCGAGGCGAGGAGCACGCCCGCGGCCCCGTCCACGATGCCGCTCGAGTTTCCGGCGTGGATCTTCCCGTCCGGGCGGAAGGACGGCTTCAAGGCCGCGAGCCCCTCGAGCGTCGTCTGCGGGCGCGGATGCTCGTCGGTGTCGAAGCGCGTCGGCGTGCCGTCGGCGAGCGTCACGTCGACCGGAACGAGGCTCTTCTTGAACCGCCCCTCCTGGATCGCCGTCCAGGCGCGCCGCTGGCTCTCGAGCGCGTACTCGTCGAGCACCCGGCGGCTGTAGTTCCAGCGCTCCGCGATCATCTCGGCCGAGAGGCCCTGGGGCACGAGCGGGTACCGCTCGAGCAGGCTCGGCGGGAGCGGCCCCATGTCGGAGCCCATGGCGCAGCGGCTCATGCTCTCGACGCCGCCGGCGTACACGAGGTCGTGCGCGCCCGCGGCGACGGCCTGCGCGCCGAAGTTCACGGCCTGCTGGCCCGAGCCGCAGAAGCGGTTCAGGCTGACGCCCGGAATCTCGATCGGCCACCCTGCCGCGAGGACGGCCGCCCGCCCGATGTCGGCGCCCTGCTCGCCGCATTCCGTGACGCAGCCGACGATCGCGTCCTCGATGCGGCCGACGTCGATGCCGGTGCGCTCGACGATGGCCTTCATCGGCACGGTGCAGAGGTCGATGGGGTGCACGCCCGCGAGGCTGCCGTTCCGGCGGCCCCGTGGGGTGCGGCAGGCGTCGATGATGTACGCGTCCATGAGCGCGAGCGCTAACAGCGGTGTCGCGTCGTGTCAAATTCTCGCACGTGCGAGGCCTCGGTAGCGGCGGCCGGGGACGATCTCGCCCATGACGACGTCGCGCCGGGCGCCGGTCACGGCGCGGAGCGCCGGCGAGCGCCCGGTCGCCGCCGCCCAGGCGAGGAGCGCGAACGCATACGCCTCGAGCGCGTCGGCGTCGATGCCGAGGGCGTCGACCGTGAGCACGCGACGGGGGCCGAGCGCACGCCGGAGCGCGGCGACGAGCGCCGGATTCCGGCTCCCGCCGCCCGCGAGCAGCACCTCGTCGACGGGCGGCAGGAAGCGCCGGTACGCGTCCGCCGTCGCGCGCGCGGTGAACTCGGTCGCCGTCGCGACGAGGTCGGCGGCGTCGAGGCCGCGGCGACGGCCCGCCGCGACGAGCCGCGCGACGAGCGGCGCGCCGAACTCCTCGCGTCCGGTCGACTTCGGCGGCCGGCGGCGCAGGAAGGGATGGCGCATGAGCGCCGCGAGGAGCCTCGCGTCGACGCGTCCCCGCCGCGCGAGGCCGCCGTCGCGGTCCATGAGCTCGCGCCCGCGCGAGAGACGCTGCACGAGCCCGTCGATCACCATGTTCCCGGGCCCCGTGTCGAAGGCCCGGACGCGGGCGGGCGCGCCATCGGGCGGGAGGTAGGTGACGTTGCCGATGCCGCCGAGGTTCTGCACGGCGCGCGCGCGGCGGGGGTGCGCGAAGAGGAGGCGGTGCGCGAAGGGTGCGAGCGGCGCCCCCTCGCCCCCGGCCGCGACGTCCGCATTCCGGAAGCGCGCGACGGTCGTGATCCCCGTCCGCGCCGCGATGACGGCCGGACTCCCGATCTGCACCGTCGTCCCGGCGCGCGGGTCGTGGTGGATCGTCTGGCCGTGAGAGCCGACGAGCGCGACGCGCGCGGGAGAGACGCGCAGGGCGCGGCAGAGGGCGAGCGCGGCGTCGGCCAGGCGCTCGCCGACCGCGACGTCCAACCGGGCGAGCTCGGCCGCCGAGCGCCGGCCCCCTTCCGCGACGTCCAGCAGGGCGGCGCGCAGCGCGGGCGGGTAGGGCGTCGTCCGGAAGCCGCACGGACGCAGCGACGGCCGATCGCCGCGGACGTCGGCGAGCGCGGCGTCGATGCCGTCGAGCGAGGTGCCGGACATGAGGCCGATCACGAGCATCGCGCCCGCCGCACCTTGCCCGTGCCATACCCCTCTGTTAGGTTCGCGCGATGGCCGACCGGGTCGCGCGGCTCGATCTCGCCGCCGAGAACGCGCGCCTCGAGCGCGAGACGCCCGAGGCGATTCTCGCGTGGGCGTGCGAGCAGTTCATGCCGAAGGTCATGCTGACGTGCTCGTTTCAGCATGACGGCGTCGTGCTCGCCCACATGCTGCGCTCGATCGCCCCCGCGGTCCCCGTCGTCTTCATCAATACCGGCTTCCACTTCCCGGAGACGCTCGCGTACCGCGACGAGATCGTGCGCCGCCTCGGCCTCGATCTCGTCGAGCTCACGCCGATCATGGACCGGGCGGAGTTCGCCGCGAAGCACGGCCTCGACCTGTACGCCCGCAACCCCGACCTCTGCTGCCACATCAACAAAGTGGAACCGCTGCGGCGCTATCTGCCCGGCATGCGGGCCTGGATCAACGGTCGCCGCCGCGACCAGGCCGTGACGCGGCACCACATCCCCGTCGTCGAGGAGTACCAGGGCGGTCTCTACAAGATCAACCCGCTCGCCTCGTGGACCTCGCGCGACACCTTCTACTACATGGAGCGGCACGGCCTGCCGCTCCATCCGCTCTTCTCGCAGGGCTACGCGAGCATCGGGTGCGCGCCGTGCACGCGGCCGATCCTGCCGTCCGAGGACGAGCGCGACGGCCGCTGGGCCGGTCACGCGAAGACCGAGTGCGGCCTGCACACGTTTCTCGAGCCGAAGGCATAGCGCGCCGCGGCGCTCAGCCGTCCTCCTCGGCGTCCCGGTCGGCCATCGCCTCGCCGTAGAGCTCGAGCAGCGACTCACCGAGGCGCTGCACGATCCAGCGATGGACGAGGCCGACCACGTCCTGCCAGCGCGGGCCGGCGAGCGGCCAGTGACCGACGCCTTCGAGCACGATCCGCTCTGCGCCGAAGGCCGCCGCGAGCGCCGCGGCATCGGCCTCCGGGAGGAGCGCGTCCCGGTCTCCCGCCGCGACGAGCGTCGGCACCGCCGGGCGCGCGGGGAGCCCTCCGCGGCCCCAGGCGACGTCGCGCACCGCCGCCGCCGGCTCCGCGGCGAGCGCGCGGCCGACCGCGGCGCGCGCGGACTCGGCGAGGCCGCCGAGCACGAGGTCGAGCGCGGGCCCGCGCGGCGGCGGAACGGCAGCGCCGAGGACGAGGGCCGCGACGGCGCGCGGACCGCGGACGAGCGCTCGCGCGGCGGCGCTCCCGGGACGGACCGGCGCGAGCAGCACGACGCCCGCGGCCGTCGTGCGCGCCGCCGCCGCGGCGGCGACGAGCCCGCCCGCGTCGTGGCCGACGAGGACGACGGGCCGCTCGAGCCCGCGCGCGTACTCGGCGACGGCCTCCGCGCGCGCCGCGACGCCGCCCGCCACGGCGCGCACGTCGAGCAGGTGACACCCCCAGCCGCGGTGCGCGAGGTAGCTCGCCGAGCCGCGCCACGCGCTCGGGGCGGCCCAGAGGGCGGGAACGAGGAGCAGCTCGGCGGCGTAGCGGCCGCTCTCGGCGGGAAGCGTCTCGACGCCGATCATTGCAACGAAAAAGGCCCTTCGGCGTCATCCGAAGGGCCTTTCTCCGAACCCGAGAGAGTCGGGCTCGTTCTCGCCTGAGAAGAAATCCTTGGGTGCTGCTCTACGTGCCTAGCAGATGGAGCTCGACCAGAGCGAACGTGTCACTACTTCTTCTTGCCCTTCTTCTTCGCCGGAGCCTTCTTCTTCGCCCGGCTCTTCTTCTTCGCCTTCTTGGCCTTCTTCTTCGCAGCCATGTCTACCTCCTATGGGAGTCGAGAAGCGTCCGTTTTCCGTCCTCTCCCAGGCGAGAATCCCCTCCGCCCCACTCCACCACGCTCGGGAGTATACGAGGGCAAATGCGAAGGAGTCAAGAGAAAATCGGCGTTTTGGAAAATATTTTCTAAAGCCGGCAACCTGTCCCACGCTGGCAAATCACGGCGGCTAAAATGACGTTCCCTGCACCGACGCGATCGGAGTAGCAGATCGTTTTAGATCGGCGCCGGTTGCCCGCCAGAGGCGTTTCGGTTACCAATCCGCCGTGCAGCTCGACGGCGCCCGGATCCTCTCCCTCGTGCTCGTCGCCGCGATCCTCGCCGTCATGGGCTCCGTGCTGTTCGGCGACCACGGCGTCACGCAGCTCATGCGGCTTCGCCGCGAGCGGCGCGAGCTCGGCAGCCAGACGTTCCGCGCGCTCGAGACGAACGCCGCGCTCCGGCGCGAGATCGAGCGGCTGCGAAACGACGACCTGTATCTCGAGGGGCTCGCGCGGCGCTCACGCGGCCTCGTCCGACCGAACGAAACCGTCTATCGCTTCCGGCGTCCGCCGGGTGAGTCCTAGCCCTCGTCCTCGCCGGCCGCGAACTCCTCGTACTCGTCCGCGTCCATCAGGTCTTCGAGCTCCGACTCCTCGGCCATCTCGATCTCGACGAGCCATCCCTCGTGATACGGGTCCTCGTTGACGATCGCCGGATGCTCCTCGAGCTCCGTGTTGATCGCCGTGATCGTCCCCGTGAGCGGTGAGAGCAGCTCGGACACCGTCCGTACCGATTCGAGCTCGCCGAACGGCTCGCCCTTCTCGATCTCGTCACCGACGTCCGGCAGCTCGACCGCGATGATCTCCCCGAGGTCGGCCTGCCCGTACTCCGAGATCCCCAGCTGCGCGCGATTTCCTTCGACGCGCAGCCAGAGGTGATCCTCCGTGAACTTCAGGACATCCGCCATCGGTAGAATCCGCCGCCGATACGACGAAAAGGCGCTCGCGATCGGATGTGCGGCCCCTTATAGAGCCGCTCGACACCCTGTCAAGGGGAATCTTCGTGCGCTTGCGCTCGCCGGGCACCGCCGCGAGGCGCCCGCCCGGGCGCCCCGCGTCCGCCGACCGCGGACCACCGCCCCTCCGCTGGGAGGCCTGCCGCCACCCACCCCACCGCGCCTCCCGAATTACGCGCGGACGACCGAGCGCCCGTCCCCACCGTGGACGTCGGCCCGCTCCGGCGTCAGGAGCACCCGCTCGTCGCGCCGCAATTGAGACATTTGTAGCAGCTGCCGTTCCGTACCATGAGGCCGCCGCAGTCCGGGCAGCTCGGGGCATCGGCCTGCGGGCTGAACGCGATCGTCCTGCCGGCGCTCGCCTCGGCCGCCGGCGCGGGGACCGCCTCCGGCGCGCTCCGTGCCGGCTCTTCGCGCTCGACCAGCCCGACGGCCATCCGTGCCTCGCCGTCGAGAAAACGCGAGCCCAGGAAGCGGAAGATGTAGTCGATCAGCGACTTCGCGATCGGGATCTCCGGATTCTTCGTGAAGCCCGACGGCTCGAAGCGCACGTGGCTGAACTTCGACACCAGCACCTCGAGCGGCACGCCGTACTGGAGCGCCATGGAGGTGAGGACGCCGATCGTGTCCATGAGACCGGAGACGGTGCTGCCCTCCTTCGCCATCTTGATGAAGATCTCGCCCGGCGTCCGGTCCTCGAAGAAGCCGACGTGGAGGTAGCCCTCGTGTCCGGCGACGTCGAACTTGTGGCAGATCGCCTCGCGGTCGTTCGGGAGCCGGCGGCGCACGGGCTGCGGCGGCGCGGGTGCGACGACCGCGGGCGTCGCCGGCTCGGCCTTCGCCTTTCCCGTGTTGAGCGGTTGGGTCTTCTTGCAGCCGTCGCGGTAGATCGCGACCGCCTTGAGACCGAGCCGCCACGCCTCGACGTACGCCTGCTCGATGTCTTCGACCGTCGCGTGCTCGGGCATGTTGATCGTCTTCGAGATGGCGCCCGAGATGAAGGGCTGGACGGCGCCCATCATGCGGATGTGGCCGAGCGGATGGATCGACCGCGTGCCGCGGGCGGGCTTGAAGGCGCAGTCGAAGACGCTCAGGTGCTCGGGCCTGAGCGCCGGAGCCCCCTCGATCGTCTCCTGCTCGTCGATGTACTCGACGATCTCCTGCACCTCCTTCGAATCGTAGCCGAGCCGCCTGAGCGCGCGCGGGACCGTGTTGTTCACGATCTTCAGGAACCCGCCGCCCACCAGCTTCTTGTACTTGACGAGCGCGATGTCGGGCTCGACGCCCGTCGTGTCGCAGTCCATCATGAACGCGATCGTCCCCGTCGGGGCGAGGACGGTCACCTGCGAGTTCCGCACGCCCGCCGCCCGCCCGCTCTCGACCGCGGCGTCCCAGACCTCGCGCGCCGCGGCGAGGAGGTCGAGGGGGACGAGCGCGGAGTCGAGCTTGTGCGCGTGGCTCCGGTGCTTCTCGAGGACGCGGAGCTGGGGGTCGCGGTTCTTCGCGAACCCGTCGTACGGCCCGAGCGCGCGGGCGATGACCGCCGACTGCCGATAGGCCTCGCCGCACATGAGCGCCGTCACGGCCGCACCGAACTCGCGGCCCGCGTCCGAATCGTACGGGAGGCCGAGCGACATGAGGAGCGCACCCAGGTTCGCGTAGCCGAGTCCGAGCTCCCGGTACGCGTGCGCGTTCGCCGCGATCTCGGGCGTCGGGTAGCTCGACTTGTCGACGATGATGTCCTGGGCCGTGATCATGACGTCGATGGCATGCTTGAAGGCGTCGACGTCGAACGCGCCGTTCGCCGCGACGAACTTCATGAGATTCAAGCTCGCGAGATTGCAGGCGCTGTCGTCGAGATGCATGTACTCCGAGCACGGGTTCGACGCGTTGATGCGGCCCGTGTTCGGACACGTGTGCCACTCGTTGATCGTGGTGTCGAACTGCATCCCCGGGTCGCCGCACTGATGCGTCGCCTCGGCGATCATCCGGAGCAGGGTCCGCGCCGGCATCGTCTCGCACACCTCGCCGGTCGTCACGAAGCGCGTGGACCACGGCCGCCCCTCGAGCGCCGCGTTCATGAACTGGTCGCTCACGCGGACGGAGTTGTTCGCGTTCTGGAAGAAGATCGACGCGTAGGCGGGCCCGTCGAGCGACGAGTCGTAGCCGGCGGCGATGAGCGCCCAGGCCTTCCGCTCCTCCTCCGCCTTGCAGCGGATGAACTCGACGATGTCCGGGTGGTCCGCGTTGAGCACGACCATCTTCGCCGCGCGCCGCGTCTTCCCGCCCGACTTGATCACGCCCGCCGACGCGTCGGCCGCGCGCATGAAGGACACCGGGCCCGACGCCGTGCCGCCCCCGGCGAGGCGCTCCTTCGAGGAGCGGAGCCGCGAGAGGTTCACGCCCGACCCCGAGCCCCCTTTGAAGATGATCCCCTCCCTGCGATACCAGTCGAGGATCGACTCCATGGTGTCGTTCACCGAGAGGATGAAGCAGGCCGAGCACTGCGGCTTCGGCTCGACGCCGACGTTGAACCACACCGGGCTGTTGAAGGACGCCTTCTGCTGGAGGAGCAGGTGAGTGAGCTCGTCGGAGAAATTCCGGCGGTCGTCGGGCGTCGCGAAGTAACCCTGCTCCTCACCCCACTGGGTTATCGTGTCGACCACGCGCCCGACGAGCTGGCGGACGCTCCGCTCGCGCTGCGGCGTGCCGAGCGGACCGCGGAAGTACTTGGAGACCACGACGTTCGTCGCGAGCTGCGACCATCCCTTCGGGATCTCGACATCGCGCTGCTCGAACACGACGTCGCCCGACTCGCCCTGGATGACGGCGGCGCGCGTCTCCCACTCGACCTCCTCGTAGGGGTCGACGCCCGCCGGGACGAAATACCGGGAGATGGTGAGGCCGCGGCCGGCCGGACGAGGCACCGCCGGCTCGGCGAGCTTCGGTTCGTGCTGGGGGTCGACCCGGGTCTCCACGCGGTCCTGCGCCATCCGCTCCTCCTCTACGCCATTCCCAGGATCTTGAGGTGCGTGCGCTGATACACCACTACATCTTGTGCTGTCAAGGCATTGCTTACAACCCCGCCGCCGGGCGCCGGACGGGCGGCACGGGCGCGGTGCGGTGACGCGCGACCGCTTCGGGCCGAGCCGTCTCGGCGACGTGTTGCGCGCGGCGCTCGACCGGCTCCCGATCGCGCGCCGGCTCGAGGACTACGCGCTCTGGCCGCACTGGGACGCGGTCGCGGGGCCGACGGTCGCGCTGCACGCGCGCCCGGAGCGCATGCAGCGCGGCGTGCTCGTCGTGCGCGTGGACAGCTCCGAGTGGATGCAGGAGCTCCAGTTCTCGAAGCACGAGCTGCGCGAGCGCCTGAACGCGCGGCTCGGGCGGGCCGCCGTGCGGGACATCTTCCTAGTGCTCGCGACCGACGACTGATGGCGCGTCGCCGGCGAGCGGCGGATACACGACGCGAAGCCGCTCCGTCCCGCCGACCGCGTGCGCGACGAGCGCCGCCACGTCGAGGCGCGCCTCGGCGTCGACGACCGCGTCGGGCGCCGCGTGCGTCGCGGGATGCCGAGGGACGAAGAGCTGGCAGCAGTCCTGGTCCGGGACGATCGAGGTCTCGTACGTCCCGATCCGCTCCGCCTGGGCCGCGATCTCGCTCTTGTCCATGCCGATGAGCGGCCGGAGCACCGGGAGCGTCGCCGCGGCGCCGATCACGGCGAGATTCGAGAGCGTCTGCGACGCCACCTGGCCGAGGCTGTCGCCCGTGACCAGCGCCTCCGCGCCCGACGCGCGCGCGAGCGCCTCCGCGATCCGAAGCATCATGCGACGGTAGAGCACGACGCGGAGCGGGCGGCGGACGGCGGCCACGATCTGGCGCTGCACTTCCCCGAACGGCACGAGGTGAAGCGTCGCCTCGAGCTCCCATTCGACGAGCAGCCGGGCGAGGTCGCGTGCCTTCTCCTGGCTCGTGCGGTCGAGGAAGGGAACGCTGTGGAAGTGCACGAAGTCGACGGCGCACCCGCGGCGCATCATGCGCCAGGAGGCGACGGGCGAGTCGATGCCGCCCGACAGGAGGGCGAGGACGCGCCCGCTCGTCCCGACCGGGAGGCCGCCCGGTCCCTCGGCGCGCTCGAGCGAGAAGAACGCCTGCCCCGGCAGGATCTCGACCGCGACCGTGACGGCGGCGCGCTCGAGGTCGACCGGCGCGTGCGTCACGCCCTGGATCGCCGCGCCGAGGATCCGGTTCACCTCCGGCGAGGTGAGCCCGAAGCGCTTGTCGGCCCGCTTCGTGAGCACGCGGAAGCTCGGCAGCGAGACGCCGGCGAGCCGCACGAGGATCGCGTCGCGGAGCCGCGCGAGCGCGGCGTGCGGATCGCCGTCGCGGGGACCGAGCGGGACGGCGTGCGCGAGCGCGAAGTTGGCGAGCCCGAAGACCTTCGCGAGCCGCGCCCGCAGCGCCGGCCAGCACCCGGGGTCGCCGAGCGGCAGGACGAGGCGCGCCGACGCGCGACGGACCCTCCCGACCGGGAGGTCCGCCGCCACCCGCTCGACGTGCTCGACGAGCCGGCGGACGAAGTACGGCCGGTTGCGCCCCTTGAGCGCGATCTCGTGGTAGCGCAGCACGGCGAGGCTCTCGCGCGCGGCCATGCCCGACACTTATGCCTTTCGGCGCTCGGGCCGCAATGCTACGGTGCGCGGCCATGACGGAGCGGATTGCGGGCGCGCTCGCCTCGACGCTCGCCGCGCGGTCGCGCGTCGTCCTGCGCCGCCCCGAGAAGGCGATCGCCGCCGTTCTCGTCCCGCTCCTCGCGGTGGACGGCGAGCCGCACGTCCTCTACACGCGCCGCTCGGCGCTCCTTCCCCGGCACCAGGGGCAGATCGCCTTTCCCGGGGGCCGCCACCATCCCGACGAGGACCGCGACCTCCAGACGACCGCGCTGCGCGAGGCGCACGAGGAGATCGGCCTCTCGCCGACCGACGTCCGCATCCTCGGCGCGCTCGACGACATCGAAACGATGGCGACCCGGTTCGTGATCACGCCCTTCGTCGGCGTCGTCCCCTACCCGTACGCGTGGCGCCCGTGCGAGGCGGAGGTGGATGCGATCTTCACCGTCCCGCTCCGCGTGCTCCGCGCGCCCGAGACGCTGCGCCGCGAGGTGTGGGACTTCAGCGGGCGCCGCGTGCCGATCGACACCTACGCCGTCGACGGCCACGTCATCTGGGGCGCCACGCAGCGGATCACCCGGAACCTCCTGCAGATGCTTCCCTCGCTCGACTGATGCGCGCGACCCTCTTCCTCCTCGTCGCGGGCGCCGTCGCGGCGCTCCTCCTCACCCGCGCGGAGCCCTTCGCGCCGCGCGTCGTCCTCGACCCGCCCGTCGAGGTGATCGGCCGGGCGACGCCGCTCCACCTGGTCGTGCGCGACCGCGGCACCGGCCTCGCGCGGGTCGAGGTCCGTCTCATCGGTGCCGACGGAACCGCGGCGGCCGTCGCGACCGAGACGTACCCCCGGCGGTCCTGGTTCGGGAGCGGCGTGCACGAAGCCGTCCTCGACCCCATCGTCGACGCCGGCGCGGCCCGCGTGCCCGAGGGCCGCGCGACGCTCGAGGTCCGGGCGGTCGATCACTCGTGGCTCGGCTTCCTGCACCGTGGCCCCCGCCTCGTCCGGTCCGTCGCGGTCGACTCGACGCCACCGACGCTCGAGCTCGCGAGCCAGCAGCATCGCGTCCGCGTCGGCGGCTCCGAGTGCGCCGTGTACCGGGTGGGGCCCGACGCCGTCGCGCACGGCGTCCAGGTGGGCCGCGACTTCTATCCCGGCACCGCCGGGCTCTTCGCCGACGGCGCGCTTCGCGCCGCGCTCTTCGCCGTCGCGGAGGACCTCCCGGACGCGCAGCCGGCGATCGTCGCGACGGACGCGGCCGGGAACCGGCGGCAGGTCGCGATGGGCGCGGTCGTCCAGCGGCGCCGGTTCGCCGAGAAGACGCTCGTGCTCGCGCCCGACTTCCTCGCCCGGAAGGTCCCCGAGCTGCTCGCCGCGAACGCCCTCGAGGCGAACGGCGACCTCGTCGCCGGCTATCTCCGCATCAACCGCGACCTCCGCGCGGCCACCGAGGCCCGCGTCCGCACGCTCTGCCGCGAGAGCGCGCCCGTTCGGCTCTGGGAGGGCGCCTTCCTCCGCATGCCGCGGTCGGCCCCGCTCTCGGGCTTCGCCGACCGGCGCACCTACGTCTACGACGGGAAGACGATCGACCACCAGACGCACCTGGGCTTCGACCTCGCCTCGACCCGGGGCGACGTCGTCCCCGCGGGGAACACGGGCCGCGTCGTCTTCGCCGGGCCCCTCGGCATCTACGGCAACGCCGTCGTCCTCGACCACGGCCTCGGCCTCTTCTCGCTCTACGGTCACCTGAGCACGATCGACGTCGCGACCGGCGCGAACGTCCGGCGCGGCGACCCGATCGGCAGGACCGGAGACACGGGGCTCGCCGGCGGCGACCACCTCCACTTCAGCGTGATGATCCGCGGGGTCCACGTCGATCCGACCGAGTGGTGGGACGCGCACTGGATCCACGACCACGTCGAGGCGCGGCTCGACGCCTTCCCCCGGGCGGGAGGCGGGTCCTGAGCGCCCGGCGCGCCGCCGCCGCCGCGACGCTCGCCGGGCTCGGCCTCGACGCCGACGCCATCGCCGCCGGGCGCGCGGACGCCGACGCCCTCGTGCGCGTCCTCGAGGGCCCGGACGGCGGCACGGCCGCCGACGCCCTCGGCGATCTCGCGGCGCCGCCCGTCGCGGCGCTCCTCGCGACGGTCGAGCCGCGGCTCGCCAGCCGCGCGGCGCGGAAAGCCGTGCGCCGGGCGCTCTACCGTCTCGGCCAGCGCGGCGTGCCGGTTCCGGCGCGCGCGGCGCCGCCGCCGGCGCGGCCCGTCGCCGCGCCGGAGATCGAGGGGTGGATGTCGCACGTCGACGGCCGCGGCGACCGGGCCGTGTGGCTCGTGGCCTCCGCGCCGGCGGGCGCGACGCGGCTCGTCGCCGCGCAGGTGAACGAGCCGGAGGGGCTCCGCGACCTCCAGGAGGCCGAGGTGACGCGGAAGAAGCTCCGCGCCGCGCGGCGCCAGCTCGAGACCCAGGCGCACCTGCGCCTGGTGCCGGTGCCGTGGCGGATTCTCGACGCTCTGCTCGTCGAGGCCGAGGCGCGAAGCGGCGACGCGGGCCGGGGCCGCGGCTGGGCGCACGCCCGCGCCCGCCTCACGAGCGAGCCCCCGGCGCCCCCGGCGGAGCCCGTCTCGCGCCGGGTCGCCGCGCCGGCGGACGCCGACGCGGCCGCCCTGGTCGCCGGCTCCGTCCGGCTCTTCGACGAGCCGGAGCTCGCCTCGTGGTGGCCCCCGTCCGAGGCGCTCGCGCCGTTCGTCGGCGAGATCGCCGCCGTCCGGGACAGCCCGCTCGTCCTGAACCGCCTCCAGCAGGAGGAGCGGCTGCGCGAGGTCCTCGGCCGCGCGGCGGCGACGCTCATCCCCGTCCGCGTGTTCGCCCGGCGGCTCGAGGCGAACGCGTACGTGTTCGCCGAGACGGGACGGGCGGAGGCCGCGCGGACGGCGCTCGCGACCGCGGCCGCGCTCCGCGCGCGGCCCGCGGAGGCGCACGCCGTGCCGTTCGTCGCGGGCTACGTCGAGCGCGCGCTCGGCCGCCTGCTCGCGGAGGTCACGGCGGAGCAGGAGGAGCGGGCGCAGTCGTCGCTCGTCGTCACGCCGCAGGAGTTCATGCGAGATCGATCCGCATCCCGTCCTCCGCGCATTCGAGGCTGAGGTCCGGGAGGTGCGCGAGCGGCTCGCGCCCGAGGTGCGTGAGCACGAGCCGCTTGCAGCCGAAGTCCTGCGCGCGCGCCGCGATCTCGGGGTACGAGAGGTGGATGTCGAGGCGCGTCTCGTACGTCGAGCACTCGCAGAGGAAGAGGTCGGCGCCCCGCGCGTGGACGAGGAGCTCGTCGGTCCAGCTCGTGTCGCCGGAGTAGAAGATCGTCTTTTCACCCGTCTCGATGCGGTAGGCGTGGCAGACGAGCTCCGGCGAGTGCGGCACGACGAGGGGCGTGATCCGGACGACGCCCGCCGTGAACGGCCGTCCCGCGCGGACCTCCTCGTACACGACGGGGAACGGCGGCGGCTTCTGCGCGACCTGCTCGTAGAGGGCACGGTAGAGGGCGGGCACCCGGCGCGCGGTTCCCTTCGGGCCGTAGACCGTGAGCGGGCGACGGCGCGGGTTTTCGTAGCGGTATTCGAGGAACAGGAACGGCAGCCCGCCGAAGTGGTCGCCGTGCAGGTGGGAGAGGAGGACGAAGTCGACGCGGTTCGAGTCGGCGCGCGCGCGCTTGAGGGACTGGAGCACCGTCGGGCCACAGTCGAGGAGGAAGGTCGTGCCCGGCGCCTCGACGAGATACGCGCTGTGCGCGCGTCCGCCCGACGCGAACGCGTCGCCGGACCCGAGCACGGTCACGCTCACCACGGCGCCGGCCCTTCTCGCACACGCTTGCACGCGGGCGTCACCGGCGTGGCGAGCCGGCCGCCGTCCGCGGTCCGTCCGGCTGGCCGCGTCGTGGCACGTCGCTTGCTGCCGTACGACATGAGCCCGGGAAAATAGTGGAGCGGGGGGACGATCGCCAGAGGCGGCACATGGAAGCACCGACGTTGGACGAGCAAACGCTGCGCCACTGGCTGGAGCTCGGCCGCATCGGCGGCATCGCGCTCGTGTCGGGCTGGATCGCGGAGCAGCTCCTCGACAGCAACCTGCGAATGCCTGGCACCGCGCTCGTGTACGGCGTCATCGGCCTCTACCTCGGGACCTGGCTCGGGGGCTTCTACGGCTTCGACGTCGGCCCCGCCGTGGACGGGCAGAGCATCCTCGCGATCGTCGTCGGCGCGATCGTCGTCGCGGCGATGGCGCGCGTCTTCGGGTTCGCCGCGGCCGGGCCGCAGCGCTAGGAGCGCGAGCCGAGACGACGGACCAGCATTGCGGCGGCTCCCCCGGCCGCCCAACGACGGCCGAGCGGACCCCTGCCGCACGCTCGCTCCCGACCCGAGACGCAGTCCCGGGCCGCCAGTCACTCGCTCGTCCCGGGCTTCCGCGCCTGCTCGAGCTGCTCCTGGAGGTCGCGGAAGCGGCGCTCGAGCTCCGTGAACGACGCCTCCATCCGTCCCGCGCGCCCGACGACGTCGTCGAGCTGGCGGCGGAGCTGATCGCGCTGCTGCTCGACGTCCGCGAGGCGATGCTGGAGGTCCTGCACCGCGTGGGTCCGCGCGATGATGAAGTCCGCGGCTCCCGACTGCATGGCCCAGAGCGCCGTGCCGGCGCCGAGCATGAAGCCGAGCAGCAACGCGAGCAGGAAGCGCGCCACACCCGCCATCATCCCCCCTTCCGCTCGCCCGTCGCCTCGGCGAGCCGTCCGATCTCCCGCACGACGACCTGGAGCGCCGCGAGGCTCGGGCGCGGTGCGGCGCGGAGGTCGCGCAAGAGGTCGTCGACCGCGGCGAGCGCGCGCGGCGGCACGCTCGCGCCCCCGAGCTCCGCACGGGCGAGGCGGCGGCGCGCGCGCATGAGGTCCTCCACCAGGCCCTCGGCCGCGCGGCGCTGCCAGCGGTCCTCCGCCCCCGTCTCGGCGAGGCGCGCCCAGAGCCACGCGAAGTCGAGCCGCTGCCCGAGGCCGTAGTAGCGCGTCCCGGCGGCCGCCGGCTCGACACCGGCGTTTCCGGCGACCGTCACGACGTCGAGGAGCCCCGCCGACCAGTCCGCGGTCGCGAGGTCGTGCGCGAGCGTCTTCGGCAGGCCCGCGATCTCGAGCTCCGAGCGCAGGCGATGGAACGCCTCGGCCTCGGCGCCCGTCAGCCACTCCGCCAGCCGGCCGCGGACGCCGTCGACGGCCGCGCCGAGCTCCGCCGCGACGTCCGTCGCCGAGCGCGCCGCGTCGGCGTTCGCGAGGATCCACTTCGTCACGCGCTCCGCGGTGCGCTCGAGGACGAGGGTGCACGCCGTCTCGACCTCGGCCGTCGACGCGCTCTCGCGGATCGCGGCGAGGAGGCCGGAGCCGCCGACGATCGTCCACCCGATCGCCCACGCGCGCATCGCCTCGCCGAGGGTTGCGCCGGTGTCGCGCTGGACGCGGTGGACGAACGTCGCGCCGAGGGCATCGACGACCGCGTTCGCGAGCTCGGTCGCGACGATCTCCCGCCGGAGCACGTGCGTCCGCACCGCCTGCGGGAAACGCTCCGCGATCGCATCGGGGAAGTAGCCGAAGAGGAACGGCGCGACCAGCGGCTCGTCGACGAGCGGGCCGCCGACGAGCGCCTGCTGGAGGTGGAGCTTCGCATACGCCATCACCACCGCCAGCTCGGGCCGCGTGAGCCCGAGGAAGGTCGCGCGGCGGGCGCGGAGGGCGTCGCGGTCCGGCAGCGCCTCGAGGACGCGATCGAGCCCGGCCGTCCGCTCGAGCTCGACGACGAGCTCCCGGAAGTCGTCGAGCCGCGAGCGGCTCCGCTGCTGGTCGAGCGTCAGGAGGCGGCTCTGCGCGCGGTTGTGGGCGAGCACGTGCGCGGCAACCTCGTCCGTGACGCGCTCGAGGAGCGCGTTGCGGGCGTCGGGCGCGAGGTCGCCCGCCTCGACGATCGGCTGCAGGGCCACCTTCAGGTTCACCTCGTGGTCCGACAGGTCGACGCCGGCCGAGTTGTCGACCGCGTCCGTGTCGATCCGGCCGCCGGCGAGCGCGTACTCGATGCGCGCGCGCTGCGTGAAGCCGAGGTTCGCGCCCTCGACGACCATCCGCGCGCGGAGCGTCGCGGCGTCGACGCGCACCGGGTCGTTCACCGCGTCCCGGACGTCCGCGTGGGTCTCGGCGGCCGCCTTCACGTACGTGCCGATGCCACCGAAGAAGAGGAGGTCGACGTCGAGGCGGAGGATCGCCTGCACGATGCGCTCGCCGCTCGGCGCGGGCTCGGTCACGCCGAGCATCGCGGCCGCCTCGCGCGAGAGCGTCACGCGCTTCGCCGCCCGCTCGAGCACGGCGCCGCCCGGCGAGAGCGCGGCCGGATCGTACGCGTCCCAGCCCTTCGCGGCCTCGAAGAGACGCCGGCGCTCGGCGAAGCTCCGGGCCGGGTCGGGCGTCGGGTCGAGGAAGATGTGCTCGTGGTTGAACGCCGCGCGGAGGAGGAGGTGCGGCGAGCGGAGCATGCCGTTGCCGAACACGTCGCCGCTCGGGTCGCCGATGCCGGCGACCGTCAGCGGCGCCGTGTCGGCGTCGATCCCGAGGTCGCGGCAGTGCGTCCGCACGCACTCCCACGCCCCGCGCGCGGTGATGCCGAGGGCCTTGTGGTCGTAGCCGTGCGAGCCGCCCGACGCGAACGCGTCCCCGAGCCAGAAGCCGTACTCGGCCGCGATCCCGTTCGCGACGTCCGAGAAGGTCGCGGTCCCCTTGTCGGCCGCGACGACGAGGTACGGGTCCTCCTCGTCGTGGACGACGAGGCCGCGCGGGTGGACGACGCGGCCGCCGACGACGTTGTCGGTGAGATCGAGGAGCCCGCGAATGAGCGTCGCGTAGGCGTCGACGACCTTCACCGCTCCCGCCCGGCCCTTCAGCACGAAGCCGCCCTTCGCGCCCGTCGGGACGATCAACGCGTTCTTGACGGTCTGGGTCTTCATGAGACCCAGGATCTCCGTCCGGAAGTCCTCGGGCCGGTCGCTCGCGCGGATGCCGCCGCGCGCGACCTTCCCGCCGCGGAGGTGGATCCCCTCCATGATCGGACTGTGGACCCAGATCTCGTACAGGGGATGCGGCTTCGGGAGCTGGCTCAGGTCCGCGGAGCGGATCTTGAAGGCGATCCGGTCGACGTCGGCGGCGCGCGCGAAGAAGCTCGTGCGGACCGTCGCCTGGACGACGTCGCCGAGCGCGCGGAGGAGCGTGTCCTCGCGGAGCGACGTGACGGCGTCGAGGCTCGCGAGGAACTCCTGCCGGGCGGCGTCCGGGTCGGGCCCCGCCGCACCCGGCTCGAAGCGGGCGCGGAACCACGCGAAGAGGAGCCGCGCCGTCGCCGGATGGGCGGCGAGCGCGCCGACGATCGCGCCCCGGGCCGCGAAGCCCGCCTGGCACGCGTAGCCGGCGTACGCCCGCAGGCAGTCGACCGACCGCCAGTCGAGCCCCGCCTCGAGCACGAGCCGGTTGAGCGCGTCGTTCTCGGCGCGGCCGGCGGCGATCGCGAGGAGGGCGTCGGCGAGGCGCGCGCCCACCGCGGGCGGGTCGAGGCGCCGGCCCCGTGCGTCCTGGACGAGGAAGGTCTGCACGAAGAGCCGCGGGCGCTCGGCAGGCGTCACGACGACCTGGTTCTCCGCGAGCGCGCGGAGCCCGAGGTTCTCGAGCACGGGCATGAACTCGGAGAGGACGAGCGGCTCCCCGGCGACGTAGAGGTGGAGCGCGCTCGTCGCCGGCGCCCGCTCGTCGTTGCGGAGCGTCACGCGCGGCGTGCCCCCGTCCGCGACGAGCTCGAGCATCGTCGTGTCGGCCGCGGCACGGTGGGGCGGGACGGCGGCCTTGTAGTCGTCGGGAAAGGCGTCCGCGTAGAGCGCGGCGACGCGCGTCCCCGCCTCCTCTCCCATGCGCTCGACGAGCGCGTCGCGGAGGCTCTCCTCCCAGCGCCGGACGATGCGCGCGATCGCCCGCTCGAGCCCCGCGGTCACCGGCCCCGGCGCCCGCGGCGCCGCAACGACGAAGTGCAGGAGCGCGCGCTCGTCGGCGCCGAGCGTCACGTGGGCGTCCAGGACCGCGCCGTCGAGCGCCGAGGCGACCGCCGCTTCGATCCGCTCCCGCGCCTCGCTCGAGAACCGGTCGGCCGGCATGACGACGAGGACGGCGACGGACTCGTCGTCGCTGAGCGGGCGCACGGACACGACGACGTCGTCGCTCCGCCCCGCCGCGACGATGGTGTCGATCGTCGCCCGCACGTCCTCGGTCGCGCTCGCGAGGAGGGTCGCCTTCGGCAGCGCGTTGAAGATCGCGACGATCTCCTTGTGGTCGTGGCTCCCCGGCACGACGTGCTCGGCGGTGAGGATCTGCCGCAGCACGCGCCGGAGGATCGGGATCTCGGCCGCCTCCTCCGCGTACGCCTTCGAGGTGAAGAGCCCGACGAACCGCCGCACGCCGACGAGGACGCCGTGCGCATCGAACGCCTTCACCGCGACGTCGTCCATCCGCGCGCGCCGGTGGACGGGCGACTCCGCGTGCGTCTTCCGCACGGTCAGGATCCGCGGGCTCGCGAGCCGCGCCCGCGCCGCGGGCGTGAGCTCCGCGAGCGGGATGCGCTCGGCGTACGTCGAGCGGGTCTCGCGGCGGAGGATCCCGAGGCCGGACCCGGGGCGCACGGCGACGCCGCCCTCGCCCTCGAGCTCGACGTCGTACTCGCGGTAGCCGAGGAAGACGAAGCCGCCGTCCACGAGCCAGCGGAGGAACTCGGCGACCGCGGTCGCCTCGGCGGCCGCGACGGCGGGGAGCGTCCGCCCGGCACCGTCGAGCTCCGCGGCGATCGCCGCCGCCCGGGCGACCATCGCCGGGAAGTCGTCCGTCACGAGCCGCACGTCCTCGAGTCCCGCGCGGACGCTCTCCGCGATGCGGGCGAGCACCGCCGCGTCCTTCACGCGCGGGATGGCGACGTGCACGAACGACTCGCGCCCGTCCCCGTCGGGCGCGACGAGGCGCTCGAGCCGCCCCGTCTGGTCGCGCCGCGCGCTCAGGATGGGATGGAGCAGCGCGCGGATCGCGACGCCCTTGGCGTGGAGGCGCTCGCGGATCGTGTCGACGACGAAGGGCCGGTCCGGCATGCACGTCTCGAGGACGCTCACCGGCGCGTCCCAGCCCTCGGTCGCGTACGTCGGGGTGATCGCGCGGACGCGCAGATCGGGCCCCGGCCCCGCGTAGAAGCGGAACGCGGACGCGACGAGCGCGGCGGCGTCCTCCTCCGCGAGCTCGTCGATGTAGCCGCCGCCGCGGGCCAGGAAGAGCCGGGTGAACGCCTCGAGCTCGGCCGCCGCGGCACCGCCCGCGCGCCGCGCGAGGAGCGCCCGGAGCCGGTCGCCCGCCACCGCCCGGCCGCCTTCCTGCGTCCGCATCGCCCTCGCCATCACGCGGTCTCGGCGAGGTCCGTCGCGAGCAGCTCTCCCGTGCGCCAGCCGCGCCCGACGAGCGCCGCGCGCAGCTCCGCGTCGTCGCCGACGAACGCCTCGAGCCGCCGGCACCCGCGCCGCCGCGCGCGCTCCTCGGCGAACGCGACCAGCCCGTCGAGGACGGGCCGCGCGGCCGCGCGCGCGCCGTCGAGCAGCGCGGACGCGCCGCCCCGGACGAGCGAGCGGGCGTAGACGACGGCGACGAGCCCCACGATCGCCCCGCCCGCGTCCTCGGCGACGTAGACGTCCGTGCCGAGGTCCCGAAGGACGCGGCGGTAGACCCGGCCGAAGCCGGTGGCGGGCGCACGGCCGAGCACGCGCTCGACGGCGGGCAGATCTCGCCGGCGCCCGCGACGGATCCGCACGCCCGACTCGAGAAGCCGCCTCGCTGCCATCGTCGTCCGCGCCTCTTAGCACATTTGCGGACGTCCATCCCCACCGGCCGCCCTTTGCAAACGGCGACGGCTCCGGTAAGCGTGCCCGTGATGCGCGCCGTGGCGCTCTTCGCGTGCCTGACGCTCGTCGCCCCGCTCGCCGTCGCGGCGACGGACGAGGGCGCCGCACGTCCGATCGTCACGACCGGCGGCTCGAGCGCCATGCCGTCGTGGTCGCCCGACGGGCGGCGGATCGTCTTCCACTCGCGCCGAAAGGACGAGAAGCAGCACGCGGGCGCGACGCGGAATCTCTACAGCGTCGCAGCGAACGGCGGCGACGAGCACCGCCTCACGAAGGGCACGAAGGACGAGTACCACGCCGTCCTCTCCCCCGACGGGCGGAAGATCCTCTACGTTTCCGAGGTGAACGGCTCGCGGGACATCTGGCTCGCGGACCCGGACGGCCAGAATGCCGTCCCGCTCACCGACGACCCGGGCACCGAGGACCAGCCCGCCTGGGCGCCCGACGCCCGCCAGATCGCGTACGCGGCCTTCCCGAAGGAAGGGGGCAGCTTCGACCTCTGGACGATGTACTCGGACGGGAGCCGCCGGCGCCGCCTCACGACGACGCCCGCGAACGAGATCTTCCCGGCGTGGAGTCCGAGCGGCGAGCTGATCGCGTACGTCACCGACGCGGGCGGGAACTTCGACATCTACACGATCGACGTGCGCGACGGCCGCACGACGCCGATCGTCGTCTCGCCGGACAACGAGGCCCGGCCCGCGTGGTCGCCCGACGGGACGAAGATCGCGTTCTCGCGCTGGCCGGCCCGCGGGCGCACGACCGAGTCGACGCTCTGGGTGGCGAACGCGGACGGGACGGCGCCGATCGAGCTCTCCACCGCCCCCGCGCCGGCGACGCACCCGGCCTGGGCGCCAGACGGCCGGACGCTCGCGTTCCAGCATCGGGGGCAGACCGGGTGGGAGATCTGGACCCTCGCGCTCCCCCCCGACATCGTCGGCACCGGCCGCCTGCGCCTCGCCCAGCAGGTCCGCGGCGGCGCCGACGTCGACACCGTGAAGCTCCGGGGCGGCGACACGCTCCGCGGGCTCGTGAAGGAGCCGCAGCTCCGCGTGCGCGCGGCGTACGGCGCCGTCGACCTCCCGCGCGCCGCGGTCGCGACGGTCGTCGTCGGCGCGAGCGACAAGGGGCTCACGCGCATCGTGCTCGCGAACGGCGACACGCTGACGGGCTTCCTCGAGACGCCCGAGATCCACCTCGCCGCCGGGCCGCGCACCGAGACGGTCGCCATCGAGCGGATCGCGGAGCTCTCCTTCCGCGCGAGCGGCGACGCCCTGCCGAACGACGGCCGCTTCCGCGCCGTCATGCGGAACGGGGACAGCGTCGTCGTGCGTGATTCGTTCGGCCCGCTCCATCTCAAGGTGGGGGGCCGGCCCGTCGACACCGAGGCCCGGCAGATCGACCGCGTCGAGTTCGCCGAGAGCGGCGAGAAGGCGACCGTCGTCCTCGTCACGGGCGACAGCCTGTCCGGCGAGCTCGCCGGCGGACGGCTCGAGCTCGTGCTCGCGGTCGGGCCGCGGCTCGCCGTCGACCCGAGCGCGGTCCGCTCCCTCGGGCGGATCGGGCAGCCCGGGACGTCGCGGGCGGGAGGCTAGGCGTGCGGCGGCGCGCGCGGGCGTTCCTCGGCCTCCTCGCCGCGGCGGCGACGGGATGCGCCGGCGTGCACAGGTTCCACCCGAACTTCTACTCCGTCGACGGGGACATCAAGCTCGGTCAGGCGATCTCGAAGGAGGTGGACCAGGAGGTCGTCCTCCTCCGGCTCTCCGCGCTCACCCAGCTCGTGAACCGCGTCGGCGCGCGGCTCCAGGAATCGAGCAGGGAGCCGGCCTTCAAGCTCTTCCCCTACAGCTTCCACGTCGTCGACGACTCCGAGGTGAACGCCTTCGCGCTGCCCGGCGGGCCCGTCTACATCAACACGGGCATCATCGAGCTCTGCGAGACGGAGGACGAGCTCGCGGCCGTCGTCGGGCACGAGATGGGGCACGTCGCCGCCCGGCACGCGACCGAGATGCTGACGACGCAGAACCTGACCGAGTTCGCGCTGATCGCCGCCGTGTCGGTGATCCCGGTCCCGATCCCGCCCATCGCCTGGGAAGGGACGAAGCTCGCCTACGTGCTCGGGCTGCTCAAGTACAGCCGCGGGAAGGAGTCGGAAGCCGACCGGCTCGGCCTCGCCCTCATGAACGACGCGGGCTACGACCCGACCGCGATGGCGGCCGTCTTCCGCAAGCTCTCGGAGCAGCAGCGGAGCCTCCCCTCGGTCGTCGAGCGGTTCGTGTCGAGCCATCCGCTCTCGGAGGACCGGATGGCGGACGCCGAGCGCCTCGCCGCGACGCTCCCGCACCGGGCGGACGCGCCCATCGTCACCGCGACCAGCTCCACCTTCTCGCAGGTGAAGCTGATGTTCGCGAAGGACTGACGCGTGCGGCGGGCGCTCGTCGTCCTCGCGCTCGCGGCGGCCGCCTGCGCCAAGAAGCCCGAGCTCGACCCGACCGAGCACGTCCGCGGCGAGCACCAGCGCGTGCTCCACGCGCCCGCGGATCGCGTGTGGCCGGCCGTCGTCGCGGCGCTCGACGCCGAGGGGTTCGAGATCGCCACCCAGGACCGCACGAGCGGCGTCATCGCGACCGGGCTCGCGCGGTACGAGACCGACGACCGGACGCACCGCCTGGGCGACATCGGCGACCTCTCGGAGCTGCACAAGGAGGGCATCACCGGCATCACCGACGTCCGCGTCGCGTACTACGTCCTCGTGACGCCCGCGGGCGAGGACACGCGGCTCCGCATCCGCAGCACGATCGTCGGGCAGCAGGGCGGCGTGGGGCCGATCCTCGGGCAGGGCCTCGGGCAGGTGGTCCCGCACCGGGTCGAGATCCCCTCGCGCGGCGTCGTCGAGCGGGACTTGATGCGCCGGCTCGCGGCGAACCTCTTCGCCGCCGAGGAGATGCTCCAGCTGCTCGGCGAGCCCGGTGTTGACTGAGCGCCTCGTCCTCGACGTCGAGCGCCTGACCTACGGGTTCGACGCGCTCGCCCGGCACGCGGGCGAGGTCGTGTTCGTGTCGTATGCGGCCCCCGGGGACCGCGTCGTCGCCGAGGTCGTCGAGCGCCGGCGCGGGTACGCACGCGCCCGCGTCGCGGCGGTCGAGCGGCCCGGGCCGGCGCGCGTCCTCCCCGGCTGCGGCTACTTCCCGACGTGCGG
>DASRHG010000124.1:0-10456 GCA_035650655.1 Binatia bacterium | reverse complement strand
ACGGCCACCTGGAAGCCGTGGTCGAGCGCGTTCAGCGCGAGGTTCTGCCCCATGACGCCGAGTCCGACCACGCCGAGATCCGCGTTCACCGCTCGCGCCTCCTTCCTGGCCGGCGGAACGCGCCCGCGCACGCGTCGCGCTCGATCGCGGCGACCTTTCCCACCCGCCGACGGTGCCGCGCCGCGCGCGAGAAGCGCGCGGCGAGGAACGCCCGGAGCGCCGTCGCGGCGAGCTCCGGCCCGACGACGCGGGCGCCGAGGCAGAGGACGTTCATGTCGTCGTCTTCGACGCCCTGGCGCGCCGAGAACGCGTCGTGGCAGACGCCGGCCCGGATGCCGGGGATCTTGCTCGCGGCGATCGCCGCCCCGACGCCGCTGCCGCAGACGAGGACGCCGCGCGCGGCGCGTCCGCCGAGGATCGCCGCCGCGACGGCGCGCGCCCAGTCGGGGTAGTCCGAGGGCTTGGCGTCGAACGCGCCGCAGTCGAGGAGGCGGTGGCCCGCCGCCCGGATCTCGCGGGCGAGGCGCTCCTTCAGCGCAAAGCCGGCGTGGTCTGCGCCGAGCGCGACGATCACCGCGGCGTCTCCACGCCGTCGTGCGCCTCGAGCGCGCTCCATCGCCGCGCGCCCTCGGCGAGGAGCGCGTCGGCCTCCTCGCTCACACGCGCTCCAGGAAGTCGGCGACGAGCTCGGCCACGCGGTTGCGCTCGACGTCGACCGTGATCACGTGCCAGCTCCGCGGGAGCACGTGCGCCTCGACGACGGTCGACCCGAGCCCGCGCCGGAGCCGCTCCAGGTTCTCGAGCGGCACGCTGTGGTCCTCTGCGCCGTGGAGGAGGAGCGCAGGCTGGGTGACGCACCGGAGCTCGCCCCGCACGACGCGCTGGAGGCGGAGCACCTCGAGGACGCCCTGGATCGGGGTCGCGTGGTAGCTCGGGCTCGCGGCTCGCATGATCGGGTCGGCGATGTCGGGACCGCTCGTCTTCGGGATGAGCCCCCAGCGTCGCTCGATCCACTGCCACAGAGGCGGCAGGTGCGCCAGTACGGGGAGCCACCGCGCGCGCGCCTCGCCCAGCCGGAGCGGGGTCCCGCAGAGCACGAGCGCCGCGACCGCGGCCGGGCGCGTCGCGGCGAGGTGGAGCGCCAGGAGCGCGCCCATCGACAGCCCGACGACCGCGACCCGCGCGACGTCGCGCGCGAGACGCGCGTGCTCCGCCTCCACCGACGCGTACCAGTCGGTCCACGCCGTGCGCGCGAGGTCGGTGACGGTCGTCCCGTGTCCGGCGAGCCGGACGCCCCGGACCGGGAAGCCGCGCGCGGCGAGCGCGTCGCCGAGCGGCCGCATCTCCCAGGGCGTGCCGGTGAAGCCGTGGACGAGGAGGCAGCCGAGCGGCCGCGTGCCCGGAAGCGCGAAGCCGTCGACGACCGGGGACCTCGCGGCGCTAGCCGCGGCGGGCGGCGTCGGGCCGGACCTCGAGCGCGCCTTCGCGCAGCGCGCGCTCCTTGAGAAAGCCGAGGTACGCGGCGGAGACCGCGTGCCGCTTCTGCTGGAGCAGGCTGTCGCGGAGCTTGTCCTTCTCCGCGGCGAGCTTCGTCGTGTCGGCCGGCAGGCGCTCGCGGAGCGCGACGACGACCGCGTCGCCGCCGGCGGTGTAGACCTTCGGCGCGAGCGGCGCGGCGGCGTCGAGCGTGAATGCGTCCGTGCGCGCCGCCGGGACGTCGGCGAGCTTCGACGGGAGGGCGCCGCGGCGCTCGAAGGGCCCGGTCTCCTCGACCTTCACCCCCGCCTCGGCCGCCGCGCGGTCGAGGCCGATCTCCTTCGCGCGGCCGAGGAGAGCTTCGCCGCGCTGGCGCGCCGTCTCCTCGGCGCGCGCCCGGCGGGCGTCGGCGAGCACGCGGTCGCGCACCTCGGCGAGCGGCGGCACGTGCGCCTCCGTCCGCTCGAAGGGCACGAGGAGGTAGATCGTCGGCTCGGGGCCGTCGCTCTCGACGAGGTCGCTCACCTGCCCGGTCCGGAGCGCGAAGGCGGCGTCCGCGAACGCGGCGAGGCGCCCGACGCCGGGGACGTCGTCCTTCTCCGCGAAGGGCGGGGTCTCCTGGATGTGGCGGTTGGCGAGCACTTCGGCGAACGCACCGCCGCGCGCGATCTTCTTCAGGTCCTCCTCCGCGGCCTCGCGCGCCAGCTTGGCGCCGCGCTCGGCCTTGAGCCGCGCGACGATCTCGTCGCGCACGGCCTCGAGCGGCTTCGTGCGGGCCTCGCGGTGCTCCTCCACCCGGATCAGGTGGAAGCCGAACGGCGACTCGACCACGTCGCTCAGCTGCCCGGGTGCCAGCGCGAACGCCGCCTCCTCGAACGCCGGCGTCATGCGTCCGCGCGGGAAGAAGCCGAGATCGCCGCCCTGCGCCGCCGAGCCCGGATCGTCGGAGCTCTTCTTCGCGAGGGCCGGAAAATCCGCGCCGGCCTTCAGCTGCGCGAGCAGGTCATCGGCCTTCTTCCGCGCCGCCGCCTTCGCGTCGTCGCTCGCGCCCGGCTCCACCTGGACGAGGATGTGGCGGGCGTGGACCTCCTCCGGCTCCGCGTACTTCTCGTCCTTCGAGAGCGCGTACTGCTCCGCGACCTCGCCGTCCGTCGGCTGCACGTCCTTCGCGAAGTCCGCGGGCCGGTAGGCGACGTAGCGAACGCGGACCTTGGCCGGCACGCGGTACGGGTCGGGGTGGTCGGCGAGGTACTTCTCGAGCTCCTCGTCGGAGAGTGTCACCGACCTGGCGATCTCGGCGGCCGAGACGCGCGCGAAGGCGACGACCGCCCGCTCGTGATCGTGCCGGTAGCGCTCCTCGACCTCGCCGTCGCTCACCTGCACGCCGTCGGCGACGAGGCCTTCGAGGCGCTGGAAGAGGAGGCTCCGCCGAATCTCGGCCTCGAACTCGCCCCGGTCGCGCCGGTACTCGAGGTAGCGCCGGACGCGGTCGGGATCGAAGCGGCCGTGCTCCTGGAAGTCGGGGATCTTCGTGACGGCGTCGAGCACGTCCTCGTCCGACACCGCGACGCCGAGCCGGCGCGCCTCCTCCTGGAGGAGCGCGTCGTCGATCAGCTGGTCGAGCGCCTGGCCCTCGAGATCGAGGTTGCGGAAGAGGTCGCCGGCGGCCTTGCCCTGGAGCATCCGCTCGTACTGCTCGCGGAGCTGGGTTGCGGCCTGGCTCACGGCGCCGCGGGTGATCGGCCGGCCGTGCACCTTCGCCACCACGTCGACGTGCTCGCCGCCGACCGCACCGACGCCCCAGACGACGAAGAGCGCGGCCAGGAGGCCGTAGAGGATCTTGACCGGCGTCGAGTTGGAGTACTTGCGGAGGGAGCGCAGCATCGGCGCGCTCGAGGAGGCTAACGGACCGATCCCTCGATTGCAAATCAGCGCGCCGCCAGGTGTTTCCGTTGCCGCCCCGCCCCCTTTCTGATAGCTGGTCCGCGGCGGGAGGGGGGGTGGCCGCTTCGCAATGATCCTCAACTCGATCCTCGGGCTCTTCTCGAACGATCTCGCGATCGACCTCGGCACCGCGAACACCCTCATCTACGTGAAGGGGGAGGGCATCGTGTGCAACGAGCCGTCGGTCGTCGCGGTGCAGAAGGAGAACCGGCGCGGAACGCCGCGCGTCCTCGCCGTCGGCGCCGAGGCGAAGAAGATGGTCGGGCGGACGCCCGGCAACATCATCGCCATCCGCCCCTTGAAGGACGGCGTCATCGCCGACTTCGAGATCACGGAGGAGATGCTCCGCTACTTCATCCACAAGATCCACAACCGCCGCACGTTCGTGCGCCCGCGGATCATCATCTGCGTGCCGTTCGGCATCACCGAGGTGGAAAAGCGCGCCGTCCGGGAGTCGGCGGAGTCGGCGGGCGCGCGGGAGGTGCACCTGGTCGAGGAGCCGATGGCCGCGGCGATCGGCGCCGGGCTCCCGATCGGCGAGCCGACGGGGAACATGGTCGTCGACATCGGCGGCGGCACGACGGAGGTCGCGGTCATCTCGCTCCACGGCATCGTCTTCTCCAAGTCGGTGCGCGTCGGCGGCGACAAGATGGACGAGGCGATCGTCCAGTACATCAAGCGGAAGTACAACCTTCTCGTCGGCGAGCGGACGGCGGAGCTGATCAAGATCACGATCGGCTCCGCGTACCCGGGCAGCGAGCTCCAGACGATGGAGATCAAGGGACGCGACCTGGTCGCCGGCGTGCCGAAGACGGTCGAGATCACCGACGAGGAGATCCGCGACTCGCTGCTCGAGCCGATCAACCAGATCGTGGAGGCGGTTCGCATCGGGCTCGAGCGGACGCCGCCCGAGCTGGCGTCGGACATCGTCGACAAGGGGATCGTCCTCGCCGGCGGCGGCTCGCTGCTCCGGAACCTCGACACGCTGCTGCGCGAGGAGACGGGCCTGCCCGTCATGCTCGCCGACGACCCGCTCACCGCGGTCGTGATGGGAGCCGGCAAGATGCTGGACGAGATCCAGCTGCTGAGGGACGTCGCGATCGACTGACCGCCTCCCGGGGCGGGCCCCGTCCCGCACCGCTCGCGCTGCGAGGAAACGTTGCTCGACTTCCTGCGCCGCAATCGCGTGCTCCTGATGGCGGGGCTCGGGCTCCTCGTCGCAGCCGGGCTCGTCACGCGCAGCGGCCGTGCCCCGACGCGCGACGACCGGCTCGGCCGCTTCTTCCTGGAGGTCATGGCGCCGCTCCAGGGCGCCACGACGACCGTCGGCCGCGCCGTCGGCACGGCGCTCGAGGGGGTGACGTCGCTCGTGCACGCGCGGGACGAGAACGTCGCGCTCCGCGCGCGGCTCCGCACGCTGCAGGCGGACGTCGACCGCCTGCGGGAGGTCGAGCTCGAGAACGAGCGCCTCCGGCACCTGCTCGATTTCCGCGAGACGATGGTCGGCGACTTCGTCACCGCGCGGGTCATCGGGCGGGACGCGCAGGGGCGTCCGCGGACGCTCGTCATCGACCGGGGCGAGCGCGACGGGGTCGCGAAGGGGGCGGCCGTGCTGGCGCCCGAGGGACTCGTCGGGCAGATCGCGCTCGCGAGCCCGCACGCCGCCCGCGTCCTCCTCATCTCCGACCACAACAGCGGCGTCGACGCCCTCGTCCAGCGGACGCGCGTTCACGGGATCGTGCAGGGGACGCTCGACGACGGGTGTATCCTCAAGTACGTTAAGCGCACGGAGGACGTGCAGGTGGGCGACGCCGTCATCAGCTCGGGCCTCGACGGCATCTTCCCCAAGGGCATGCCCGTCGGCACCGTGACGGCGGTCGACAAGGGCGGGCAGGGTCTCTTCCAGAACGCCGAGGTGGCGCCGCGCGTCGACTTCGAGCAGCTCGAGGAGGTCCTCGTGCCGCGCGGGCCGGTCGAGCCACGCGAGCCGGAGCCGCCGCCGACGCCCACACCGTAGCCGTGCGCAGCTTCCTGGCACTCGCCGTCGCGAGCGTGGCCGCCATGCTGCTCCAGACGACGGTCTTCCGCTGGGTGCCCCGTGCGCCGACGGTTCCCGACCTCCTCCTCGTGCTCGCCGTCTACATCGGGAGCCGCCACCACAGCGTCCCGGCCGTGTGCGGCGTATTCCTCCTCGGCTATTTCGTCGACACGTTCTCGGGTACGCTGCTCGGCATGAACGCGTTTGCGTTCACCGCCGTCTACGCGGCCGTCTACCTCGTGGCGCGGAACCTCTGGATGGAGCGCGGGCTCCCCGTCATGGCGGTCGTCTTCTTCGGCGCGTACGTGCGGGTGCTCGCGGCGCTGCTCGTCTCGACCTTCGTCGCCGCCCGCGAGCCGCTCTGGCACCACGTCGTCCGCTGGGGCCTCCTCGAGGCGACGCTCGCGGCGCTCGTCGCCCCCGCGGTCTTCGGGGTCGTCTCGTGGGAGAAGCGGCTCCTCGGCGTCGCGTGAGATGAATCGGAGCTTCTACGTCGCGACGCGCGAGGTCCCGCCGGAGCTCCAGCGGCGCATGGGTGCCGCGGCGCTCGTCGTCTTCGCGATGTTCGCGCTCGTCGCCGCCCGGCTCTGGTATCTCCAGGTCGAGCGTGGCGCGGAGATGCGCGACCGCTCGGAGAACAACCGGCTCCGCCTCGTCCGCCTGCCGGCGGCGCGCGGCGTCGTGTACGACCGGAACGGGGAGATCCTGATCGACAACCGTCCCTCGTTCGACGCGGTCTTCGTTCCCGAGGACGCCCGCGACCGCCGCCTCGTGCTGAAGAACCTCGCGCGGTATCTCGGCGAGGAGGAGTCGGTGCTCCACCAACGCGTGCGCGGCCCGCGGAAGCGCCCGCCGTACGAGGGCATCGTCCTCCGCCGCGACGTCGACTGGCAGGGTGTCGTCGCGCTCGAGACGCACCAGCTCGACCTCCCCGCGGTCTCGCTCCAGGTGGCGCCGAAGCGGTACTACCCGTTCGGGACGCTCGCGGCGCATCTCCTCGGCTACGTGGGCGAAGTGAGCGAGTCCGAGCTCGTGGGCGGCGCGAGCGACTACCGGCCGGGCGACCTTCGCGGAAAGGCAGGGCTCGAGAGCGCGTGGGACGTGGAGCTCCAGGGTCACGCCGGCGGCGAGGAGGTCGAGGCCGACGCGCTCGGCCGTCGCGTGCGCGTGATCGACAAGCGGCCCGACGTGCCCGGGAACAACCTGACGCTCACGCTCGACCGCGACCTCCAGGAGACGGCCGAGCGCGCACTCGGCGACTCGGACGGCGCCGTCGTCGCCCTCGATCCGAGGAACGGCGAGCTGCTCGTCATGGTCTCCCACCCGGCCTATGACCCGAACGTCTTCGCGCGCGGCATCCGGCGCGACGAATGGCGCGCTCTCCTCCAGGACAAGAAGCATCCGCTCAACAACCGCGCCGTCCAGGGACAGTACCCGCCCGGGTCGACGTTCAAGATCGCGGTCGCGACGGGCGCGCTCGACCTGGGCATCATCTCGCCCGGTTTCAGCGTCTCCTGCGGCGGGGGGCTCCAATTCGGCGGGCACTACTTCCACTGCTGGCGGAAGGGCGGCCACGGCGCGGTCGCGCTGCACGCGGCGATCGTCGAGTCGTGCGACGTCTTCTTCTACCAGGTGGGCCAACGGATGGGCGTGGATGCGATCGCGGACTACGCCCACCGGCTCGGGCTCGGCATCCCGAGCGGCATCGCGCTCGACCACGAGAAGGCGGGGACGATCCCGGACACGCAGTGGAAGCGGGAGCGCTTCCACCAGCAGTGGTTCGCGGGCGAGACGCTCTCCGTCGCGATCGGGCAGGGATACGTGACCGCGACGCCCCTCCAGCTCGCGCAGATGGCGGCGATGATCGCGAACGGCGGCATCCGGTACCGGCCGCACTACGTGAAGCGCGTCGAGGCGCCGGACGGGACGCTTCGGCGCGAGGTCGAGCCGGAGGTGCTCGGCGACGCACACTTGAAGCCGTCGACGCTCGCCGCGATCCGCTCCGCGATGCGGGACGTCGTCATGGCCGACCGGGGTACGGGGAAGAAGGCGCGCGTGCCGGGCATCGAGGTCGCGGGCAAGACGGGCACGGCGCAGGCCGTCGGAGAGGCGAACGTTGCGCAGCGGGACGCGCGCACGCGGCGCGACCACGCCTGGTTCGTCGCGTTCGCGCCCGTCGACGAGCCCGAGATCGCGATCGCCGCGCTCGTCGAGCACGCGGGCGAGCACGGCGGGACCGTCGCGGCGCCGATCGCACAGGCGGTGCTCGCGCGCTACTTCACCCGGGGACAGGCGCCGGTGCCGCCCGAGACGCCGGCCGGGCCGGCGTCCGAGCCGCCGGCCCGGGAAGCTCATGCGGATCGACCGACGTCTGATCACGCACTTTGAGTGGCTCCTCCCGGTGCTCGCACTCGCGGTGAGCGGCATCGGAGTGGTGACCGTGTACAGCGCGACGCACGGTCCCGCCACGCAGGGGCTCACGCCGCACGCGGCGCGCCAGCTCATGTGGCTCGGTGGCGGTGTCCTCGCGATGCTCGCCTCGCTGACCTTCGACTACCGGCGGCTCGAGCGGTACGCGGGGCTTCTCTACGTTCTCGTGCTGCTCGCCGTGCTCGCCGTGCCGATCGTCGGTCGCATGGGGGGCGGCTCCCGCCGCTGGATCGCCGTCGGGCCGCTCTCGATCCAGCCCTCGGAGTTCATGAAGCTCGGGCTCGTGCTCGTCCTCGCGCGATACTTCGCGCGTGTGCCGGCCGGCCCGCTCTCGTTGCGCGCCGTCCTCGTCGCCACGGCGCTCACGCTCGTCCCTGCCATTCCGATCCTCGCGCAGCCGGACCTCGGGACGGCCATCGTGCTCGTCATCATCGCGATGTCGATGCTCCTGCTCGCCGGGCTGCGCCTCCGCTGGGTCGCCGGCGTCCTCGTCATCGCGGCGGTCGCCGCGCCGCTCGCCGGACCGGTCGTGTGGAAGCACATGAAGCGCCACCAGCAGCAGCGGGTTCTCACGTTCATCAACCCCGAAGCCGACCCGCTGGGGGCCGGCTATCACGTCGCGCAGTCGAAGATCGCGGTCGGGTCGGGGATGATCTGGGGCAAGGGCTTCCTGAACGGCACCCAGAATCACCTGAACTTTCTCCCCGAGCAGCACACGGATTTCATCTTCTCGGTGTTCGCCGAGGAGTGGGGGTTCGTTGGCGGGATGGCGCTGGTCGCGCTCTACCTCGCGCTCGTCATGCGCGGGCTCGTCATCGCGGGCCGCGCGCGCGACCGCTTCGGGTTCCTGCTCGTGCTCGGCGTGACCTCGATCGTCTTCTGGCAGGCGGTCGTGAACGTCGGCATGACGACGGGGCTCCTCCCGGTCGTCGGGATCCCGCTGCCGTTGTTCAGCTACGGGGGGTCGTCGCTGCTCTGCCTGCTGGTGGGGGTTGGGCTCGCGATGAACGTGTCGATGCGCCGCTACTTCTTCTGATCAACCCTCGCCGACGACCTTGCCGATCGCCTTGACGAGCTGTGCCTTCGGCACGGCGCCCACGATCTGCTCCTTCACCTGCCCGCCCTGGAAGATCATGAGGTTCGGGATGCCGCGGACGCCGTAGCGGGAGGGGGTCGCCGGGTTGTCGTCGACGTTCATCTTCACGACCTTCAGCCTGCCCGCGTACTCGTGCGCGAGCTCCTCGACGACCGGCGCGATCGCCCGGCACGGCGCGCACCAGGGCGCCCAGAAATCGATCAGCACGGGCGTCGCCGCCTGGAGCACCTCGCGCTCGAACGTATCATCCCCGACCGCCAACAGTTCGGACATCCAGACCTCCTTGGAGCGCGGGAGGATAGCAAAGCCGCTCACCCCGTGAAAGGAGGTCGGCCGCCGGCCGTCGCTACGCCTTCGGGAGTGGGCCGATGCGGAGAACGACGTTCTTTCCCGGCGTCACGTCGATCGTCCGCTCGACGGTCCGGTAGCCCTCCATGCGGACCGCGATCGTGTGCGAGCCCCGCGGCAACGCGAGCCAGCGGTCGTCGAGGCCCTTCGCCTGCATCCAGAAGCGGCCGTCCAGATCGACCGAGGCATCGTCGGGCACGCCCCGGAGCTGCACGAGGCCGTAGCTCGCGCTGCGCGCCTCGGTGTCCTGGGTTTCCGCGCGCGCCTCGGGCGCGGCTCCCGGTTCCGTCGACTCCGGCGGCGCCGTCGTCCATCCCGCGTCGTCGGGCGGAGGCGGCGGCGGGTAGTACGCGTAGGGATACGGGTAGGGGTAGTAGTACGGCGCGGCATAGTAGGGCGGGTAGTAGAAGAACGGGTCCCAGAAGAAGCCGCCGACGAAGACGCGCGAGTGACCGTGGAAGTGGTGCCCGTGGAAGCCGTGCCCGCCGCCACGGAAGCCTCCGCCGTGCCCGCCGCCCCCGCGCCCCCCTCCGCCGCCACCGCCGCGTGCGGATGCGGGAGCGGCGGTGAGGGCGAGCGCCGCCGCGAGCGCGGCGGAGACCAGCAGCAGTCGTTTCATCGATCGTCCTCCGACGCGGGCTCGCGCGGGACGCCGCCGTTCACGCCGTACTCGACCGTGCGGGCGAAGACCTCGATCGGCGCGACGATGACGTAATACACCCCGTAGCGCACGACGAGGCCCGCCGCGTAGAAGGGCGCGTAGAGCGCGCGCATGACGGGCGAGAGGGGCGGCGGGTCGGCGACCACGGGAGGCGGCGGATAGTAGACGCGGGGCGGCGGCGGGGTCTGCCCGCGCGGAGGCGGCGGAGGGACCTCACGGCGCGGGTACGGCGGCGCCGGCTCGGCGGCGTCGGCCAGCGCCGGCATCGTTCCGGCGAGGGTCGCCGCGAGGAGGCTCGCCGTCACCACCAATCGAGATCGCCTCACGATCGCCTCCCTCAGCGCAGGTGCGGCGGAACCCAGACCCGATACCGGCGCCCCGCGGCATCGTACCGCCACTCCCAGTGCCCCGGAACCCAGCCCGGCGGTGGGACGGCGGAAGGCGCGACGTATGGATACGGCGG
>DASRHG010000123.1:0-11855 GCA_035650655.1 Binatia bacterium | reverse complement strand
GGATAGTAGAAGTAGCGCTTCGGCGCGATCACCTTGAAGTCCTGACGCAGGACGAAGGTCGTGGGGTCGATCTCGAGGTACCGCGCGCACACCCGCCGGATGGGATTGCCGACGCCGTCCACGTCGCCGGGCGGCTCGCAGCCCTGATGGAGCGCGACCCAGAGGAAGCCGGCGCGCGCCTGCACGTCGAGGACGCGCTCGTCGTTCGCTGCGATCGTACCTGGGCCGGGCTGCCGCGCGTCCGGCGGCTGACGAAAAGGTTTGTTCGCGGCGACGGCGATCCCGACCTTCGTGAGGAACGGGATCACGCCGTCGGTCGGAACGCCGGTGACGACCTGGAGGCGCAGGAAGCGGCCGGGGTCCGCGAGGACGTTCACTCCCGCCGTGACGCTTTCCCATCCCGGCTGGAAGCCGCCGTAGTTGTTCGCGGGCTGCAGGAGGAAGAGCGGTCCATCCGTCGTGGCGTTCGGCGGCGCGAAGTACGCCGCGTGAGGGTTGGCGCCATGCTCGAGGTCGGCCTTGTTGACGACGAGGATCGCCGACTGCTCGACCTGCGCGAGGCCGAAGAAGCCGTGTGCCAGGTTTCCCGTGAGCGTGACGGTGCGCTCGCCGACGCCGAGCCCCGGATAGTCCGGGAAGACGGGCTGGTAGCCGATCTCGGGTCCAAACCAGGCCGGCGGGGGCTGGAAGGCGTAGAAGAACCAACCCGCCGTTGGGTTCTCGCTCTGCGAAACCGCCAGGCACCACCGACCCGGCGTGCCCGTCTCGGTCGCCGCGAGGAACCACCGGCGGCTGGAGAAGTCGAAGCGGACGCGCGGGTCGCTGAAGCCGTTGCCGCTGCACGTGTTGCCAAGGGCGAAGAACTGTCCGCTCGTGTCGAAGTCGGCCACGAGGGTCGTAGGGGTGTCGCGCTTCCAGATCCGCGTGCGCCTGTTCACGGTCTCCACGACGTAGTCCTTGCTCACCGCGATGACGGGATCGGGCGGCGCGAAGCCGCCCGATCCCGTCTCGTCGAGCCCGAGGAAGCTTCCGCAGCCGGCGAGCAGCGCGAGGCCGGCGACGCCCGCCGTGCCGACTCCAGCGTGCCGAACGGCCCGCCTCGCACGATCCTTCCAGCAGCCACGGCCGATGCGATGCATTGGATGCTCCGACGAACGCGCGTCGGTTACGACGAAGGCACGATCGTTCGCAATGACGCGCGGCAATCGAGCCGCGCGGTGCCTGACCGCCATCCACCGCCGGCATCGACCGACGGGCCGCGCGCGGCGCCTACGTCCAGGATCGAGTGCGAGCATCGTTGCGGTGCGTGCACCGTGGCGCGCCGCGTGACGCGACGCCGGCTCGACCGCGACGGGCGGGCCGTTCGGCGGTCGTGGCCGAGGGCGGGTCGAAGATCACCTGCCGAAGCACGTTGCGGCGGGATCATCGGGTCGGCGACGTCACCGCGGATCGCGAGGACGTCCGGCCGCGCGTCGTGTGTCGACGGCCGCAGGTCGCCTCGCAGGGGGACACGACGGTGCGCCATCGGCATGGCGCCTTCTCGGGGGCGTTCCGGCGGTGCAACGCGTGCTTGTCGGCGCGCGGCGGCTCCGGTAAGCGCGATGAGATGGACGTGCGGTGGCGTGAGCTCCTGCGCTTCGACGGCGGGTGGTGGCGCCGCTTCGCGGAGCTCGGCTGCGTCTACGGCCCGGAGTGGTGGAAGCGGGGCTCGCCGCCCGTCATCGCGGCGATCGTCTTCGGCATCGCGCGCGCGCAGCGCGCGGCCGTGCGGCGCAACCAGCGCCAGGTCCGCGGGCGCCGCGGCTGGCTCGCCGAGCGCTGGGGCGCGTACCGCGTGTTCGCGGAGTTCGCGCGCTCGATGACCGAGAGCATGGAGCAGTGGGGCCCGCGGCCGAAGCCGCTCGCGGTCGAGGTGCCGGACCGCGACGTCGTGGTCGGCGCGCTCGCCGAGGGGCGCGGCCTCGTCATGCCGACCGGGCACTTCGGGTCGTGGGAGGTGGCCGCGCGCTGTCTCACGGACCTCGGCCGCCCGGTGAACCTCGTCATGGCGCGCGAGCCGAACCCGACCGTGCAGGCGTTCGTCCACGCGCTCCGGACGCGGCACGGCATCCACGTCTTTTACTCGGACCGCTCCGTCTTCGCGGCGCTGCCGATCCTCCAGGCGCTCCGCCGCCACGAGATCGTCGGCATGCAGCTCGATCCGTGGGGGCCGGCGCCCGGGACCGAGGCGATCGACTTCTGTGGGCGCCCCGCGCTGCTCCAGCGCGGGCCGTTCGTCCTCGCGCGGCTCGCGCGGGCGCCGCTCGTGCCGGTCTTCGCGCTCCGCACCGGGATCCGGCGCTACGAGCTCCGCGTCGCCGGTCGCTTCGACCCGACGACGCCGGCGGAGGCGCAGGCGGCGTTCGTCGCGACCGTGCGCGCCTACGAGCGGGTCATCCGCGAGCGCCCCTCGCAGTGGCTCATGTTCGAGGACGTCTGGCGCGACGCGACGGGGCCGGCGCCCGCCGACTACGAGATGGTGCCCCAGGCGTCCGGGTTGCGCCGCAGGTAGCCGTGCACCTTGGCGTTCGCGACCAGCATCGCGAGCGAGTCGAGGAGGTTCCTCCGCGGCGGCGGCACGAAGCGCCGCAGCATGCTGCGGACGGAGTAGAAGCCCGAGTAGACCTGCTTGAAGCCGGCGAGCATCTCGTCGGCCGTCATGTGCCGCGGCCGGACGACCGCGCTCCCGTAGTCGTAGCGGCCCCAGTCGTCGACGAGGATCCGGCCGGCGCCCTGCATGTCGGCGTGGAACTTCGTGCCGGGGTAGGGCGCCGGCGTGAAGAGCTTGAGAAAGCTGATCTTGTTCTCGTCGAGCCAGCGGAGCACGGCGGGGAACGTCGCCGCCGTGTCCCCGTCGAGGCCCACCATGACGAGCGCGATCACCTGGATGCCGCGCGCGCGGAGCTTGCGGACGTCCTCGGCGAAACGGCTCGGGCGGTTGAACTGCTTCGCGACCGAGGCGAGGCTCTCCTCGGAGAGGCTCTCGAAGCCGATCGAGAGGACGCGCGCGCCCGACCGGGCGACCAGGTCGAGCAGCTCCGGGTCGCGGGCGACGTTGATCGTCGCCTGGCTCACCCACTGCACCCGTTCGGGCACGAGGCGCCGGAAGAGCTCCTTTGCCTTCTCCGGATGCGCGACCGGGTTGTCGTCGAGGAAGAGGAAGCGCCGGCCGCCGAGCGCCTTCACGCGCCGCACGTCCTCGACCACGTCGTCGACCGGGCGCGTGCGGAACGAGCGGTCGTAGTAGGTCTGGACCGCGCAGTACGCGCAGGGGTGCGGGCAGCCGCGGGAGAAGAAGATCGGCCAGAAGAAGTACATCCGGTAGAGCCAGCTCGTGCGGAACGCGTGGGGCTTCAAGAGCGGCAGGGACCAGGGGTCGAAGTCCGTCGGCAGGCTCCGGAGGTCGTGCCACTCGGACGCGCGGTAGACGCCGCGCGAGCGGCCCGCCTCGAGGTCGGCGAGGACGTGCGGCCAGACGAGCTCGGCCTCCCCGGCGACGACGGCGTCCGCGTGCGCGAGCGACGCCTCGGGCGTGAGCGTCACCCACGTCCCGCCGAGGACGACCCTCTTCCCGCGCGCGCGGAAGTGGTCAGCGAGGTCGTACGCGCGCCGGATCTGCGGCCCCATCGCCGTGATGCCGACCACGTCCGCATCGCGCGCGATGCGCTCGACGTCGAGGTCCGCCATGAGCTCGTCGGTGAACGCGACCTCGTGCGACGGCGGCGTGAGCGCCTTCAGGTACGGCAGCGTGATGCCGCTCGTCCAGTAGCGCGTCGTCTTGTGGAGAGCGCCGTCGCGGAGGTAGTGCGTCGGCGAGACGAGGTGGATCCGCATCGAGCGCGGGATGATGGCGGCGCGCCCGTGGGGAGTCAATCGCGAGACGCGGCGAAGGGAAGCGCGTGCTGCGGTCAGCCGCGGGCGACGAGCTCGAGCACGCGCTCGTTCTCGAGCATGACGGCGCCGCCGCGTGCGACCGCCTGCAGGGGCGCGGCGGCCACGTGGACGGGGAGGCGCGTCTCCCACGCGAGCCGCCGGGGGAGCCCGCGCAGCAGCGCGCCGCCGCCGGTGAGGACGATGCCGCCGTCGCCGATGTCGGCGGCGAGGTCCGCGGGCGTGGCCTCGAGCGCGGCCCGGACGGCGCGCGCGATGCGGTCGAGGATGCCGCCCAGGGCCTCGCACACGTCCTCGCTCGTCACCGCGACGGCGCGGGGCAGGCCGGTCGTCACGTCGCGGCCGCGCACGCGGACCGTGCGGGCGGGGGCGCGCGCCGGATCGGCGCCGAGGGTGATCTTCGCCTGCTCGGCGGTCGGCTGCCCGACGAGCAGCCCGTAGCGCCGGCGGATCATCCGAGCGATGGCCGCGTCCATCGCGTCGCCGCCGAGCCGCACGCTCTCGCAGTGGACGATGCCCGCGAGGGAGATGACCGCCACCTCCGTCGTCCCGCTGCCGACGTCGACCACCATGCTCGCGTGCGGCTCGAGGACGGGCAGCTCGGCGCCGAGCGCGGCCGCGATCGGCTCGTCGATGAGCGTCACGTCGCGCGCCCCCGTCGCGAGCGCGACCTCGCGAACGGCCTCGCGCTCGACGGCGGTGACGTCGTGGGGCAGCGAGACGACGAGGCGCGGGCGGCGCCGGAGGACCCCGTGGCGGCATCGCCGTGCGAAGGCCCGGACCATGAGCGACGCGGCCTCGACGTGGACGACGACGCCGTCGCGGAGCGGCCGGACGACGCTCACGGCCTGCGGCGCGCGCTCGGCCATCTGCGCGGCGTGCGCGCCGATCGCGAGGACCGTCGGGCGGCCGGCGGCGTCCTCGCGGAGCGCGATCACCGACGGCTCGTCGAGCACCACCCCGGCGCCTGGCGCGCAGACGAGGGTGTTCGCCGTCCCGAGATCGACGTACAGGTCGGCGCTCGCGCGCTGCCGTCGCATGGCGAAGAGCATCGGCCCGCGGCGCCCGTAGTCCGGGGCCGAGCGCAAGTCAACCGTCGCGCTTGACTCGTGCGCGCGATCCGACGCAACCTGGCGCTCCCCGTGACGCCGTCCACGGACGCCGCGACCGCCGCCCCGGCCGACGCCCTCGTCGCGGCGCTCGACGCGACGGTCGCGCGCGCGCGCCGGAGCCTGCTCTACGCCGAGCGCCTGCGCGGCGTCCGCGTGCGCTCGCTCGCGGAGTTCGCGCGGCTGCCGCTCACGACCCGCGCCGACCTCCAGCGCGCCGGCGTCCACGGCGTGCGCGCGGTGCCGCTGGAGGAGGCCTGTCACTACGGGGAGTCGTCGGGGACGACCGGCGTGCCGAACGCCGTCTGGCTGACGGCCGCCGACCTCGCCCGCTCGGCGCGTGCGATCCGCGCGGCGCACCCCGACGTGTTCGCGCCCGGGCGCATCGTGCTGAACCGCTTTCCCTTCATGGCCGCGCCGGCGCACCTCATGCAGCTGATCGCGCGGGAGGGCGGGGGCGTGGCGATCCCCGCCGGGAACATCAACTGGGACGTGCCGTTCCCGAAGGCGCTCGAGCTCGCGGCGCGCACCGGGGCCCACGTGCTCGCGTCGCTGCCGCTCGAGCCGATCGTGCTCGGCGAGATCGCGCGGGCGCGCGGCCTCGATCCGGCGCGCGACCTCGCGGTCGACACGCTCTTCCTCGGGGGCGCGCCGCTGCCGCCCGTCGTCCAGCGCCGCCTCGCGCGCCAGTGGGGCGCGCGCGTGATCGAGCTCTACGGGTCGACGGAGACGATGCTCCTCGGCACGTCCTGCGAGGCGGGGACGCTGCACCTCGAGACCGACCTCGCCCACTGCGAGATCCTCGACCCCGCGACGGGCGCCGCCGTCGGTCCCGGCGGCGAGGGGCTCCTCGTCGTGACGACGCTCGGCGTCGAGGGGAGCCCGCTCGTCCGCCTCGACACGCGGGACGTCGTCCGCCTGGCCGCGACGCCGTGCCCGTGCGGCAGCCCGCGCCCGGGCGTCACCGTCCTCGGCCGCGTCGACGACGCGATCGATCTCGCCGGCCGCCGGCTCCATCCCTGGGAGCTGATCGACGCCGGCGCGACGGCTGCGGACGCGCTCGACAGCGCCGTCTTCTTCCTCGTCGTGCTCGCGGACCGCGTCCTCGTCCGCGTCGAGGCGCGCGGCGGGAGCGGCGACCCGGTGGCGGCGTTCCGCGCCCGGCTCCCGGGCGTCTCCGTCGAGGTCGAGCCCGTGGCCCCGTGCATGCTGCTCGACGTGGAGACGCTGTCGCGGAGCCCGCGCGTCTACAAGCCGGTCGTCGTGAGCGACTGGCGGCGCCCGGGGGCGCGCCGCATCCTCACCGTGCTCGAGGGCATGATCGAGTGGCCGCGGCCGAGCGGCGGCGAGCTCGGGCGCTGGCTCGCGCGCTTCGTCGCCACGGCGCTCCGGCGCCGGCGCCTCGCGCGCGACGTCCGTCGCCTGGCCGGGAGCGAGGGGCGCTGATATAAGGCGGCCCCGATGCAGGGGTTCCGGCTGGAGGCGGAGGCGGTGGCGGCGCTGCGGGGCCGCGCCGCCGCGCGGGTGGACGAGGCCCCGGCGCTCCTCGCGCGGGCGCGCGCGGGCGCGGCGCTCGACGACGAGGCGCTCGTCGCGCTCTTCCTCGCGCCCGCTGTCCGGACGGCCGACCTCGTCGCCGTCGCCGAGGGCCGCCGCCCGGCGGGCGGGCCGCGGCTCGAGACGTTCGCGCCGCTCTACCTGACGAACGAGTGCGACGCCGAGTGCCGGATGTGCGGCATGCGGGGCACGAACGCCGGCCTCGTGCGCGAGACGGCGGACGGCGCGACGGTCGCGGCGCAGCTCGACATCCTCCACCGCCGCGGGCTCCGCGGGGTGGCGCTCTTGACCGGCGAGTACCGCCCCGGGCCGCGGCGGCGGACGATGATCGCGCGGACGGCCGCCGCCCTGCGGGCGGCGCTCGCGCGGGGGTTCACGCACGTGCTCGTCAACATCGGCGCGCTCGACGCGCCCGAGTACGACGTCCTCCTGGCCGACGTCCCGCGGGACGGCGCCGGGCGCGTCGTGCCGCGCCTCACCATGTGCACGTTCCAGGAGACGTACAGCCCCGCCGCGTACGCGCGGGCGATGGGCACGAACGCCGCGAACCCGCGGAGCGACTTCGGGCGCCGGCTCACGAACTTCGATCGCGCCTGCGACGCCGGCATGTGGGTCGCGAACCCGGGCGTCCTCCTCGGCCTCAACCCGGACGTGGGCTTCGAGCTGGCGGCGCTCCTCGCGCACGTGCGGCACCTCGCCGCGCGCGGCATGGAGGTCTACGTGAGCCTGCCGCGGCTCCGGAAGGCGACCGGCACGGCGCGCCGCCGCGGCGTCGGCGACGAGACGCTCACGCGCCTCGTCGCCGTCCTCTCCTTCGGCGTCCCGGAGGCGAAGGTCGTCATCTCGACGCGCGAGCCGCCGGCGGTGCAGCGTCGGCTCCTCCCGATGATCGGCGTCCTGACGCCCGGCTCGCCGGGCGTCGCGCCCTACACGGAGACGGGCGCGCGCTTCGAGCTCGAGGCGAGCCAGTTCGAGGTCCTGGACCACCGGCCGATCGAGGTCATCCTCGGCGAGTACCTCACGGCGGGCGCGACGATCGAGCGCTTCGAGGGCGGAGCGGCGCCGGCGCGCGCGTGACGCGCGCGGCGGCGTGAAGCGGACCGGCCTCGTCCTCGGCGTCAACCTCCTGCTCGGCGCCGCCGCGCTCGCCTGGGTGCTCCGGCGCTTCGGGGCCCCCGCGATCGCGCTCCTCGCGCGCGGGCCGTCGGCGCTCGGGCTCGCGGGCGTCCTCGTCGCGATCGCCGCCGGGCTCGGGCTCGACGCGCTCCGCTGGCGCATCCTCCTCGACGGCCTCGGCGTGCGGCCGGCGCTGCTCCGGCTCGCCCTCCTCCGCGCCGCGGGGCAGAGCGTCGGCGCCGTCCTCCCGAGCGCGAAGCTCGGCGGCGAGCCGCTCCGCATGTACCTCTGCGCCCGGGCGGGCGTCGGCGGGCCCGACGCCGTCGCGAGCGTCGCGGTCGATCGGACGCTCGAGATCGGCGCGTCGACGGCGTTCGCGTGCGTCTTCGCGGTCGTTCTCCTCGGCGCCGGCGTGCCGGGGCTCACCGGTGCGCTCGTGACCGTCGGCCTCGCCGCCGTCGGCGTCGCCGCCGGCGCCGGCATGACGGCGCGCCGGCTCGCGCGCGGCGCGGGGCTCGTCACGGCGCTCGCGCGCACCGTTCGGGTCGACCGCCTGGGCGCCGTCGGGAGCCGCCTCGACGTGATCGAGGCCGCGGAGCGTGCGGCGGCCCGCCTCGTGGCCGAGCCGCGCCGCCTGGGCCGCGCGTTCGCGAGCGGCGTCGCGGCGAACCTCGTCGTGCTCGTCGAGTACTACTGGCTCCTCGGCGCCTTCGGCCTCCCGGCCGACCCGCTCGCCGTCGTGGGCGCGATCTTCGCGACGGGCGCCGCACACGCGCTCCCGGTCCCGGGCGCCGTCGGGGCGCTCGAGGGCGCGATCGTCTGGCTCTTCGGCGTCCTCGGCCATCCGCCGGAGGTGGGCCTCGCCGTGGGGCTCGCCGTGCGTCTGCGCGAGCTCGTGTGGGTCGCGCCCGGGCTCGCCTACGTGCTCGGCGTGCCGTTCCGCCGCGACCTCCCGTGGTTGGGCGGCGTAGGGGGCGGTCGGCGGAACCCTTGACCCGGGCCGTCGGCCGGGTGTAGCAGCTTCGCACACGACCGCAGCGCCTACGCGGGAGGGTTCCCAGATGTCGAGATGGCTCGGTCGACTCTTCGCCGCGACCCTGCTCGCGGCCCTCGGGGGTGCGGCGGGTCGGGCACACGCGAGACCGTGCCAGAGCTCCAGCGATCGGGCTGCGGTCCTCGCAGCAACCGCGGCCATTCAGCAGCAGTGCGACTGCGCTGGAGCGGCCTCGTACAAGGCCTACGTCGTCTGCGCCGAGCGGGTGGCGAAGAGCCTGAATCAGGCGGGCGAGCTGCCGCCGGGCTGCGTGAACGAGCTCGACCGCTGCGCGAAGCGGTCCACCTGCGGGCGAAGCGGCTGGGTCACCTGCTGCCGGACGAACCGGTCGGGCCGCACGCACTGCTACGTGAAGCGCGACGCCTCGCTCTGCAAGGCGCCGAGCGGCGGCACCGCGGTCGTCGGCCAGTGCCCGAGCTGCTGCCAGGCGTGCTCGGCGGGCTCGTGCGAGGCGCCGCCGACCGTCGCCTGCTGCGTCCCGTCGTCGGTCGACGGAGCGCTGCTCGAGCAAGTCGACGGCCTCGTGTGCGAGGAGCTGACGAGCGCGGAGTGCGAGCAGCGCGGGGGCATCGACGAGGGCCCCGGCGTCTGCCAGCCGGAGACGTGCCACCCGCCGACGACCACCAGCACGACCGCCACCACCACGAGCTCGACTACCGTCACGACCACCACGTCGACGTCGGCCACGACCGAGACTTCGACGACCACCACGACCACCACCTCGACGACGGGGGAACCGGTGTGCGGCAACGAGATCGTCGAGGCGGGCGAGGAGTGCGATCCGCCCGTGAGCCTCACCTGCCCGAACCTCGGCTCGCCGGGAGGCGCGCTCTGGCAGTGCCTGCCCAACTGCGCTTGTCCGAGGGATTGACGAACGCGTGAAGTGATCCGTCGGACGGCCACGGCTTCGGGCCGCCGCCGTCCGGCGCCGCTTCCGGCTCGCCAGCGGGAGCGCGTGGTAGGGCGGCCCGACCTCGGCCCCGGGAAGGTGCGGCCGGTGAACCGCCGAGGCCGACGAGCCCGGACACCTGCGGGCCGGGCTATCAGCGTCCGATCGACGCCATCGCGAGCTCCGGATAGCGCGCCCCCGCCGCGGCGCCGGGCGGTGCCGCCTCGGCGATGCGCTCGACGTCCTCCGAGCCGAGGCGCACGTCGAGGGCGCCGAGGTTCTCGTCGAGGTACTTCCGCCGCTTCGTCCCGGGGATGGGAACGATGTCGTCGCCCTGAGCGAGCACCCACGCGAGCGCGAGCTGCGCCGGAGTGCAGCCCTTCTCGCGCGGCGATCGCCTCGACGCGCGCCACGAGGTCGAGGTTCTTGCGGAAGTCGTCGCCCTGAAAGCGCGGCGACGTCCGGCGGTAATCGTCCGGGGCGAGGTCCTCGAAGCGCTTGATCTGGCCGGTGAGGAACCCGCGGCCGAGCGGGCTGTACGCGACGAAGCCGTTGCCGAGCTCGCGCGTGAGCGCGAGGATCCCGTCCTCCGGGTCGCGCGTCCAGAGCGAATACTCGGTCTAGAGCGCGGTGATCGGGTGCACCGCGTGGGCGCGACGGATGGTCGCCGCGCCGGCCTCGGAGAGGCCCAGGTAGCGGACCTTGCCCTGCTTCACCAGGTCGGCCATCGCGCCGACGGTGTCCTCGATGGGTGTCGTGGGGTCGACGCGGTGCTGGTAGTAGAGGTCGATCGTGTCGACCCCGAGGCGCTTCAGGCTCCCCTCGACCGACCGGCGGACGTGGTCGGGCTTGCCGCTCACGCCGCGGATCATGCGGCCGGGCCCGTCTCCTCGCGGACGATGCCGAACTTGGTCGCGAGGAAGACCTCGTGCCGTCTCCCCGTGATCGCCCGCCCGACCAGCTCCTCGTTCGTGTACGGGCCGCACATGTCGGCCGTGTCGAGGAAGGTGCAGCCGCGGTCGAGCGCGTGACGGATGGTGGCGACGGCCTCCGGCTCGTCGCGCGGACCGTAGAACTCCGACATGCCCATGCAGCCGAGGCCGAGGGCGGAGACCGCCGGGCCGTTCTTGCCGAGTCGTCGTGTCTGCATGTGCCGGGTCTAGCGAGGTCGTGCGGGTGAGGACAGCCCCTCGCCCGCGCTGGAAGCGCGGCCCCGCCGGCCGGGCGCGTGCGACGCTGGCTTCCGGGCGGCGGCCCGTGGTCATGCCGCAGGGCGTGGTCGGGGCACTAGCTCCTGGGTCATGCCGCGCGCCACTCCCCTCAGCCCGCGAGGGCCCGGCCGAGGCGGAGCCGGGTGAGGTAGCGCCACAGGTCGCCCTTCAAGCCCCGGCCGCGAAGGCGCGCGAAGAGCCGCTCCTCGTCGTTCACCTTGCTGCCGGGGAGGAGCCAGTTGCCGCGCGCGGCCGCCGCCTCCCGGACGCGCTCGGCGAGCCCCTCGCGCACGGCGGGCGCGAACCAGAAGTACGGCGCGTAGAGCGCCTCGACGCTCGGCACCTCGCCGCGCGCGAGGAGCTGCGCGGCGAAGGGCGTCTCCGGATAGACCCGGACGCCGCACATGGCCGAGACGGCGGTCGGCCGGCACTCGTCCATCACGGCGATCGTCTCGGCGACGGTGTCCCACGTCTCGCCCTCGCCGCCGAAGACGAGGCTGTGCTGGAAGGGGACGCCGCGCTCGCGGCAGAGGCGCGACGCCTCGCGGACGTCGTCGACGTTGAAGTGCTTGCGGAAGGCGCGGAGCGTCGCCGGGGCGGCGGCGTCGGTGCCGAAGTCGAGCGACTGGCAGCCGGCCGCGAGCATGCGGTCGAGGAGCGCGGCCGAGAAGTTGCCCCCGGGCGCGACGAAGCACGACCAGCGGATGCGCTTGCCGAGCGGGGCGAGCGCGTCGCAGACCGCCTCGGCGTGCCCGCGGGGCGCGTTGAACACGCTGTCGACGATGAAGAACTGATCGACGCCGTGCTCGTCGAGGAGGGTGCGCACCTCCGCCGCGATCGCGGCGGGGTCGCGCGTCCGCATGCCCTTCCCCTCGATCACGGGGTAGGCGCAGTACGTGCACTTGTAGTGGCAGCCGCGCTTCGTCTGGAGGTTCGCCATGCCGCCGCGCTCGTAGTAGTGCTGCACGTCGATCCAGCGGCGGTCGAGC
>DASRHG010000122.1:0-7553 GCA_035650655.1 Binatia bacterium | reverse complement strand
AGGGGAGCTGTCCTTAGTACGAGAGGACCGGGATGGACGCACCGCTAGTGATCCGGTTGTGGCGCCAGCCGCACCGCCGGGTAGCTATGTGCGGACGGGATAACCGCTGAAAGCATATAAGCGGGAAGCCCACCCCGAGATGAGGCAACCCCGGGCCGCAAGGCCCCTGAAGGCCCCTCGTAGACGACGAGGTTGATAGGCCGGGTGTGGAAGCGCCGTGAGGCGTGGAGCTAACCGGTACTAAATGGCCGTGAGGCTTGACCACAACTTTCGTCCTGGCGTGAGCTACCGCGCGCTTGCTCTCGATCCGTCCAGATTGAATCGCTGTCATCGCCTTCCGGCGGCGATAGCGGAGGGGCCACACCCGTTCCCATCCCGAACACGGCCGTTAAGCCCTCCAGCGCCGATGGTACTGCACGGTCGCCGTGTGGGAGAGTAGGACGCCGCCGGATCTCTTCGAAGGGGTCCGCCAGCACCGCTGGCGGGCCCCTTCCATTTCGAGGGTGCGCGATTTGAGCAGGCCGCCGACCGTCGCTATGGGGAAGCATGCGCCGGGTGGCTCTGCTCCTCGTCCTGCTCGCGGCCGTCGCCGATCCGCGCACGGGCGTGGCGCTCACGTTCCCCCTCGTCGTCGACTACCAGATCCTGAAGCTCGCCCTCACGAAGCAACTCGGCGGCACGACCGAGGCGGACGCGTGCAGCTCCGTCACGCTGCGTGACGTCGACGCAGAACGCGTCGAGGCCAACGTCCGCCTCGCGCTCCGGGGCTCGGCGCGCGCCGGTCTCCGCCTGTTCGGCTTCTGCCTCCTTCCCGTATCCTGGGACGGCTATCTCGACGTGATCGCGGAGCCCTCAGTGGACGAGCAGTGGCGCCTGAAGCTCCGCGTCGTCGACTCCGAGCTCGCCGACCGGAACCACCGCCGAACGGTGGTTGGGAGCCGAGTGTGGGACCTCGTAAAGGGGGGCGTCACGGAGCGGCTCGACGCCTTCGTTTTCGACCTCCGGCCTCCGGTGGAGGACGTCCGGGCCGTGCTCCGCGCGTTCGCGCCCCCCGCACGTGCAGCCGCGCTCGTGACGGCGCTCGAGTCCGCGCGTCCCCTCCCCGTCTCCGTGCGCGACGACGCAATCCAGGTTCCGATCGCGATCGACCTCCCGGCGCCGGCCCCCTCGCCGGTGGTCCCCGAACCCGCGCTCAATCCCGCGGAGCTCGCGCGCTGGCAGGCGGCACTCGACCGCTGGGACGCCTTTCTCGTCTTCGCGATCAAGGACGTCGGCCTGGCGACCGACGATCCCGAGATCCACGACGAGCTGCTCGACCTCCTGCTCGGCAGCCGGCACCAGCTCGTCGCGATCGTCGCCGCGGGACCGCAGCCCGGGGTGGATCCCGTCCGCCGCCTCTTCGTCGACACCTGGGACCGGTTCCGGACGATCATCCGACGTGCAGCCGCCGCCGAGCGTGGCGAGGACCGTGCGCTCCGATACGTCACCTTCATCGCGGCGGGGGACGCGCTCGCCCTGCTCGACGCGACGGGTCCCGACCTCGGGATCGACATCTCCGCCGACGGCCTGCGGCGCCTCGCGCGCCTGCTCGAGCCCGAGTACCCCGGTGACCCGACCGCGTACTCCGAGGCGCCGGATCCGGCACTCCGCGAGCTCTTCCGCTTCCACGAGCCCGCGGAGCCGCCCCCCGCGCCCGCGCTGCCCGACGCCTGGTGGTGGCCAGCCCCGCGCGCCGCGCACGCCGACGTTCTCGCCGCCGAAGAGTGGGGCGCGCTCGTCCGCCGGCTCGATCGGTGGGTCCCCACCGACGACGAGCTGGCGGCGTATCGCGACGCGGTCGCGAAGCTCCTCTCCGCCGTCGCGACCGGTGCCGCGAGGGCGAACGGCATCGACGACCGCTTCGCGGTGCTCTACGCGCACCTCGTGCCGACCGTCGCGTGGCAGGAGAGCTGCTGGCGGCAGTTCGTGCGGAACGGGGACGACGTCACGTTCCTGCTTTCGAAGACCGGCGACATCGGCATCATGCAGGTGAACCGGCGCGTGTGGCGCGGGTTCTTCGACGTCGACAAGCTGCGATGGGACATCGCGTACAACGCGGGTGCAGGTGCCGAGATCCTGGCCCAGCTCCTCGCCCGGTACGGCGCGCGCGAGGCCAACGAACGGCTCGAGAACGCCGCGCGTGCGACATATTCCGCCTACAACGGCGGCCCGGGCGCGTACCGGCGGTACCGGCAGACGAAGGTGCCGCGCGTCCAGCGGGCGATCGACCGTGCCTTCTGGGACAAGTACCGCCGCATGGCGGCCGGGGAGGCCCTCGATTTCGTCCTGTGCGTCGAGAACTGGGGGACGACGCCGCGCGCTCAGGTCCCCATCGCCGCGGCGGGGTCGATGCCGACGCGGTGTGCGAGCTCGCGAAGATCCCTCGCCACGTCGAGCATCGTCGCCCGCCATTCGGCCATCGCCTCCCGCCCGCGCGCCAGGCGGGTGTAGTCGCCGGTGTCGAAGCCGGCTTCGATCGCGTCCCAGCCGCCGAGGAGGACCTCCCACGCATGGACGTACCGCGCGTGGATCCGACGCACCTCGGCCGAGACCGGGGTGTAGGCACGGGCGGCGTCGAGGTGTGCGCTCACGCGCGGGCGGCCGTCCACGATCTGCCGGCGCACCTCGGGCTCGTCGACGAACTGCGTGCGGAGGATCCGCTCGATGGTGCGCGCCGTCTCTCCTTCGACCGGCGCCCACTGCTTCGTGCGCGCGAGGTAGGCGCGCACGTCCGTCTCGAGCGTGCCAGGCGGCGTGCCGCAGGCCGCGAGCACGCCGGCAACGCCGGCGACGAACACGAGGCGGATGGCGACGCGGCTCAGGGGACGTCGAGGAATCGGCGCACTCCCCGGAGGAAGACGTCGAGCTGGTCGTGGTGCACCCAGTGGCCCGCCCCCTCGACGTTCATCACCTCGGCGTGCCGGAACGCACGCGCGCGTCCGTCCGCTTCCGGGTCCGGCGCCCACGATTCCATGCCGCGGACGAGCAGCACCGGACAGGCGATCTGGCCCCAGATCTCGCGCGCCTCGTCGAGATTGAAGAGATAGGGGGAGACCGCGCGCACGAAGTTGTCGAACTTCCAGGCATAGCTGCCGTCCTCGCGCCGTATGACGCCGAAGACGGTGAGATGCCGCGCCTGCTCGGCGGTGAGATGCGGATTCGCCTCGCGCATCCGGCTCACGGCCTCCTCCAGCGTCGTGTACTGCTTCGGATGGCGACGGGCGAGCGCCTGCATCTCGCGCACCCACTGCAGCATGCGCGCGGCGGCGGACGCGGGCTTCGTGATCCCGGGGGGCGGCCCGAGCCCCTCGATCGCCACGAGTCGGGCGACGCGGTCCGGATAGACGCCGCCGTACTGGAGGGCGATCGACGCGCCGAGCGAGTGCGCGATGATCGTGATCGGGAAGAGGTCGAGCGTCTTCAGGAGCGCCGCGACGTCGAGCACGTAGTCGATCATCGAGTACGTGCTGCCGATCGCCCACGCGGAGTCACCGTGGCCACGGAGATCCGGCGCGATGATGTGGAACGACCGGCGTAGATCCGCCGCCACCCAGTCCCAGCTTCGGCAGTGGTCGCGCCCGCCGTGCAGCAGGAGGAGCGGCGGCTTGTCGGCATTCCCCCAGTCGACGTAGTGGAGCTTCAGGCGCTGCGAATAGAAGTAGTGCGACGTGGGTCCGAGCACCTGAACGTCGTCCGGCATGCGAGCGCTCTAGCACGCGGACGCCGGTTTGCAGAAGGCCCGCAGTGCGTGGCAGGGTTCCACGGATGGCAGGTCCGCTCACCGGCATCCACGTCCTCGAGCTCGGCATCTGGGTGGCCGTGCCGTCGGCTGCGGCCGTCCTCGCCGACTGGGGCGCGACGGTCGTGAAGATCGAGCCGCCCGACGGCGACCCGCTCCGCGGCCTCGCAGCGACCGGCCTGGTCCCGTACCAGCCGGACGTGAATCCCGCGTTCCAGCTCGACAACCGCGGCAAGCAAAGTATCGTCCTCGACCTGCGCCGCGCGGAGGCACGGGAGGTCGCTCACCGCCTCGTCGCGCGGGCGGACGTCTTCGTGACGAACATCCGGCGGCAGAAGCTCGTGGCGCTCGCCATGGACGCCGCGACGCTCCGAGCCCTGAACCCCCGTCTCATCTACGCCGCGCTCACCGGGTATGGGACGACGGGACCCGAGGCCGACCGCGCGGCCTTCGACTACGCGGCGTTCTGGGCGCGGGCCGGCATCATGGCGTCGCTCGGCGAGCCGGAGGGGCCGCCGCCGACGCAGCGCCCCGGCATGGGGGATCACATGACCGGGCTCGGGCTCGCCGGCGCGATCGCCGCGGCGCTCCTCGCGCGCGAGCGCTCGGGCGTCGGCCAGGAGATCGCGACGTCGCTCTTCGCGAACGGTCTCTGGATGCTCGGGAGCGACATCCAGGCGGCGATCACGACCGGTTACTGCCATACCCCCGGCGGCCGGCGGGCGGCGCCCAACCCGCTCTTCAACTTCTATCGGACGAAGGACGGCCGCTGGCTCCACCTGATCATGCTCCAGCCCGACCGGCACTGGTCCGCGTTCTGCGCGGCCATCGACCGTCCCGACCTCGCCCGCGACCCGCGCTTCGCCGACGCCCCGAGCCGCTTCCGCCATTGCCGGGAGCTGATCGCGATCCTCGACCCGCTCTTCGCGGCGCGGACGCTCGCGGCGTGGGCCGAGGCGCTCGATCGCGCCGGCTGCTACTGGGGAACGGTTCAGTCGGTCGCCGAGGTCGCGGAGGACCCGCAGGCGGCGGCGATCGAGGCCTTCGCAACGGTTGCGCTGCCCGACGGCCGTCCGCTGCGCCTCGTCAAGAGCCCGACGGCCTTCTCGTCGACGCCGGCTGCGGTTGCGGGGCCCGCGCCCGAGCTCGGTCAGCACACGGAGGAGGTGCTCCTGGATGCCGGCTACGGCTGGGACGACATCGCTCGCTTGAAGGACGCGGGGGCGCTCGGATGAGGGTCCCGATCGCGCTCCTCGGCCTCTCCCTCGCGGGGTGCGCCGCGCCCCTCGGATCGGTCGGCACGCTCGGCGCACCGTCGGACCTCGTGGCGACGAAGCTCCTCCGGCCCGGCGCGCGGGCGCGCGCCTGCCGCACCGCCGTGCTCGGCGTACGGGTGGGCGGCGACGAGCGGCCGCTCGACGCGGCCGTCGCGCAGCTCCTCGCGCTCGACGCGGAAGGCGACATCGTCACGAACCTTCGAATGCGGACGTCTGGCGTCGCAACGGGGCTCTACGACCGCCGATGCGTGGAGCTCGAAGGCGACCTCGGCCGGACGATCCGGACGATCACGCTGTCCGTCCCGGGCGGCCATCACGACGGCCACTGACAGTTGCTTGCGGGCCTGGCCCCCGTATGGGAAGAGGGGGGAACCCGGACCGCCGAAGGAAGGAGGGGGTCGGCATGGGGGGTGAGCGAGCGGTGCGCTTCGGCACGGTCGCCATGCTCTTCGCGCTTGCGGCATGCGGCGGTGGTGGCTGTGGCGGCCGCGAACCGCAACCAGTTCCGGAGGGAAATCCGATGGTCGTCATCTCGACGTCGCTCGGTGACATCAAGGTCGAGCTCTTCCGCCAACAGGCTCCGATCACGGTGGAGAACTTCCTCGCCTACTCACGATCCGGCTACTACGATGGAACGGTCTTCCACCGTGTGATTCCCCACTTCATGATCCAGGGCGGCGGTCTCACGGCGGACCTGCGTGACAAGCCCGGGCAGAAGGCACCGATCAAGAACGAGTCGTCGAACGGTCTCCACAACGAGGTGGGGACGATCGCGATGGCGCGGACGCCGGCGCCGGACAGCGCGACCTCGCAGTTCTTCATCAACGTCGCCGACAACACGTTCCTCAACCGCGAGAGCGCGGCCGACAAGGTCGGCTACGCCGTCTTCGGCAAGGTCGTCGCGGGGATGGACGTCGTGAAGAAGATAGAAGGCGTCCCGACGACCACGCGCGGGATGCACGAGAACGTCCCCGTCGACCCGGTCGTCATCAACTCCGTCCGGCTCTCGCAGTAGCACTCGCGGCGACGGCCGCCGGGCGCTCAGATCGGCGGGGGCTGCCAGCCTCCCTCCCCGCCCTCCGACGGCGGAGGCGGGGGATCGGGCAGCGGCCGCGGCGTCCGATCGCCGGCGACGTGCGCGGGCGTGAGCACCCAGTCGCCCTCGAAGCCGCGGTAGAGGATGCCGCGGGTTTGCGTCAGGTCGGCGCCGCCCGACATGAGGAGCTGATCGGCCGCGGCGACGAGGCTCACGCCTGCGAACGTCACCTTGCAGAGAATGTAGCCCGGGAGGCAGCGCGGCGCGTAGATCGCCGAGACGCCGGGAACGAGGTTCGCGACGACGGCGATCCCGGTGTAAAGCGCCCGCTTCACCGCCGACTGCTCGGCCCACGAGACGGCGCGCGCCGGTCGCGGGGCGAGCGCCGCGACGAGGAGCAACGCGCTCACGAGCCTTCCACATCGCATCGTCATGATCGTCCTCCCTTCGGCCTCGGCCCCTCTACCGTGCGCCGCCCGGACGAGGCAAGCGCGGGTCAGTCCTCGCGCAGCTCGAGCGACGCCTCCGGGCGCGCGCCGAGGCCTCCCGGCGCCGCGGGCGCCGGATCGACGGCACGCACGCGATCGGGCGCGAGGCCGAAGTCGGTCACGAAGGCGGCGGCCGTCGCCGCGCCGCGGTCGAGCGCGAGCGTCTCGAGCGCCGCGGCGGGCCAGGGAAGGCCCGCGACGAACGTGTCGAGCCGGCGCCGGCGGGCGCCGTCGAGCGGCGGCGGCTCGGCTCCCGCGAGCCGGGCGCGAAGCACCCGCCGCAGCGGCTCGGCCCCCGACCCGTCCTTCAGCGCGGCGAGGGCTGCCGCGTCCTGGAGGCGGTCGGCGTCCTCCGGTGCCACCGTCCCGCGGACGCGGAGCACGAGCTCGGGATGGAGCGAGACGACGCGCGCGACCTGCGCCATGCGCTCGCGCGCTGCCGGCCCGAGCGCACTCTCGGCGGGGGCGAACGGGATGCCGGCCAGCTCGTAGCCTTCGATCCTGCCGTCCCGGAGGAAGACGCGGCCGAGGGCGTTCAAGGGCGAGAGAACGGCGCCCTGGATCGCCTTGAGCAACGCCTGGAGGGCCACCGAGCGGACGGAGAACGCGGGCGCGTGCACGTCGCCGCCGAACGGCAGGTCGAGGGCGATGTCGCCGCGGTAGTCCTTCATGAGCGCGAGCGCCAGCGTGATGGGGATCCCGAGCTCGCGCCCGACGAAGTCCTCGCCGCCCGCCGCGAGTCCGAGGCGCGAGAGGACGATGCGGCTGCTCACCTCGAGCTCGGAGCGGTCGAGGACGAGCTCCGTCTTCGTGCTCGCGACGCCGGACGACACCGCGTAGGTCGACACGGGCGTCAGGTACGCGTTGAACGGCGGCAGCGCCACCCGGTCGAGCTCGAGGTGCAGCTCCGTCTTCGTCCCCACGTGCCCCTCGAGGCGGAGCGGCGAGATCTCGTCGACCAGGCCGTTCGCGGC
>DASRHG010000121.1:0-13980 GCA_035650655.1 Binatia bacterium | reverse complement strand
GATCTCGGCGTTCGCGCGCGCCGGCGCGGCGCTCGGGGACCGCGCCTACGTCGCCCGCGCGGAGGCGGCGGCGCGCTTCGCGCTCGACGGGCTCGGGGCCGGCGGGACCCTCCGGCGCGCGGACACGAGCCCGGTCGGCGGCTTCCTCGACGATCACGCGCTCCTCGCCGCGGGGCTCCTCGACCTCTGGGACGCGACGTTCGATCCGCGCTGGCTCCGCGAGGCGCTCCACCTCCAGCGCGTCCTCGCGCGCGACTTCTGGGACGACGCGAGCGGCGGCTTCTTCACGACGGCGGCCCGCGCCGAGGCCCCGCTCGCGCGCGAGAAGCGGGTCGTGGACGACCCGCTCCCCGCCGGCAACGCGGTCGCGGTGGACAATCTCCTGCGGCTCGCCGAGCTGACGGGCGACGACGCGCACCGCCGGCGCGCGGACGCGACGCTTCGCGCGCTCGGTCGGGACCTCGCGCGCTCCCCGACCGACGCGGCGCGGCTCCTCGCTGCGCTCGAGCGCCGGCTCGACCGCGCGAAGGAGATCGTGATCGTCGCCCCCGCCGGGCGTCCCGAGACCGCGGCGCCTCTCCTCGCCGTCGTGCGCCGCACCTGGCTCCCGAACGCGGTCCTCGCCGTCCAGACGGAGGGCCCGGCCCTCGACGCCGTGCGCGCGCTCGTTCCGCTCCTCGAGGGCAAGCGCGCGCTCGACGGCCGCGCAACGGCGTACGTCTGCGAGGAGCGCGTCTGCGCGCACCCGACCACCGAGCCCGACGTCCTCGCGGCGGCGCTCGCGCCAGCCGCGCCGCTCCCGTAAGATCGCCCGGTGCCCGCCGTCGTCGAAGCCCACGACCTCACGAAGCGCTACGGCGCCCGTCTCGCCGTCGACCGCGTGAGGTTCGCGGTCGAGTCGGGCGAATGCGTCGGCCTCCTCGGCCCGAACGGCGCCGGCAAGACGACGACCATCAAGATGGTGACGGGCTTCTCGCCGCCGACGAGCGGCACGCTCACCGTCCTCGGGCGCCCCATGACGCCCGCCCACCACGCGGAGATCAAGGCGCGGCTCGGCATCGTGCAGCAGGAGGAGAGCCTCGACCCCGACCTCTCGGTCGAGCGGAACCTGCTCGTCTACGCGCGCTACTTCGGCATTCCGGCCGACGCGGCGGCCGAGCGCGCGGAGCGGCTCGTCCGGTTCGCCGAGCTCGAGGAGCATCGCCACGAGCGCATCAAGAGCCTCTCGGGCGGGATGAAGCGGCGCCTGATGCTCGCCCGGGCCCTCCTGAACGAGCCCGCGCTCCTCGTCCTCGACGAGCCGACGACGGGGCTCGATCCGCAGGCCCGCCGCCTCGTGTGGGAGCGCGTGCGGAGCTTGAAGCGCCAGGGCACGACCATCCTGCTCACGACCCACTACATGGAGGAGGCCGCGCAGCTCTGCGACCGCCTCATCATCATGGACGGCGGCCGGATCGTCGCGGAGGGCGCGCCGACCGCGCTCATCGCGCACCACGTGGGCGCCGAGGTGGTGGAGGTCTACCTCGACGGTCGCCCCGACGCCGACGCGCACGCGGCGCGCCTCGCGACGGGCGCGTGGCGGAGCGAGCGCGTCGGCGGCGTCCTCTATCTCTACGTCCAGAGCGGCGCGGCCGAGCCGTCGCGCGACGCGCTCGACGGTCTCGACTTCACGCGGCGGCGGGCGACGCTCGAGGACGTGTTCCTCACCCTCACCGGGCACGCGCTCCGGGACTAGCGCATGCGTCCCACGCTGCGAGCCTTGAGCGTCTGGCGTCGCGACCTCGAGTCGTGGCAGCGCTTCGCCCCGTCGTTCTTCGTCGCGGCGCTCGGCGACCCCGTCTTCTACCTCCTCGGCATCGGCTACGGCCTCGGCCGCTTCGTCGCGGACATCGACGGGGTCCCGTACGCCGTCTTCCTCGCGCCGGGCATCATCGCCTTCACGGCGATGAACAGCGCAACCTTCGAGACGACGATCGGGTCCTTCACCCGGATGGTCGAGCAGAACACGTACGCCGCGATCCTCGCGACCCCCTGCTCGGTGGCCGACGTGGTCGCGGGCGACGTCTTGTGGGCCGCGACGAAGGGCACGATCGCCGTCGCCGTCGTACTCGCGCTGGTCGCCGCCTTCGGCCTCCTCGCGAGCCCGCTCGCGGTCCTGCTCCTGCCGCTCGGCTTCGCGGTGGGGCTCATGTTCGCCGCGATCGGCATGGTGATGACGGCGAAGGCGCCCTCCTACGACTTCTTCAACTACTACTTCACCTTCGTCTTCTCCGTCATGTTTCTCTTCTGCGGCGTCTTCTTCCCGATCGTGACCCTGCCGGCGTGGGCCCGCGTCGTCGCCTGGTGCCTGCCGCTCACGCACGCCGTGAACCTCGCCCGCGCGCTCGCGGCCGGCACGCTCGCACCGTCGCTCCTGGGCGAGGTCGCGTGGATGGCGGTCGTGACGGCGGCCGCGTTCTGGCTCGCGGAGCGGCTCGTGCGCCGCCGCCTGCTCGTGTGAAGACGGCACGCCCGTTCTCGCACCTGGGAACGGTGCGCGGGCGCGCCTCCCCGGCCGTCGGAAGGGCCTCGCCGGGGCGCCGGTCCCGGGTTGCGGCGGGCTGGCCGGACGCTTGCATCGGGAGGAGCGCATGGCCACCCCCTTCCGGCGCATCCTCGTCCCCCACGACTTCTCGAAACCGGCCTCGGAGGCTCTCCGCGTCGCCGCAGACCTCGTGGGCGGCGACGGCCGCGGCCTCACCGTGCTGCACGTCGTCGTGCCGTTCACGCCGGTCGCCGGCTTCCCGCCCGCCGACGGCGCCGTCTGGTTCCCCCCGACCGAGCTCGTCGCCGACGTGCGCCAGCGCCTCGCGCGCCTCGTCGCCCGGGAGCTCGGGCCGCGGCGGTCGGCGAAGGTGGCGTGCCGCGTGGTCGTCGGCGATCCCTACCTGCGCATCGTGGAGGCCGCGCGCGGCCACGACGCCATCGTGATGGCGACGGCGGGGCGCACCGGGCTCGCGCACCTCCTGATCGGCAGCGTCGCCGAGAAGGTCGTCCGTCATGCGACCGTGCCCGTGCTGACGATCCGCCCGACCGGGGGGCGGGCTCGGCGCCGCGCGCGCCGGACGCGGCGTCGGGCGGGACGTCGGTTGCGGCTCCCTGGACGCTTCCGGTAGCATCCGCTCCGCATGGGAGAGGCGATCCTCGTCGCCGACGACGAGCCGGGCGTCCGGGAGAGCCTCGCCGAGGTGCTGCGCGACGCGGGGCACCGGGTCGAGGTCGCGGGGGACGGCGCCGCGGCGCTCGCCGCCCTCGACGCCATCAACTTCTCCGTCGTCATCACGGACCTCCGCATGCCGGGCGCCGACGGCATGGCCGTCCTCCGTCGCGCGCGGGAGATCGCGCCGCAGACGATCGTCCTCGTGATGACGGCGCACGCGAGCGTCGAGACGGCCATCGACGCCCTCCGCGCCGGCGCGACCGATTACCTCCTGAAGCCGATCATCTTCGACGACGTGCTCACGAAGGTGGAGCGGCTGCTCGACCACCGCGCGCTCGCCTGGCAGTCGCAGATGCTCCGGCGCGAGGTCGAGGCGCGGTACGACTTCGACCAGCTGATCGGGAAGAGCGCGGCCATGGCCGAGATCTTCACGCTCATCAAGAAGGTCGCGCCGACGCAGAGCACGGTCCTCATCACGGGCGAGAGCGGTACGGGCAAGGAGGTGGTCGCACGCACGATCCACCACCACAGCACGGTCGCGAGCCGCATCTTCCTTCCGATCAACTGCGCCGCGATCCCCGAGACCCTCCTCGAGAGCCAGCTCTTCGGCCACGTGCGCGGCGCCTTCACCGGCGCCGTCACGGCGCAGGAGGGGCTCTTCAGCCGCGCCCGGGGCGGGACGATCTTCCTCGACGAGATCGGCGACATGCCGCTCGGCCTCCAGTCGAAGCTCCTGCGCGCGATCGAGGCGAAGGAGATCCTCCCCGTGGGCGCAACGCAGCCGGCGACGATCGAGGTCCGCATCATCGCGGCGAGCAACCGCGACCTCCGGGCGATGGCCGAGGAGGGCCGCTTCCGCGAGGACCTCTACTACCGCCTGGCGGTGATGGAGCTGCGGCTCCCGCCGGTCCGCGACCGGCGCGAGGACATCCCGAGCCTCGTCGAGTATCTCGTCCGCCGGCACAACCGCGAGATGAAGCGGAGCTACCGCGGCGTCGACAACGCGACGCTGAAGCTCCTCATGTCGCAGCCGTGGAAGGGGAACGTCCGCGAGCTCGACAACGTCATCGAGCACGCCATGATCGTCGGCGACGGCGAGTGGATCACGCCGAACGACCTCCCGCGCACCCTGCGCGAGACGAGCGGGCCGCTCCCGCCCGTCGGCGACGACCTGCGCGAAGCGCTCGCGGCGTACGAGCGCATCCACATCGCGAGCGTGCTCGAACGGACGGGCCGCGACAAACGGAAGGCCGCGGAGCTCCTCGGCCTCTCCCTCTCGTCGCTCTATCGCAAGCTGAATGAGCTCCAGATCGCCCTCGAGTGATGGGGGCACCGCGCGCTCGTCCGGAGCGCTCGACCCGGTGGACGTCTCCGGGCCCACGTGATCCACGTCTTTCCGGACACCGACGCCTGGGGCCGGCACCTCGCGCGCGCCGCGGGGGCGTCGTGCGCACGCGTCCGGGTCCATCGCTTTCCCGACGGCGAGAGCCTGGTCCGCGTCCGCGCGCCCGCGGGGCGCGAGGCGATCCTCGTCCGCTCGCTGCACGACCCGAACGCGAAGCTCGTCGAGGTCCTGCTCGCGGCCGACGCGCTCCGGCGCGCCGGGGCCCGCCGCGTGACGCTCGTCGCGCCGTACCTCGCGTACATGCGCCAGGACGCCGTCTTCCGGCCGGGCGAGCCCGTCTCGCAGCGGGCGATCGGCGCGTGTCTCGCGCGGGCGTTCGACCGCGTCCTCACGGTCGAAGCGCACCTGCATCGCGTCCGCCGCCTGGCGGACGCGGTCTCCCGCCCGTCGCGGTCGCTCTCTGCCGCCCCCGCAATCGCGGCCTGGGTGCGCCGGACGGGCGCCGACCTCCTCGTCGGGCCGGACGCGGAGTCGGCACCCTGGCTGCGGGCCGTCGGGTGCGCCGCGGGCCTCCCGTGGGTCGTCGGCGCGAAGGCGCGGCTCGGCGACGACCGGGTGCGCATCCGCCTCCCCGGCGTCCGGCCGGCGCGCCGTGCGGTGATCGTCGACGACGTCTCGTCGAGCGGGGCGACGCTCGCGACGGCGGCCCGCGCGCTCCGGCGCGCCGGCGTCGCTCGCGTCGAGGCCGTCGTCGTCCACGCGCTCTTCGCGCCCGGCGCGCTCGCCCGCCTCCGCGCCGCCGGGATCACCCGGGTCGTCTCCTGCGATACGATCCCGCATCCGACGAACGCGATCGCGACGGCCGCGCTCGTCGCCGCCGCGCTCCAAACGCGATGTTCCGGCTGAAGCGCCTCGGCATCGACACGCTCCGCGAGCACGTCGTCTTCATCCACGAGGCGGCGGTGCGGACGGGACGGCTCGGCTTCAACCCGCTCGACCGCGTCGTGGTCGTCGGGACGGACGCCGCGGGCGGCGTGCACGAGGTGACGGGCGTGCTCAACTTCTGCCGCGACGGATTCGTCGCCGCGGACGAGATCGGCCTCTCCGAGGTCGGGTTCGCCGATCTCGGCCTCCCGGAGGGCGCGGCCGTGCGCGCGACCATCGCGCCGGCGTCGGCGAGCCTCGACCTCGTCCGCGCGAAGCTCGGCGGCCGGCGTCTCGACGACGCGGCCTTCCGCGCGATCCTCGAAGACGTCGTCCGCCACCGCTACTCGAAGGTGGAGCTCTCGATGTTCGTGCTCGCGTGCGCGCTCCGGAGCCTCGACGTGACCGAGATCACCGCGCTCACGCGCGCGATGGTCGCGAGCGGCACGCACCTCGCGCTCGGTCCGGGACCGATCGCGGACAAGCACTCGATCGGCGGCGTGCCGGGCAACCGGACGACGATGATCGTCGTCCCCATCCTCGCCGCGCTCGGCGTCCGCGTGCCGAAGACGTCGTCGCGCGCGATCACGAGCCCGGCCGGCACCGCGGACACGATGGGCGTCCTCGCGGACGTGGCGCTCACGCCCGCGCGCCTGCGGGACGTGGTCGACCGGGTCGGCGGCTGCATCGCCTGGGGCGGCGCGCTCGGGCTCGCGCCCGCGGACGACATCCTCATCACCGTCGAGCGCCCGATGGAGATCGACAGCGAGGCGCAGATGGTCGCCTCGATCCTCGCGAAGAAGAAGACCGCGGGCGCGACGCACGCGCTCATCGACATCCCCGTCGGCCCGCGCACGAAGATCCGCTCGCCCGAGGCGGCGACGCGACTCGTCCAGCTCTTCCACGCCGTCGCCGCCGAGGTCGCGCTCGCGGTGGACGTCGTCGTCACCGAGGCGCACGGGCCGGTCGGCTTCGGCATCGGGCCGCGCCTCGAAGCGCTCGACGTGCTCGCGGTGCTCCGCCGCGCGCCCGACGCGCCCGCCGACCTGCGCGAGAAATCGCTCTTCCTCGCCTCGCGAATCCTCGAAATGGTGCGCGCCGTGCCCCCGAGCGGCGGCTATCGCGCCGCCGAGCGCGTGCTCGACTCCGGAGAGGCCCTCGCCGTCTTCGAGCGGATCGTCGCCGCCCAGGGGCCGCGGCCGCTCCCGCCCGCGGCGCCGCACGTCCACGTCGTCCCCGCCCCCGGCGACGGCCGGATCCGCGAGATCGACTGCTGGGAGATCGGCCGCATCGCGAAGCAGGCGGGGGCCCCGGCGAACGTCTCGGCCGGCGTCCGCCTCCTCCGCACGGTCGGCGACGTCGTCGCCCAGGGCGAGCCGCTCTTCGAGATCCACGCCGAGAGCGAGGCGCAGCTCGAGTTCGCCCGCGCCCACGCCGCCGCCCGCCCCGACCTCGTCACGTTCGGCTTCTAGGTCTCCCCTGCGCGCTCGACGAGGGGGCGTCCGTCAGCGCGTCGCGGCGGCCCACGCGTCGAGCCGCGCGCGGTCCGCGTCCGACAGGCGCGCGTCCGGGTGGAGGAGAACGTAGTACCAGGGCGGCATCTCGCCCTCGCGCACCTCCTCCACCGTCTCCCGGAGCTTCTTCACGCGATTGCGGGGATCGTACGTCGCCCAGCGCGAGTAGTTGAGCTCGCGACGGCCCTCGTTCACGTCGTGCGCGAGGAGCCACGAGACGGGAGCGACCCGCGCGTACCACGGCCACACCGTCTCGTGCGAGTGGCAGTCGTAGCACGCGCGCCGGAGCACCGCCTTCACCTCGGGCGCCGCCTCGACGTCGCTCTCGACCGGCGGGTTCGTCCTGGCCGGGCGGACGAGCTGCGCGACGACGAGGAACCCCGCGAGCGCGAGCCCGAGCCGCTTGAACCAGCGCGTGAAACCCGTCATGGGCCGGCCATCGTACAGGAGGTCCGCATGGAGAAGAAGTTTCCCTCGTTCTACCGTCGCTTCGCGACCGACCAACCGCGCGTCGCGCAGGCGTACGAGGCCCTGAGCGACGCCTGTCTCGGCGAGGGGCCGCTCGATCGGAAGACCATCGAGCTCGTGAAGATCGGCATCGCCCTCGGCGCGCGTCTCGAGGGCGGCGTCCACTCCCACGTCCGGCGGGCGCGCGAGGCGGGTGCGACCGCCGACGAGATCCGACACGCCGTCCGCCAGGGCCTCACGACGGTCGGCTTTCCCACGATGATGGCGGCGCTCGCCTGGGCGGACGACGTCCTCGAGCCGGAGGGTGGAGTCACCGGGTGACCGCGGAGCATCCCGCCGGCGGTCCGGAGCAAGCGGCCTGCCAGCCGGCGGCCGGCCGGCGCCGCCCAGTCCGCGGTCGCGACGTTCGCATGGATGAGATCGGCGCCGGGGTGGAAGTCGCCGCGCTTCGGAATCGCGCGTGGACGGCGGGGCGCGTCGCGTGCGATACGCGGCCGGGATGGCCACCACGCCGACGCTCCGCTTTCTCGGCGCCGCGGGGACCGTCACCGGCTCGAAGCACCTCGTCACGACCGGCGGCGGCCACCGGCTCCTGCTCGACTGCGGGCTCTTCCAGGGCCTGAAGCCGCTCCGCCTCCGGAACTGGGCCGCGCCGCCGGTCGACCCGGCGACGCTCGATGCCGTCGTCCTGAGCCACGCGCACGTCGACCATGCCGGCTACCTGCCCCTCCTCGTCCGCCACGGCTTCCGCGGGCCCGTCTACTGCACGCCGGCGACGGCCGACCTGCTGCCCCTCCTCCTGCTCGACGCCGCGCATCTCCAGGAGGAGGAGGCGGCGACGGCGAACCGTCACGGCTACTCGAAGCACCACCCCGCGCTCCCGCTCTTCACGACCGCGGACGCCGAGGCGGCGCTCCGCCTCCTCGCGCCGCGTCCCTTCGGCGCGCCGTTCCGCGCGACCGGCGACGCCGCGGTCGTCTTCCGTCGCGCGGGTCACATCCTCGGCGCGGCGACGGTCGAGGTCCGCCTCGGCGCGCCGCCGCTCCGTCTCGTCTTCTCCGGCGACCTCGGACGCGCGGGCCGTCCGATCCTCCGGGCTCCCGAGCCCGTCACGGAGGCCGACGTCGTGCTCGTGGAATCGACGTACGGCGACCGCGTGCATCCGCCGCGTCCCGAGGACGCGCTCGCGCGGGTCGTGTGCGACGCCGCCGACCGGGGCGGCGCGCTTCTCGTGCCCGCGTTCGCCGTCGGCCGGACGCAGGAGCTTCTCTGGCTGCTCCACGCCCTCGCCGAGGCGGGCCGCATCCCGCGGCTCCCCGTGTTCGTCGACAGCCCGATGGCGATCGACGTGACGGGCGTCTACGCCGCGCACCCGGAGGAGCTCACGACCGGCGCGGCCCGCTTCTTCGCGGCGGAGCGCGGTCCGCTCGGCGACGGCTACCGGCTCCTCCGGAGCCCGGAGGAGTCGAAGGCGCTGAACGACCGGACGGGTCCGCTGATCATCGTCTCCGCGAGCGGGATGGCGACGGGCGGGCGGATCCTCCACCACTTCCGCCGCCGTCTTCCCGATCCGCGGACGACCGTGCTCCTCCCGGGCTTCCAGGCGGCCGGGACGCGCGGCCGCTTGCTCCAGGACGGCGCACGGACGCTGCGCATGCACGGCGAGGACGTGCCCGTGCGCGCGACCGTCGTCGTGCTCGACGGCCTCTCGGCCCACGCGGACCGCGACGACCTCCTCGGCTGGCTCGCCGCCTTCGCGCCGCGGCCGCGGCGGGTCCACGTCGTGCACGGCGAGCCGCCGGCGGCCGAGGGCCTCGCGGCCGCCGCCGAGGGGCTCCTCGGGACGCGCGTCACAGTCGCGGCCGACGGCGCGACCGTCCCACTCGGCTAGCTCCGCGCTGCGACGCGCGCGCGACCGTCCCGAGCGTCCGTGCGAGCGCGCGCCGGGCCTTTCCTCCCCGGGCGGCGGCCCCTATCATCGCGCGCGTGGCGCTCGACGCGCGGCACTACGCGACCGACGTCGTCCTCCGCGACGGCGGCTCGATCCACGTCCGCGCCATCCGCCCGGACGACCGCGAGCGGCTCCTCGCGCACTTCCACGGGCTCAGCGCCCAGTCGGTCTACTTCCGCTTCTTCAACGCCAAGCGCCGGCTGACGGACGAGGAGCTCACCGAGTTCACGACCGTCGACTTTCGCGACCGCGCGGCGCTCGTCGTGACCCTCCGAGACGCCGACGAGGAGCGGATCATCGGCGTCGGGCGCTACGCGGTCGTCGGCGGCGCGCCGGGGGCGCGGTGCGCCGAGATCGCGTTCGCGGTGCTCGACGCGCACCAGGGGCGGGGGATCGGGACCGTCCTCCTCGAGCACCTCGCGGCGATCGCACGCACGAACGGCATCACGGAGTTCCAGGCCGACGTGCTCGGCGAGAACAACCGCATGCTCCGTGTCTTCGCGACGAGCGGGTTCACGGTGAAGCGCTCGGTCGAGGGCGGCGTCTTCCACGTGTCCTTCCCGACGAAGGAGACACCCGCGTTCCTCGCCGCGCACGACCGGCGGGAGCGGGAGGCGGCGGCGGAGAGCATCCGGCCGATCCTCGCGCCCCGCTCGGTCGCCGTGATCGGCGCGACCGACAGGCCGGGAACGATCGGCGCGGCCCTCCTCCAGAACCTCGTCCGCGCCGGCTTCCGCGGCCCCATCCACCCCGTGAACCCGAAGCACGCCGAGATCGCGGGCCTCCGGTGCCACCCGAGCGTCGCCGCGATCGGCGCGCCCGTCGATCTCGCCGTCGTCGCCGTTCCGGCGCCCGCCGTCGAGAGGGTGGTCGCCGAGTGCGCGCGCGCCGGCGTGCGGGGCGTCGTCGTCGTCTCCTCCGGGTTCGCGGAGACCGGGCCCGCGGGACGCGAGGCGGAGCGGCGGCTTCGCGACTTCGTGCGCGGGGCCGGCATGCGGATGGTCGGCCCGAACTGCCTCGGCGTCCTCAACACGGACCCCGCGGTCCGGCTGAACGCGAGCTTCGCCCCGAGCTGGCCCCCGGCCGGCAACGTCGCGATGCTTTCGCAGAGCGGCGCCCTCGGGATCGCGATCCTCGACCAGGTCCGCGCGCTCAACATCGGCATCGCGTCGTTCGTGTCGGTCGGGAACAAGGCGGACGTGTCCGGCAACGACCTCCTCGCCTACTGGGCCGACGACCCGCGCGCGGGCGTCATCGTCCTCTACCTCGAGAGCTTCGGGAACCCGCGCCGCTTCGCGCGCCTCGCGCCCGAGGTGGCGCGCCGCAAGCCGATCGTCGCGGTCAAATCGGGGCGCTCCGCGGCCGGCACCCGCGCGGCGTCGAGCCACTCGGCGGCGCTCGCGAGCCTCGACGTCGCCGTCGACGCTCTGTTCGAGCAGGCGGGCGTCATCCGGACCGAGACCCTGGAGGCGCTGTTCGACGTGACCGCGCTCCTCTCGACGCAGCCCGTCCCGCCCGGGCCGCGCGTCGGCGTGGTGACGAACGCGGGCGGCCCCGGCATCCTCCTCGCCGACGCCTGCGAGGCGCGCGGCCTCGCCCTGCCGGCGCTCGCCGGCGCGACGGTCGCGGCGCTGCGCACCTTCCTCCCGCCCCAGGCGGCCCTCGGGAACCCGATCGACGTGATCGCGTCCGCCACGCCGGCGCAGTTCGAGCGCGCGGTCGAGGCGGTCGGCGATGACCCGAACGTCGACGCCGTCGTCGTCGTGTACATCCCGATCGAGACGGCGGCTCCCGACGACATCGCGGCGGCGATCGCGCGCGGCGCGGGGCGCGTGCCGCGCGAGAAGCCCGTGCTCACGGTCTTCATGTCCGCGCGCGGCGCGCCCGCGGTCCTCTCGACCGGGCCGCGCGGCCCGATCCCCTCGTACAGCTTCCCGGAGAACGCGGCGCTCGCGCTCGCCGCCGCCGAGCGGTACGCGCGCTGGCGGCGCCGGCCGGCGGGCGAGGTCGTGACGCTCGCCCCGTTCGCCGTGAGCGCCGTGCGCGCGGTGGTCGCGCGCGTGCTCGCCGGGGCGACGGGCCCCCTCTGGCTCGAGCCGGACGACGTGAAGACGCTCCTCCGGGCGGCCGGGATCGACTTCGCCGCGAGCGAGATCGCGGCGCCCGCCGAGGCCGTGGCGACGGCCGAGCGCCTCGGCTACCCGCTCGTCGCGAAGGCGATCGCGCCCGGGCTCGTGCACAAGACGGACGTGGGCGGCGTCGTGCTCGGCCTACGCTCCGCCGACGCGGTCGCCGAGGCCGTGCGCGCGCTCGAGACGCGGCTCCGCGCGCACGGCTTTCCGCTCACGGGCGTCCTCCTCCAGCGCGAGATCGCGGGCGGCGTCGAGGCGCTCGTCGGCGTCACCACCGACCCGACCTTCGGCCCCCTCCTCGTCTGCGGCCTCGGCGGCGTGCTGGTCGAGCTGGTGCGGGACGTCGCCTACCGCCTCGTGCCGGTGAGCGACGTCGACGCGGCCGAGATGCTCGCGAAGCTCAAGTCGGCGCCCCTCCTCGACGGCTACCGCGGCATGCCGCCGGCCGACCGTGCGGCGCTCGTCCGGCTCGTGCAGCGCCTCTCGGCGCTCGTCGAGGTCGTGCCGGAGCTGCGCGAGCTCGACCTGAACCCCGTCAAGGTGCTCGCCCCGGGGAGCGGCGCGATCGTCGTCGACGCACGCATGCGGATCGGGCCGCTCGGGAGCACCGCCGCCGGGGCGGGCGCGCGCGAGGCCGCGCGGAGCCCCTGCTGACCGTGCCCCGCGCGCGCGATCACGGCGCGAGGCGCACGTCCAGGTGCTCCACCTGGCCTTCGTGCACCGTCACGTGACGCTCGACGGGCGCGGCGAGCGTCTCGACCCAGACCCGCACCGGGTGGGAGCCCGCCGGGACGCCGGCGATCTCGTAGCTCCCGCGCGCGTCCGTGACCGCGACCCACGGGTTCGGGTGGACGACGACGAAGGCTTCCATCTTCGGGTGGACGTTGCAGCGGATGCGGACGACGCCCGGCGCGTCGAAGAGGACGCCCTTCGACTCGCCGCGGTCGTACATGCCCAGGTCGAACGTCTTGGCCGGCGACGTCGAGTGAACGTTGTGCAGGCGGGGGTCCTGGTTCGGGAAGTCGACGGTCGTGCCGACCTGCACGGCGACGACGTGCGGAACGAACGTGTCGTCGCGCTGCACGATCGCGACGTGCGGCGCCGCGGCCGCGATCGGCACGGCGCCCGCGTCGACCATCACGACGGCGTTCGCGACCCCCGCGCCGTCCGCGCCGGTGATCGTCCCCTTGAGCGCCGCACCCTCGGCGCGCCCGCCGGTCGCACCGGCGGCGACGAGGACCGAGACCCAGATGCACACACGCGCACGCGTCATCGCCTCGCCTCCCCCGCGGCCGCGTACTCCACGTCGAGCGTCGCGGTTCCGTCCGCCGGAACGGTGACGGACCGCTCCAGAGTCCCGAGCGTCTCGTGCCACACGCGGACCGCGTACGTGCCCCCCGGCACGTCGTGGATCTCGTAAGCGCCGTAGGCATCCGTCACCGTGTGATACGGATGATCCGCGACGACGATGAACGCGCTCATCCAGGTGTGCCGGACGTCGCACGTGACGTCGATCCTCCCCGCGCGGGCGAGGGGCTTGCGGATGCGGCGCCCGGGCGTGAGCGCGACGTTGAAGAGCGTGTCCGGCCCCATCCGCGCATCCGCGTTGTGCAGCACCGGGTCCGAGTTCTGGAGCGCGAGCCACTGCCCCACCTCGGCCGTCTGGACGTGCGGCACGAAGCGGCAGCCCTGGTTGTCGAGCGTGACCGTCACGTCGCGCTCGGGCTTCCGTCCGCCCGCGACGCCCTCGACGGTGACGACCGCGTAGCGCACGCCGCCCGCCGGGCCGACGACGAGCCGCTCGTCGATCACGTGCTCGCCGCACACCTCCGCGTTCTTGAAGACGGGCATCGGCGGTCGTGCGGGCGCCGGACCCGCGAGCCGCACCGTCCCGGTGAGGACTCCGGCCGCCGCGTGGGGCGGCGGGACGGGAAGACCGAGGAGGAGCGCCACGAGCGCGCCGGTCGTCGTCCTTCGTCGCATCGCCATGCCTCCGACCTGCCATCGTCGTGCCAGCGCACCCGGCGCCGCATGTCCGGCGGCGTTCCCAGAGCTGAAAGCCCGCGCGGCGCCGGTTCTCAGAACGGGGAAGCGCGACGGCAGGCCCCGACGTCCCGGCCGCACGTTCCGAGCCGCGTGCAAGTACGGCGGCTGATTTGCTAGACAGGCGCCGGCATGTCGTGGCGGCTCGGGGTCGTGGCAGGAGGATTGCTCATCGTCGCGGGAGCCGTCTTCGTGGGATTGCGGACCTACGACTACGTCGAGAACGACCCGCGCTTCTGCCTCTCGTGCCACCTCATGGAGAACGCGTACGGCCGGTGGCAGACGAGCGTGCACGCGAAGGTCGGCTGCCACGCGTGCCACCAGCAGTCGACGGCGGCGAAGCTGGACCAGCTCTGGAAGTACGCGACCCTCCGCCCGACCCGGGTGAGCAAGCACGCGGAGGT
>DASRHG010000120.1:0-13864 GCA_035650655.1 Binatia bacterium | reverse complement strand
AAGAAGATCGTCGGCATGCAGATGCTGGTCGAGGGGGTCGCGATGGGCGCGTTCACGACGCTCTTCAAGGTGTCGCCCGACCCGCTCCTCCGCCGCGTCTGCCAGCTCGTGATGACGGACGAGGCGTTCCATCACCGGTTCGGCAGGATCTGGGCGCACGCGACCGTGCCGAACCTCGACGCGGCCGAGCACGACGCCGTCGAGGACTGGGCGGCGGAGGTCTTCGAGGCGCTCGTCCTGAACCTCGTGAACCCCGAGCAGAAGCGGCTCATCTACCCGCGCTTCGGCCTCGACTGGCAGTGGGTGCGCGCCGCGGTCGTGGAGGCGGTCACGGACGCCGACCGCCGGGAGCTCATGCGCCGGCCGAGCAACGCGTTCCGCACGCTCGCGAAGACGCTGCTGAAGGCCGGGATCATCACCGAGCGGACGCGCGCGCGGTACGCCGCGTGGGTCGACCTCGACGAGCTCGTCGCCGAGGGCGACCGGATGGTCGGCGACGACATCGCGGAGGACGGGATCCGCACCCTGCGCGAGATCAACGCCCGCAAGCCGAGGGTCGTGCGCCGGATCAGCGGGTGAGATCGCTCGCGTCCGGAGTGGGTTCGCCCGCCGCGTCGGGCCTCGCCGCCGTGGCGGCCCTCTGCTAGCGTCGCGTCCATGTCGATCGCACAGAAGACGCCCCCCGAGGCCCACGAGATCCTCCGGCGACATCCGGACGCCGTCTACCTCGACGTCCGCACCGAGGGCGAGTTCGAGGCGGGGCATCCCGCCGGCGCCCTCAACGTGCCCGTCCTCTTCGTCGATCCGGCGACGCGCCAGCCGCGGCCGAACCCCGACTTCGTCGCGGTGGTCGAGCGGCACGTCCCGCGGACCGCGAAGCTCGTCGTCGGGTGCCAGGCGGGCGGGCGCTCGCAGTCGGCGTGCGAGCTGCTCGCGGCGGCCGGCTACACCGACCTGACGAACGTGCGCGGGGGATTCGGGGGCCTGCGCGAGCCGTCGGGCGCCGTCGTCCCGGGCTGGCGCGACGCGGGGCTGCCCGTCGAGCAGGGCACGCCGCCGGGACGGGGCTGGGCGGAGCTCGCCGGCCGGCGCTGACCCGTCAGCGGCGCGCGTAGCTCCGCCAGACGTCGAGCGCCGCGCCGAGCGGGTGGCGGACGAGCAGGTTGAATTCGACCATCGGCCCGACGTTGCACCGCGTGCACGGCGTCTCGCCGCTCCACGCCTCCTCCCACCGCGTCGCGAGGAGATCGACCGGCGTCGTCGTCCGCGTGTAGGGGCACGGGAACGCCCCGCCGCGCGGGTCGACGTAGAGGAACGCGCGGCCGGCCGCGCAGCGTGTCGTCGGGTCGTGGAGGGCCGTCGTGCGGAAGTCCTCCCAGGCCGCCATGTGCGCGAGGTACCCCCGGCTGCTCGCGACCGGGCGGCCGGCGCGCTTGTGCGCCAGGAGCCGGCGGAAGAACGCGCGGAACGCCTCGTTCGGGACGTCGGGGGCGCAGCCCGCGGGCGCCGGCCCGCCCGTGCAGACGGGCTGGAAGTGCACGCGGATGCCGAGCGCCTCCGCCTGCGCGAGGAGTCCGTCGGCCTGGTCGAGGTTCCGCTCGGTGACGACGCAGATGGCGACCACGGGCGTACCCGCCGCGACGAGCGTGCGGATCGCGTCGAGGACGCCGTCGTACGCGCGCGCGCCGCGGTTCGCGCGATGCGCCGCCGCGTCGCCGTCGAGGCTCGTGAAGACGAGGTCCGCGCCCGCGAGGCGCTCGGGGAAGCGGCCGTAGAGGGTCAGGTTCGTGTTGACGCATACGACGAAGCCGTGGGCCTTCGCGAGCGCGATCACGTCGGAGAGATCGCGCCGGAGCATCGGCTCGCCGCCCACGAGGCCGAGCCGGGCGACGCCCATCTCGCGGAAGCGGGCGAGGAGGCGGGCGACGTCGGCGAGCGGCAGCTCGGTGTGGTCGGCGTACGGACAGGAGCAGTATCCGCACTCGAGGTTGCAGCGGTCCGTGACGGCGAAGCTCGCCGAGAAGGGCGCGGGCGCCGCCTCGGTCGCGAAGCGGACGACGCTCACCGCCCACCGGTACGCGAGCCGCGCGTCGTCCACGAGCCGCCGCATCCCCACCCGCCCGGCTCCGCGCTCTACCAGACGGCGGGCGCCCGCGCGAGCGCGCAGCGGCCGCCGGACGACGCCGCCCGCCCGCGACCGCAGCGCCGCGCGACGCATCCACCGCGCCCCCGGCCGCGGGTCCATCGGGCACGGGCGTTGCTCCACCGCCGGCCGACCGGGTGGAAGGAGGGTTTTCGATGTTCCGCGGAGCGGCTCGAGTAGGGATGGTCCTCGGCGCGGTCGCGCTCGCGTGGCCGGCGGGCGCGGTCACCGATCATCTCGCGTGCTTCCGCGTGCGCGATCACGCCGCGCGCGGTCGGTTCACGGTCGCGCTCACGACCGACACGGGGACGATCGCGTGCACCGTGAAGACGCCCGCGAAGGTCGGCTGTCTCGAGATGTCGCAGGACCTGATCACGCCGCTGCCGCCGACGGGGGCGCCGGGCTCGGGCTCGAAGCCCGGGAGCTTCCTCTGCTACACGATGAAGTGCCCGAAGCCCTTCCCGCCGGGCGCGCCCTTCGCGGATCAGTTCGGCAGCCGCACGATCACGTTCCGCGGTGCGCAGCTCCTCTGCGCGCCCGCCACGCAGACCGGCGCCACCGCGACGACGACGTCGTCGACGACGACGGGCGGGTCGACCACGAGCACGACGGCCGCGGGCTGCACGTTCTCGGAGGGCCGGTGCACGGGAACCTGCGGCGCCGGCATGCGCTGCGGCACCTCGGTGCCGACCGGCTGCACCTGTCAGCCGGTCCCGTGCGGCGAGGCCGACGCGCCCGAGTGCAACGGCGCGTGCAGCAACGCGGGCGAGGCGTGCGTCTTCGACCCGACGGACCCGAGCGGCGGCTGCACGTGCGTCACGAGCAGCCCGTAGCCCCGGCGCGAGCCCGCGCTACGCGCCCGACGGCTTCGAGAGGACGAAGTCGCCGATCGCGAGCGTGTCGAGCCCGGTCGAATAGAAGCAGCGGACGGCGTCGAGCGGCGTGCAGATGATCGGCTCGCCGCGGACGTTGAAGGAGGTGTTCAGGATGACCGGGTGCCCCGTCCGCCGGCCGACCTCGCTGATGAGGGCGTGGAAGCGCGGGTTCGCCTCGCGCGTGACCGTCTGCGGTCGGACGGTGCCGTCGACGTGGACGGCGGAGGGGATGAGCTCCCGCTTGTCGGGCTTCACGGGGAACGCGACGATCATGAACGGCGCCTCGGCCGCGTGCTCGAGGTAGTCGCCCTTCGCCTCGTCGATCAGCGAGGGGCAGAACGGGCGCCAGCTCTCCCGGTACTTCACCTGGTTGTTCACCTTGTCCTTCATGCCGGGGAAGACCGGGTTCGCGATGATCGACCGGCCGCCGAGCGCGCGCGACCCGAACTCCATGCGGCCCTGGAACCAGGCGACGATCTTCCCCGCCGCGAGGTCGTCGGCGATGCGCTGCACGACGTCGGCCGGCTCCTCGTACGGGACCTTGCAGCCGTCGAGCGCCTTTCGGATCTCGGCGTTCGAGTAGCCGGGGCCGTAGTAGACGTGGTCGAGCCGGTTCCAGATCCGGTCGCCGCCCGCCTGCGCGACGATCATCGCGGCGCCGATCGCGGTGCCGGCGTCGTTCGCCGCCGGCTGCACGAAGATGCGCTCGACGGGCGTCGCCTGGAGGAGCTCGCCGTTCATCTTGCAGTTGAGCCCGACGCCGCCCGCGACGCAGAGGTTCCGGATGCCGTACTCCCGGACCGCGCGCTCGACGAGCGCCTTCGCCGCCTGCTCGAGCTTCTCCTGCACGCCCCACGCGAGGTCGACGTAGCGCGGGTCGAGGTACTTGCTGACGGGCGGGCCGCCGTTGAGCGCGATCTTCTCCCCGTAGCCGATCGGGACGAGGCTCGGGTCGAAGTCGGTGACGAACTTGACGAGCGCGTCGGTGAACCGCTCGGCGTACCAGTGGCCGCCGAACTTGGTGTAGATCGGGTCGACCTCGTAGGAGCCGCGCTCGACCTTGAGGATCCTCGACAGTCGCTCCGGCCACGGGTTCTGCGCGCGCCGCTCCTCGCCGAGCGCGGCGAGGCCCATGAGCTTCCCCTCGTCGCGGTACGGGATGAAGCCGAGATACGCGGTGAACGCGGCGTAGAACCAGCCGAGCGAGTGCGGGATGAGGACGTTCTCCTTCACCTCGAGCGTGTCGCCGCGGCCGATGGCGATCTGCGTGCAGTTGTCCTCGCCCGAGCCGTCGAGCGTGAGGACGATCGCCTCCGTGAAGGGGCTGCAGAAGTACGTCGAATACGCGTGGCAGAGGTGGTGGGAGACGAACTCGACGGGCGGCACGTCGTCCATGAGCCCGGCGGCGCGCAGCCCGAGGCGGATCTCCTCCCGGAGCATGCCGGGCGTGTACTTCATGACGTTCGCGGCCGCGGTGAACACGTTGCCGCCGTCGCCGCCCTCGCCCTTGCGGTACGCGCGCGCGGCCGCGCCGCGGTACTTCACGTACTGCCGCGCGAGCTGGCGCAGCATGAGATACGGGTACTTGTTGCTGTCCCACGCGAACGCGATCCGGTCGACGTCGCCGAGCCGGAGCTTCGCCTCCGCGAGGCAGTACTCGATCGACTTGCCCGGGAAGAACCCGTGCGAGCCCTTGAAGCGCGTGAAGCGCTCCTCCTCCGCGAACGCGACGAGCCGTCCGTCGCGGAGGAGACACGCGCCGGGGTTCATGCCGAAGCCGAGGAGGCCGAGGACGGTCATACGGGTGGTGCGCCGAGGGCTACCGAGCGGCGCACGCTACCACGGCGTGCGGCGGACGAACAAGCGAGACGGTCGGAACGCGAGCGTCACGGAGTGCCGCACAGCAGGTGCCGGCGTCACCGCGCCGCGGACGCGGGGGGGTCGAGCGGCGTGAACGTCGGGGCCGCGGCGCCGGGCGCGAGCGTGTAGCGGAAGAAGCGCCGGTCCGGATACCGCGCGCGAAGCGCGCCGTCGCCGGCCCCCATCTCGCGCGCCCAGACGACGTCGCCGTCGAGGCCGGGCGCGTTGAGCCAGAGGAACGGCGCGTAGTCGAGAATGCCTCGGCGGTCGGCGAGCACCTCGGCGCGGCAGCGCGGGGTCATCGCGCCCGGGTCGGACGGGAGCCGGGTCAGCGGGTCGGGCGTGACGGTCGGCTGCGCGACGCCGCGGTCGGCGGTTGCGGCGTCGGCGTCGAGGCGCGCGACGAGCGCCGGTCCCCGGAGTCCCGCCTGCTCGGCGGCGTCGAGGCGCTCTTCGAGCGCGCACGCGTCGAAGGCGCGGAAGAGCCGCGGGGAGTCGCGCACGGGGACGCCCGCAGCCCACATCCGGACGACGAGCCGGTTTCCCCATCCGTCGGGGACGAGGACGACCGCGTGGTGCACGCCGGCGGCGCGCGCGTCGTCGGCGGGGTGGAGCGCCAGGACGCCGCCCTTCCGCATCGAGGCGAGGTGCTGCGGCACGACGAGCGTGGCGGAGAGGAGCGCGACGGCCGTGAACGCGACGGTCGCGGCGTCGCCCGTCGACACGCGCCCGAGGAGGCGGCGCGTGCCGTCCGCGAGACGGACGATGCCCGCGGCGACGAGCACGAGGACGGACGGAACGGCCGCGAAGAGGTAGCGCGGCCCGCCGAACGTGTCGCGAAAGAAGAAGACGGCGAGCAGCGCTACCGTCGCCACGAGGAAGGCCGCAGCCGGACGCGGGGCCGCGTCCGAGCCCCCGGGCCGGAGCGCGACCGGGGCGAGGAGGGTCACCGGGATCGGCCACGCGAGGAGGTAGAGGTTCAGCTCGTGCGCGTCGAGCGCCGTGAGGCCGAGCGCGCGAAGGGGCGTCAGCGGCTCGCCGAAGGGGACCCGCCACGGCAGCGCGTGCCCCCAGACGAGCGCGTAGCCGTACAGAAACGGGTTGCCGGTCGTCGCGCCGTTGAAGACGAGGGTCGGGAGGAGCGCGGCCGTCCCCGCCGCGCCCGCCGCTGCGAGCACGCGCCAGCGCCGCGCCCGCACCGCGGCGAGGAGCGCGCCCGCGGTGACGACGGCCAGGGCGACGGCGTCGGCGGGGCGGAGGCCGAGGAGGAGCCCGACCGCGGCGCCGACGAGGGCCGCTGCGCGCACCCCGCCGCGGGCGAGCGCCGGGAGCGCGGCGAGGCCCATCGCCGCCAGGAGCGCGGAGGCGGTGCCGCTCAAGCCGCTCGCGTCGATCACGACGACGAACGGCGACAGCGTGACGAGCGCCGCGGCGAGGCGCGCGACGCGCTCGTCGCCCGTCCCCCGGCCGAGGGCCCAGACGGCGGCCGGGAGGACGGCGGCGAGCAACGGCGTCGTGAGCCACGGCACGCCGGCGGCGACGCCGAGCGCCAGCACGAGCGCGTGGATGGGCGGGTACTGCGAGAACCAGCCGTGCGCCTCGTTGCCGAGCATGTTGAGGGTGGCGAAGTGGGTCACGCTCGGCGGCGGGGGCGCCGCGAGGCGGCCGGCGAGGAAGATCTTCGCCTGGAAGAGCTGCGGCCAGACGTCGACGTGGACGGGATTGCGCGCGAAGCAGCGCGCGGCCACGAGCGCGGCCTCGACCGCGGCGGCGGCGCCGAGGACGCCGAGGAAGACGGCGCGCGGCGTGCTGGCCGCCCACCCGAGCGCGCCGCGCACGAAGGGCGCGCCGCCCGCGAGGCAGACGACGACGGCCGGGAGGAGCGCGAGCGCCGCCGCGTGGAGCCAGAGCCGCCAGGCATCGGTGTAGAGCGCGCGCTCGGCGACGTCCGTCCAGGCGCCGAGCGGCAGGACGCTCGCGACCGCCCAGAGCGCGATCACCGCGGCGAGGCCGGCGCCACGCGCCGGCCGCGTCCGTGCCGCGGCGGCGTCGGCGGAGAGCGGCACGGGCTCGGCGCGCATTCGGCGTCGCCTCCTGTGACGGACTCGGGCGAGGCATGCAAGCGCGCGCGCTTGCGGCTCCGGTGGGCTTCGACTATCGCTCGTCGGCGGGGCGGGCGGATGGTGCGCGAGACGCCGGGGAGGGTCGGACGCGTCGGACGGGACCTCTCGCTCCTCCGCGTCGTCGTCCGGGGGAGCGTGACGCCGCTCGCCGTGCGCTTCCGGCTCGGGGAGGGGCTCCTCCTGGCGCTCAACCTCTCCGTGCTCTGCGTGCGGCGGCCGGGCGCCGGGCGCGCGCTCGCCGAGGGCTTCGTCTCGCTCGCCGCGCTCGCGCTCTGCTACGCCGTGAACGACCTCCACGACGCGGCGAGCGACGGGCACAATCCGAAGAAGCGCCCGGCCATCGTCCGGTTCTTCCTCGCGCATCGCCGGACGCTGCTCCGCGCGCTCGCCGCCGAGCAGAGCCTCCTCGCGCTCGGCGCGGCGCGCGTCCTCGGTCCGGGAACCGGCGCGGCCGTGCTGCTTCTCTTCGTGCTCAACGCCGCCTATTCGGCCGTGCTGAAGCGGGTGCCGGTCGCCGACGTCGTGACGATCGGCGTTGGCGGTGCGGTCTACGCGCGGCTCGTCGAGGCGCCGTGGCAGGGTGCCGTCCTCGTCGGCCTCATGACGGGCACGAGCCACGTCTTCCAGATGCTCGTCGACCGGCGCGCGGACGCGCGCGTCCCGTCGACGACGACGGCGGTCTGGTCCTATCCGGCGACGCTCGGCGTCCTGCTCGGGCTCTGCGCGCTGCTCACGGTCGCGCTCGCGCCGGCGCTCGGCGCCGCCGTCGCGGCGACCGCGCTCGTGCCGTTCGTGCTCGCCTGCGCGCTCGAGGAGGATGCGCGGGCGTGGCTCCTGGCGAAGACGTACTTCGGCGTCGTCTGGCTCGCGCTCCTCGTTTCGACGCCGACCGTCGTCTGAGCGCCGAGGGGGCGGACGACGCCGAGCGCGGCGTGCGCGAGGCGGAGGTAGCCGGCGAGAAGCCGCGGGTAGAGGCGTGCGGCGGGCGCGCGCGCGGCGAGGTCGACGACGACGGCCGCGGCGCGGATCGCCACCCAGTGAGCCGTCCGGCGAAGCCGCCGCGGATACGCCGCCAGCGCCCGCTCGTCGAACCGGCCGCTCGCGAACGCCGCGAGGCACGCGTCGGCCGCGTGCGCCGCGGAGAGGAAGCCGCAGACGTAGCCGCCGGCAGTGAGCGGATTCGTCATGCCCGCCGCGTCGCCGACGGCGAGGCGGTTGCCGTCGTGCAGGCGCGGCACGGGGGCGGCCGGGACGATGCCGCCCTTGCGCGCCAGGACCGTCGCGCCGGCGAGCGCGGGCCAGCGGGCGACGAGCGCGTCGAGGAGCGCGCGGAGCGGGCGTCCGTGCGGCGGGGCGAGCGTCACGAGCCCGACGTTCACGTGGTCGCGCTTGGGGAAGCACCACGCGTAGCCGAGCGGCAGCGCCGCCGGGTCGAGCCGGATCTCGAGCGCGTCGAGCGCGTGGCCCGGGAGCGCGAGGTCGTACTCGAGGCCGATCCAGGTGCGCGCGGCGGCGCGCGGCGTCGGCCCGACGTACGTCCGCGCGAGCGAGCGGGGCCCGTCCGCGAAGACGAAGGCGCGCGCCGCGAGCGTGCGGCGTCCGCCCGCCTCGTCCTCGTACGCGAGGGCGCCGTACCCGGGAGCGAGCGCGACGACGCGGGCGCGCGTCAGGAGGCGCGCGCCCGCGTCCTCGGCACGCGCCGCGAGGAAACGGTCGAGCGCGCGCCGCTCGACGGTCAGGTACGGCGGGTCCGCGAAGCGCCACTCGGTCGTCCCGCGGACCGTCACGAGCCGGAGCGCGGGGAGCCGCCGCTCGATCAGGTCGTCGGGGAGGGCGACCACGTCGGCGACGCTGCGGTGGAGCCCGCCCGCGCACACTGTCGAGTCGCCGGGCGCGACGTCCTTCTCGAGGAGCGCCACGCGGAGCCCGCCGCGCGCCATCCGCTCCGCGGCGAAGCTCCCGACGGGCCCCGCCCCGATCACCGCCACGTCGAACGGCTCGGCCATCCGCCCCCTCGGGCCGCGAGCGTAGCACGGCCGGCGGCGTTCGACCGAGCGGCGGCGAGGGCGACGGGACGCCGGCGTCAGCGGAGCGTCGGCTTCCCGCCCCGCGGCGGCATGCCGCCCGGGCCGAGGATCGAGGACGTCGCGCCGGGCTCCGGGATGACGATCGAGGACGCCGCCTGCCGGCGCAGCTCCTGCAGCTCCCGCACCGTCTCCTCGAGCGCGACCTTCGCGGCGCCCGCGAACTTCTCGATCGCCTCGGCGAGCGTGGCCGCGGGGATGTCGAAGTTGAGCGGCAGCATGCCGCCCGCGGTGAGGATCTGCGTCTGCCCGACGAATGCGACGGCGCGGCTCGGGTCGGGCGCGCCCGCGCTCGTCACCGGCGTGAGCTGGCGGATCGTCCCGACCCGCCGGTCGGTGAAGATGTCCTCGCGCCAGAGCTGCGCGGCGTCCATGCGGAGTTCCGTCTCGTCCAGGTCGGCCATGGGAAGGCAGCGTAGCAGATCCGGGCGCCGAAGGGCGTCGGGTGCGATTTGGTTCGACCGCGGGGGTCGTCGGGAGAGAACGCGCCCCCGGCTGCGACACGTTGCACGCCGAAAAGATGCCATTGCTCCGGCGTCGCGGTGCTGAGCAGCTCGTGCGCCGCGATCCGTCCCGCGATCGCGGCGCCACCGACGCCGTCCGGCCACGGCCGGCCAGCGCCGTTCGAGCGGTCGGAGGACGGCGCCGAGGAGCGCCAGGGCGGCCGCGCGCGAGAGGACGTCGTGCGGCGGGGGCATCGTGCAGGCGGTAGGCGCCGCGCGGGCGTGTCCGGCGCCGTCCGGACGGGGTCGCCCGGCGCCGGCCCACGACCGGACGACCGCGCAGACGCCACGGCGTCCGCGCCATAGAGAAATCGCGGGCGGGCCAGGCGCGCGGCTCTTGTCGGTCGTGGAAGTCCCACCTATCTCCGCCGACGAGACGTCGCTCGCCGGCACGTCGATGACCAACTCCGCCGCTCGCTCGGGGATCCCGCGCACAATCGTTCCGGCCGAAGGTTCGGCTGCAGGACGACGACGATGGAGGAGCGCGTGGCGCGACGGGTCTCCGGCATGGCGGTCTTCCAGCAGGCCGTGCGCGACGCGTTCGCCTTTCTGGAGACGGAATACGGCTTCCGTGTCGCCGCGGCGGACGAGGCGTGCGTCCGCTTCGAGTCGGAGCGCGCCCGCGTCGCCGTCCGGCGCGGCCCCGGGCGCCATCAGCTCCGCCTCGAGATCGCTCGGCGCGACGCCGCGCGGGAGCCGCCCGTCGGCCTGCCCGAGCTGCTCGCGCTGGCGGATGGGCGTCGGGGATTCGCGACCGCGCGCGAGATGCTCGCGCGCAACGTGCTCGAGGTGGCGGCCGTCGTGCGGACGCTCGGCGGCGCGCTGCTCCGCGGCGATCCGGGCGCGTTCCGCCGCGCGTACGCCCGTCGCCGTCCGTCGCTCCCGCGGTGAAGGTCCGGTGGCCGAAGGGCGATGGACCGACTGACGCGCCCGGGCGCGTTCGACGCCGTCGAGCCCGACGGGGGCGGGCCCCTGCCGTCGGCAGCACCCTTCGTCGGGCGGCGCGAGGAGCGCCGGGCCCTCGACGCCGCGCTCGCGGCGGCCGGTGCGGGGGGAGGGCGCACGCTCCTCGTCGCGGGGGAGCCCGGAAGCGGCAAGAGCCGCCTCCTCGTCTGGCTCGCCGAGCGTGCGGCCGCCCTCGGCATGCGCGTCCTCGGTGCCCGGTGCCTCGGCGGGCCCGCCGAGCCGCCCTTCTGGCCCTGGATCGAGATCGTGCGGGGATGGGTGCGCCAGGCGTCGCCGGGCTCCGTTCGCGCGGTCTTCCACGGCGTCGCCGGGCGGCTCGCCCGATTCGTGCCGGAGCTCCGCGCGCTCGGCGCGCAGGCGAGCGACGGCGACGACGGGGGCGAGGACCTCTTCTGGCGGCTCGACGCGTTCGGCGTCTCGCTCCGCCACGCCGCGCTCGCCGAGCCGCTCGTGATGCTGGTCGAAGACCTGCACCTCGCCGACACCCCGTCGCTGCTCGTCTTCCAGTGGGTCGCCGGCGAGATCGGCGACCAGCGGGCGCTGCTCGTCGGCACGTACCGCGACTGCGACGTCGGCCCGCAGCACCCGCTGTCGGAGACGCTCGCCGAGCTCGTCCGCCTGCCGCGATTCGAGCGTCTCGTGCTCGCCCCTCTCGCGCGGGACGAGATCGGCGAGTACGTCGAAGCCGTGACCGGCGCGCGACCCGCGGCTGCCGCGCTGGACGCGCTCCACACCTACACCGCGGGCAACGCGCTGTTCGTGGTCGAGGTGGTCCGGCAGGCGCTCCGCGAGCGGCGGCCGCTCGACGCCGGGGGCTGGGCGTGCGGGGCGGTGCCGCTCACGATCCGCGATTTCGCCCGCGCGCGCACGGGGCGGCTGCGTGCCGACTCGATGCGCGTGCTCGGCGCCGCGGCGGTGATCGGGGAGCGCTTCCCGCTCGCGTTTCTCTGCCACGTCCTCGCCCAGCCCGCCGACGAGGTGATCGAGTCGCTGGAGGCCGCGCTCGCGCTCCAGCTCGTGACGCGCGACTCCCAGGCCGCGGACGGCTATCGCTTCGCGGCGCCGGTCCTGCGGGCGGCGATCCTCGGCATGGTGGCGCCGAGCGAGCGGGCGCGGCTGGAGCGGCGCTGCGCGCGGCGCGCGGAGACACCGGCCCTCGCCTCCGCCGCCTCGCCCTCGGTCCACCAGAGTGCCGTCTTCCGGCGCGACGGCGAGTTCTGGACGATCGTCTTCGGGGAGACCGTCACGCGCCTGCGCGACTCCAGGGGCCTGCGGTGTCTCGCGCAGCTCCTTCGCCATCCCGGCCGCGACCTCCTGGCGCTCGACCTCGCGCTGCTCGCGAGCGGGAACGGCGCGGAGGCCGTCCCCGGCGCGGCGGGCGGGACGGTCATCGACGTCCAGGCCCGCCACGCGTACAAGCAGCGGATCGCCGAGCTGGAAGCGGAGGCCGCCGACGCCGAGCGCTGCAACGACGTCGAGCGGCTGCGGCGGGTGCGGACGGAGCTCGACTTCCTCGTCCGGGAGCTCGCGCGCGGGCTCGGCCTCGGGGCGCGGCTGCGGACGCACGCCGGGCCCGCCGAGCGCGCGCGGATCAACGTCACGCGCACGATCAAGGCCGCGATCCGGAGGATCTCGGCGGGCGACGCCCGCCTCGGCCGTCACCTGACGGCAACGGTCCACACGGGCGTCTACTGCTCGTACGACCCGGACCCCCGGCTCCCGATCGCCTGGACGTCGTGAGGCGCGGCGCGCGCCGCGCGCCCGATCAGCGGGCGACGAGGGGCCACCGTGCCGGCGCGCGAGCCGGCGGCCGGCGGTGCGCGCGCATCGCGCGGAGGCCGAGGGCGACGACGGCGAGGGCGAGGCCGGCGAGCAGCGCCCGCGCGGCGTAAAAGCGGGCCGCCCGCGCGGCGATCGTCTCCCGCGTCAGCGAGGCCGGCGTCCCCGGGCCGGCCGGATTCGCCGCGGACGTCGCGGGCGCGGCGGCGGCCGGCCGGGCGAGCCCGGCGGCGTCGCCGGCCACGAGCCGATCGACGCGGACGCGCAGGCGCCGCAGCTCCGGGGCGGCCCAGCGGTCGGTGAGCGCGCCGAGCAGCGCGTCGAGGACCGGGATCTCGTGCTCGGCGGCGCGGGCAGCGCGCTCGCGGAGCAGCCGGCCGAGGCGCGCCTCGCCGAGGAGCGCGAGCCGATCCCAGCGGAGCGCGCGGTCGCGTCCCGCCTGCTTGTACGAGCCGTCGCGCTCGTAGCGGCGCGCGTCGGCGAGGACGGCGCGGGCCTCCGCCGTTCGTCCCTCGCCCACGAGGACGCGGGCGAGTGCGAGCGCGGCGTCGTCCGCGACGCTTGCGCGCGGCTGCTCGGCGAGCACGCGGCGGAGGCTCGCCTCGGCGCCCGCCGGGTCGCCCTGCGCGGCGAGCACGCGCCCGAGCGACAGCGCGGCGTAGCCGACCGTCTGACGGTCGCCCGCCTCGACGGCGGCGCGGAACGCGGGGACGGCGGCGTCCGGCCGGCCGCTCATCACCTCGCCGAAGCCGACCGCGAGCTGCGCGTGGGCGCCCCACGGCGTGTCGCCCGCGTCCGCCGCGGCGCGCCGCCACTCCGCGAGCGCGCCGGAGAGGTTCCCGTCGAAGAGGTCGCGCGTGCCGAGGCCGATCCGCGACCAGGTCTCGAGCGGGCCGCCGCCCCCGAACTCGAGGAAGCGGCCGAGGACGAGGAGCGCGTCAGCCCGCCCGTCGACCAGGCCACGGCCGACGATCTCCATCAGCGTGTCGGGCGCGAGCGGCGGCTCGGCCTGCGCGGCGGCGCGGGACGCGGTCGCGAGCGCGACGAGGAGCGCGGTCGCCGTCGCGAGCGCGTACCGCGGCGCGGCCGCCCGCCGGAGCGCGACGGTTCCGAGCACCACGAGGATCGCGAGGCTGATCCACTGGCTGTGCGACAGCCCGCCGCCGAACCATCGGCCCGGGTCGTCGCGGAGGAATTCGATCGCGAACGCGCTGGCGGCGTAGAGCGCCGTCCCGAGGAGGAAGAGGTCGCCGGGCCGCCGGCGGCCGCGGCGCCCGAGGGCCAGCAGGATCGCGGCGATCGCCAGGGCGGACGCCGCGAGGTAGAGCTGCGTCGGATGGAGCCCGCGCGGATCCCCGGCCGCGAGCTGCGCCATGCCGAGGTGCCCGTAGGGGAAGTGCACGCCGAGGACGGAGTCCGTCGGCCGCCCGTAGCAGCAGCCCGCGCAGAAGCAGCCGATGCGCGCGATCGCCGCGCCGACGGCGAGGCCGGGCGCGCCCGCGTCGAACAGCTTCCCGAGCGGCAGCCGGTG
>DASRHG010000119.1:0-8391 GCA_035650655.1 Binatia bacterium | reverse complement strand
GCCGTAGAGCAGCGCGGCGCCGAAGAGGCCGATCGTGACGAGGGCCGAGGCCGCCGGCGTGCCGCGCTGGAGGAGCGCCAGGAGCGCGAGGATGCCGCCCTCGCCGCGGTTGTCGGCGCGCATGATGAAGGTCAGGTACTTGAGGACGATCACGAGCGACAGCGACCAGAAGACGAGCGAGAGCACGCCGACGACGTTCGCGTACGTCGGAGCGAGCCCGTAGCCGGCGCCGAACGACTCCTTGATCGCGTAGAGCGGCGACGTCCCGATGTCGCCGTAGACCACGCCGAGCGCGCCGAGCGCGAGGACGAGGAGCCGATCCGGGGTGGCCGCCGCCGGAGCCGGCGGCACGTCGAGGGGGCGAGCGGTCTGGGTCTCGTTCATGGGACCCGCCCATGGTGCTCGATGTCGGCCCAAAAGGCGACTGCCGGCTCCCCCCTCGTCGTCCGGGATCCCACGCGCGGGCGGGATGGCTCGGGAAGGCGGCCGGCGAGATAGGGGGGCGTTCCTCCTACCGGTGAACCGAGAGGGGGTGCACGATGGAATTCGTCGTGTTCGACGACGTGGTGGTGGTGGAGGAGCGGTCGGACGCGCTCGTCTGTCTCGTCGCGGGCAGCGAGGTCGTCGTCCCGATCCACCAGATCGGGCTCGCCGACCACGTCGTCCGCCACGTCGGAGACCGCGGCCGCCTGCCCCTACCGACGCCCGTCGCGTACGCGCTCGGCGTCCTGCGCGTCGGCGCGCCGTAGCGGACGAGCGCGGTTCATCCTCCCGTCGTCCCCCGAGCGGGCGAGGCGGGAGCGTGCGATGGGCACGAGGTCTCCGCGCGACGTACTCACGCGGGACACCGTCCCGCCGCGTGCGGGCAAGAAGGAGGAACCGATGAAGAAGTATCTCCGTCTCGTGCTCGGTGCAGCGCTCGCCGCCGCCCCGCTCGCGTACGCACAGACCGGCGGCGCGGGCTCGGGAGGCTCGATGGGCGGCGGCTCGACCGGCCCGGGTGGAACGATGGGCGGCGGCTCGAGCGGATCGAGTGGCTCGACGACCGGCTCCGGCTCCGAGAGCGACGCGGGCACGAAGCGCCGCGGCTCCGAGCGCGGCACCTACGGGAGCGGCAGCGGCTCGACCGGCGGCTCGGGCTCCACGGGCGGCACCGGCTCGGGCGGCACCGGCTCCGGCAGCCCCGAGTCGGAGGGCACCGGCAGCGGCACGGCCGGCTCCGGCGGCACGGGCGGCGCCGGCTCGACGCGCTGAGCTCCCGAGCGTCTCTTCGCGGCGCGGGGGCCCGGACGACCGGGCTCCCGCGCCGCGAGCGAGCGCCCGACACGAGGGGCGTCCGACGCCGGTGGCGCGTCGCGCGCCGCCGTCACGCCGCGCGACTCGCGCGGCGCCGCTGAACCGCCTGCTCCACGAGCCGCGCCATCGCGCCGACCGTCACGTCCCACGATGCGCCCGCGAGCGCCGCGCGCGCGCGCCGCGTCCGCGCCGCGCGCTCGCTTCGACCGGCGCCCATCGCCCGCTCGCACGCGGCGACGAACCCGGCCGCGCCGTCGCCGACGTACACGACCTCGCCGTACGCCTCCGCGACGGCGGGCAGCGGCGTGCTCACGACCGGACGCTCCGTCGCGAGGAGCGCGCGCACGGTCGCGAGCGCCGTGGACGCGGGCGTCTCGCCGGGCGCGAGCGGCAGGATGCAGGAATCCCAGCCCCCGACGTACGCAGGCAGCGCGTCCCACGGGCGCGGGCCGAGCGCGTGCACGTTCGGGCGCGCGGCGAGCGCCGGAACGTCGCCGTTCCGCGTCGCGCCGACGAGGACGAGCTCCCACGCGGGCCGCGCGCGCGCCACCGCGTCGAGGAGCGCGCCGTCGAGCGGCGCGTCGAGGAGGCCGAAGAAGCCGAGACGCGGCCGCCGGAGCGCCGCCTGCTCGGGCGGCTCGACGATCGTCGCCGCGTCGCGGCGGAAGTGCGCGGCGTCGGCGCCGCTCGGGAGACAGTGCACGTGCGGGTGGAGCGCGGCGACGGCCGCGTGGAGCCGCGGCCCGTCGCAGAAGACGACGTCCGCCGCCGCGAGGAGCGCCCGCTCCCACCCGTCGGGGCCGCGGGCGGCGGGCTCCTCGGTGCAGTCGTACACGATCGCACGCGGCTCGAGCGCCCGCACGATCGGGAGCGCCATGGGCGTCGACGTCCACGCGATCGGCTCTCGCACGCGCTGGCGCGCGACGAGCGCCTCGAGCATCGGGATCAGGACCGGGAGCTGGACGGCGTCGAGGCCGAACGTCTCGAGCGGCGTGTGCGGCCGGCAGACGAGGACGTTCGGGTGCGCCTCGGCGAGCTGCCAGTGCGGCGCGGCGTCCGCGTGGCGGGGCTCCTCGACGAAGAGGACGCGCGCGTCGCGCGCGAGCCGCGAGAGGACCTGCTGCGGGCGCTCGAACCCGACCTCCCAGCGGAGGTGCGAGAAGGCGACGATCGTCGGCGGCGCCATCCGCGGCAGGGAAAGTCTACACCCGCGCCCGTGCGGCGGCGCACGCGCGCCGCCGGGTGTGCGCGGGAACGTCGTGAACGAGTGCTGTCGTCATCGGATCGCCGGTCGGCCCTCCGAACGCGAGCAACCCGCATGCCGCACCCGCGCGTCAGGTGCGGAGGCGGAGCGCCGGCGTCGCCGCGCCCGCCGCCGCGCGCGCGGCGAGGATCGCCGCGTGTCCCGGAGCGAGCGGACACGCCGGGTCGGTTGCGGCCGCGTCGCCGAGCAGGTGGAAGGCCTGGCACCGGCAGCCGCCGAAGTCGACCGCGCGCCGCGCGCAGCTGCGGCACGGCTCGGGCATCCACGCCTCGCCGCGGAACGCCGCGAGCGCGGGCCCGTCCGCCCAGATCTCCGCGAGCGGACGCTCCGTCACCCGCTCGAAGCGGAGCCCGGGGATCGTGTGCGCCGCGTGACAGGGCAGCACGAGCCCGTCCGGCGCGACGACGAGGTACCGCCGTGCCCAGCCGTCCATGCACGCCTTCGGGCGATCGGCGTGGTAGTCGGGCAGCACGGAGAAGACGTCCATCCGCCCCGCGAGCCGCGCGCGCGCCGCCTGCGCGACCTCCCGCGCCCGCGCCACCTGCGCCGCCGTCGGCAGGAGCGCGTCCCGGTTCACGAGCGCCCAGCCGAGGTACTGCGCGTGCGCCAGCTCGAGCCGGTCCGCGCCCATCGCCTCCGCGAGCGCCACGAAGTCGGCCGCGCGGTCGACGTTGCCGCGGTGGAGCACGACGTTCACGGTGAGCGGCAGCCCGAGCGCGCGCGTCCAGCGCGCGACCGCGCGCTTCCGGTCGAGCACGGCGCGTCCGGCAATCCGCGCCGCGGCGCGCGCGTCCACGTCCTGGAACGAGAGCTGCACGGCGTCGAGCCCCGCGGCGCGAAGCCGCCGGAGGCGGCCCGCGTCCAGCGGGACGCCGCTCGTGACGAGGTTCGTGTAGAGGTCGCACGCGCGCGCGGCGCGGACGATCGGCTCGAGGTCGCGCCGCACGCACGGCTCGCCGCCCGTGAGATGCACCTGCACGACGCCGAGCGCCTCCGCCTGCGCGAGCACGGCCGCCCAGTCCGCCGCGCCGAGCGTCGCCCCGTGCGCGCGCCAGTCGACGGGATTCGCGCAGTAGGCGCAGCGGAGCGGGCAGCGATACGTGAGCTCGGCGACGAGCGTGTACGGGCGGGGCGCGGCGGTCACGGCGCGGTCACGAGAAGCCCGCGCGCGGCGAGCCGGTCGAGGAACGCGACGACGTCGCGCGCGATCGCGGCCCGCGCGTCGGCGGGATGGCGGCACGCGAGCGTCGCGACGATCGCGTCCACGCTGCGCGCGCCGTCGCAGAGCCGTACGACGTCGAGCGCCGTCGCGTTGAGCGCGAGGCCGTGCTCCGGCCAGAGGAGGAGGTGCGCGTCGCCGCGCGGATCGGCGCGGAGACGGACCTTCGCGGCGAGGCGGGGCCGGTCGGCGGGCGCCATCAGCTCGCCCGCTCGAAAGGCTCCGGCGCGGCGGCGTCGAGCGCGTCGAGGAGCTCCCAGAGGATCGCCGTCTTCGCGACCAGCGCCGCGACGCAGCGGTCCTGCACCTCGGGCGTCGTCGCGTGCGCGACGACGAACGCGAGCGCCTCGCCGGCGTCGCGCCGCCCCGCCGCCACGCGCGCCCGGAAGTACGCGAGCCCCGCCGGGTCGACCCACGGATAGTGCCGCTCCCACGCGGCGATCCGGCGCGCCATCAGCTCCGGCGCGAAGCACTCGGTGAGCGACGAGGCGACGGCCTCGACGAGCGACCAGTCGCGGACGAGCGCGGGGTAGCGGTCGCACGCGCGGCGGACGCCGGGCAGGACGTCGTCGCAGCGCGCGACGGCCGCGGGATCGCAGCCGACGGCCGCCGCGAGCCGGAGCCAGAGCGCGAGGCCGCCCTCCCCCGCCGCCCGACCGTCCTGCTCGACGATGCGGCGGAGCCACGTGCGCCGGAACGCCGGGTCGTCGGACTTCGCGAGGATGAGCGCGTCCTTCACCGGGATCCGCGTCTGGTAGTAGTAGCGGTTCCGGACCCACGTGCGGAGCGCGTCCGGCGAGAGCCGGCCCGCGTGCATGCGGACGTGGAAGGGATGGCGGTCGTGGTAGCGGCGGCTTCCCTCGCGGCGGAGCCGCTCGACGAACGCCGCGCTCATACGCCGATCTCCATCTCGTCCTCCGCGACCTCCCACCCGGCCGCCGCGACCGCCGCGCGCTCCGGCGAACCGTCGCGCACGAGCGGGTTCGTGTTGTTCAGGTGCACCGTGCGCGTACGCGGGCGGCTTCCCGCCCGCGGGGACCGCGTCCACGGCGAGTCCGCCGTCGGCGACCGCGACCGGGGCTCCCGGCACGAGGCGCCGCCACCGCGTCTGCCCGGGGCGGCGCTCGAGGACGCGGTAGAGCGCGTTGTCGGTCGTGAAGGCCCGGCGGACGCGGTCGGTCGCGAGGACGAGGAGCGGCTCGCCCTCCCGCAGCGCGAGGAGCCCGAGCGTGTGATCGAGCTCGGCGCTCGAGAGCGCGATCGCGGCGATCGGCGTGTCGCGGACGCCGCGGGGATGGAGCGCCGCGCAGCGCGCGAGCTGCGTGCGCACGTCGGGCGACGCGTTCAGGAGGAGCCAGCGGACGCCGTCGGCGCTGACGGCCGCCGACGCCTCCCTCCGGGGCCGCACCCGCCCGTCGCCCCGCCGGGCGGCGCGGCAGTTCGCGCACCCGCAGTTCCACTGCGGCAGGCCGCCGCCCGCCGCCGAGCCGAGCACGCGGACGACCACCGCGCTACGCCGGAGGATCGGCCTCGTCCCGGCAGTAGGCGAGCTCCGCGTTCATCGCGATCTCGACGAAGGTCGGCGCGACCCAGCGCATCGGCACCTCCTCGCGCCATCATCACACCGCGCGGCAGAGGCTTCGCTCCCGCCGACACCGCGGCGCCTCTCACCCCGGGCGGGATCGCCCGGCGGACCGCCGCCCGAGCGAGCCTCCTCCCCTCCTCGTCGCCCCGGCGCGGCGACCATGCCCGCGTCGCGCTTCGCGACCGCGGGATCATCGATCCCCTCGCGGCGGGATGGCCGCGACGTCGCCCCGGGCGACTATCGACCCATGCCACGCCAGACGAAGGACGGCGACACCGACGTCCCGAGCACGATCGCACGCTCGGAGCCCCACGCGCGGCGCGTCTGGAAGAAGACGCACGACAGCGCGGTCGAGACCTACGGCGAGGGAAGCCGCGCGCATCGCGTCGCCTGGGCGTCGCTCAAGCACTCCTACGAGAAGGCGGGCGACCGGTGGGTGCCGAAGAAGGCCCGCGGGCCGTCGGATCCCCAGGCCGCGCGCGGCCCGACGACCCGGCGGAAGTCGACCGACGAGCCGCGTGCGCCGACGGCGCGCGGCAAGGTCGCGAAGACGCCGGGCGAGCCGCGCGAGACGGCGCGCACGGCGAAGCGTGAGTACGCCCGCGGCCGGCGGAAGCGGGCGAAGTCGGGCGCCAAGACCCGGGCCAGGGCGCGCGCCGCGGCGGTGAAGCGGGCGCGCTGAGCGGGACGGGCGGCCGCTGGCGGGCGCGGGCCGGGCCGTGATACCCCCCGGGGGCGATGGACGGGTCGGGCCACGAGCGACCGGCCGAGCGGCGGGCGCGGCAGCTCGCCGCGGTGATCGAGCTCATCAAGACGGTCACGTCGACGCTCGAGCTGCCCGAGATCCTCCGCATCGTCCTCGACCGCATCAAGACGCTCACGCGCGCGGAGGCCCTCTCGCTTCTCCTGTACGACGCGGAGCGCGACGAGCTCGTGTTCGCCGCCACGGAGACGCTCCAGGAGAACCTCGTGACGCACCTCCGCGTGCCGCCGGAGCACGGCGTCGCGAGCTGGGTCGCGTGCACGGGCGAGAGCGCGGTGGTGAACGACGTCGCGAACGACCCGCGCTTCTACGCCGCGATCGACCGCATCTCGCGCTTCCGGACGAAGAGCCTCCTCGTCGTGCCCGTCAAGCGGGCCGGCGCGGTCCTCGGCGTGCTCGAGCTCGCGAACCGCTACGAGGGCGTCGTCTTCGGCGACGACGACCGGGCGGCGCTCGAACGCCTCGCCGCCGACGTCGGAGCGCACCTCGACCCGGCGGCGCTGCCGCACGACCCGGACGCGATGCGCGCGCTCCTCGCGCGCGTCGCCGCCACCGTGCCGAGCGAGGCGGCCGCGCTCCTCCTCCGGGACGACACGGGCCGCGACCTCGTCTTCACCGCCTCGCGCACGCTCCGCTCGGGCGTCATCGACGGGCTCCGCATGCCGACCGACCGCGGCATCGCCGGCTGGGTCGCGCGGCATCGCGAGGCCGTCCGCGTCACCGACGTCACGAAGGACCCGCGCTACTGGTCGGGCATCGAGCAGCAGACGCACTTCACGCCGCACGCGATGCTCTGCGTGCCGATGCTCGCGAAGGGCCGCCTCCTCGGCGTCATCCAGCTGATCAACAAGCTCGACGGCACCACGTTCGACGAGGACGAGCTCTATCTCACGCAGATGCTCGCCGACCACGCGGCGATCGCGATCGAGAACGCGTCGCTCTACCACCAGGCGCTCCTCGCCTCGATCACCGACGACTTGACGGGCCTCGGCAACACGCGTCACTTCAACCGCACCCTGCCGGAGCTGCTGCGCCGCGGCGGCCCCGTCGCGCTCCTCGTCCTCGATCTCGACAGCTTCAAGCAGGTCGTCGACACGCACGGCCATCTCGTCGGCAGCCGGACGATCGGCCGCGTCGGGCGGCTGATCGCCGGCGTGCTCCGGCCGGGCGACGTGGCGGCCCGGTTCGGCGGCGACGAGTTCGTGGTCGTGCTCCCGAGCACCGACGGGGCGAGCGCGCTCGCGATCGCCGAGACCATCCGCGCGGCCATCGAGGCCGAGCGGCGCCTCGACGGCGAGGTCGACATCTCGGCCGTCACGGCGAGCGTCGGCGTCGCCGTCTACCCCGAGCACGCCGGGGACGCCGAGGGCCTCTTCCGTGCCGCGGACGCGGCCATGTACGCCGTCAAGCGGGGCCCGAAGAACGCCGTCGCGCTCGCACGGCCGAGCGGCAGCGCGGCGGCCTGACGCAACGAGGGGACGCCGTCCCCTCGCCCCGTCGGGCCAAGAAGCTTCGATCTACCGCCGGGCGCGCAGGCGCTGCGGCGTTCGCCGCGCGCTCCGCGGGCTCACGCCCGCCGCGCGACGTGCCGAAGTACCCTCCGAGGAGATCCGGCCATGCGGGGGACGACGTGGGGGCTCGTGGCGCTCGTCGCGCTCGGCGCGACCGCGCGGGCGCAGACGCTGATCGACACGACCGCGGCGCACGCCGTCGCGAGCGGCGCGCGCGCGACGTCGGGAAGCTCGGCGTCGCGCGCCATCAACGACGTGCGGGCGCACGTCCCGCAGCCGGCGGCGGGTTGGGCGGGGCCGGCGGGCGGGTCGCATGCCGCGGGCGGCCGGAGCGCCTGGGCCGCCGCGGGCGACCTCGGCGGACGGCGGAGCGGCGGGAAGAGCGGCTGGGCGAGGCGGGCGAGCCACGGGGCCCACGACGGGAGCGGGCGGAGCGCGTGGGCCCGCCGCGCGGCGCCGGACGCGCCCCGCCGTTGAGCGCGGCTACGACGCCTTCGCCTGCTGCTTCGCGGCGATCTCGTCGTCGATCACTTCCTTGAACTTCTCGAACGGCTGCGCGCCCGAGAGCATGCGGCCGTTGATGAAGAAGGCGGGGGTGCCGGTGACGCCGACCTTGCCGCCGTCCTCGATGTCCTTGTCGATCTCGGCCTTGTGCGGCTTCTCGGCGAGGCACTTCTCGAACTTCGCCGAGTCGAGCCCGAGCTCCTTCGCGTAGGCCTTGAGATTCTCCTCGGCGAGCGCGCTCTGATTCTG
>DASRHG010000118.1:0-8675 GCA_035650655.1 Binatia bacterium | reverse complement strand
GGCCGGGGCGGCCGTCGTCGAGGTCGTGCCGTTCGACGTGTTCGGCGCGGCGTCCCCGTGGCGGCAGGGGCTCGGACCCGAGGCGCCGGCCGTCCTCGCCGAGCTGGAGGACCTCCTCGCGCACGCGGCCGTGCGGCGCGCCGCCCGCTTCCTGGAAGCGACGGTGGTCCCCGCGCTCCCGCCGTCGGCGACCGGGCGCGCGCTCGTCGTCGCGCGCCGCGGGGGCGCGCCGGCGCCGTCCCCGCGCCGCGCCCTCCCGCTCGACGACCCGCGCTTCGGGGCCCGCGTGCTGGCACTCCTCCAGGACGACGCGGTCGTCCGCTTCGCCGCCTTCCTCGACGCGACGGTCCTCTCGCTGCCGGCGGTCGCGTTCGACCTGCCGGCCTGGCTCGCGGCGGCGAGCGCGCGGCCGGGCGCCGGCGCGGCGGCGCGCGCCGCTGCGGACCGGCGCGGCCGCGAGTGGTATCCGGGCCTGGACGCGCGCCGGCTCGTCGAGGCGGCGTGCGTCCGGCTCGCGCGCCGGGCGCTCGCCGCGGTGGCTCCCCTGGATCCGGACGGCATCGCGCCGACGCTCGAGTACCACCTCGTCGAGGCCGTCGGCCGCGAGCTCGACCGGCACCTGGAGGCGACGTGGACCGGCCTCTGATCTTCGTCACCTGCGGGGCGAGCACGGCGCCGCTCGTCGAGCGGCTCGCCGGGGGCCGGATCCTCGTCCTGCCGCACGCCGACAAGGTCACGCGGCTCCGGGCCGCCGGCATCGACGCGCTCGCGTGGGACGCGTTCATCGAGCCGGCCGCCGTCGCGGGCTTCCCCGAGACGGCGCGGCGGCTCGCGCACGCGTGGACCGCCGCGCTCGAGCGCCGCGCCCCGGCGCTCTTCCGCTTCGCCGGCGCCGCGCGCGAGGGCGTCCTCGACGCGATCGACGCGTGCGTGCACGCCCGGCTCGCCGAGCACCTTCTCGCCGCCGAGGCGGCGCGCACGCTCGCGGCGCGCGGGCTCACCGCCGCCCTCGTGCACGAGGACGTGACCGGGCTCGTGCGCACGTTCGTCGAGACGCTCCGCGCCTGCGGCGTGCCGACCGTCCACGTCCCGCACGGGCTCTACGCCGAGGAGGCGGTCGCCGGCGCCGACGTGCACGGCCGCGTGCACGCGGATGTCGCCGCCGTCGCCGGCGCGGCGGCGCGCGGCTGGTACCTCCGCCGCGGCGTCGCCGCCGACCGCGTGGTCGTGACGGGGAATCCGGCGTTCGACGCGTTCGCGACGCCGCCCGCGGATCCGAACGGCGCTCTCGGTCTCGGCGGCGGCCCGGTCGTGACGGTCGCCGGCTCGTGGATCGGCGCGAACACCCTGCACCGGCCGTTCGCCGGCGAGGACCAGGCGCGTCGCACCCGCGCGGCGCTCGCCGCCGCCGCGCGGGTGCAGCGCGACGACCCGGCGGTGCGCCTCGTCGTGAAGCTCCACCCGAGCGCGTCCGCCGAGGAGGAGGTGCGGACGCGGAGGTGGATCGCGGAGACGGGCGCGCGGGCGGACCTCGTCTGCCGCGACCGGCTCCGCGAGGTGCTCGCCGCGACCGACGTGCTCGTCACGCTGCCGTCGACCGTCGTCGTCGAGGCGATGCTCGCGGGGGCGGCCGTCGTCGCGATCGGCACGCGCTACGAGGGCGGTGCGGTCGTCACCGCGCCCGCCGACGCCGAGGCCGTCCGGGCGGCGATCGCCCGCGCGCGCGGATGGCGCGCGAGCGCCGCGTTCGCCGCCGCCCGCCGCGACTTCCTCGCGCGGTGGGCCGGTCCCTGCGACGGCCGGGCAGGCGAGCGCGTCGTCGCCCTCGCCGACGCGCTCGCCGCCCGCGCGCGCGCGGCCCGGGGTCAGGCGGCCGACGCGCCGCCCTCCGTCGCGCGCCGCGCGGCGAGCGCCCGCGCGCGGCTCCGAGCCGGCCGCCCGGAGGAGGCGCTCGCGGCGCTCGGCGAGGCGCCGCCGGCCGCGGCCGACGCGGCCGCCGCATGGTGGACCGCCCGCGGCGAGGCGCTCGCGCGGCTCGGCCGCGGCACCGAGGCGGAGCGCGCGTACCGCGCCGCGATCGCGGGCCCCGCGGACGCCGCCGCCTACACCGGCCTCGGCACGCAGCTCCTCCTCCGCGGCGAGCGCGGCGAGGCCGAGCTCTTCCTCCGCGAGGCGGTGCGGCGCGATCCCGGCGCGGAGTGGGCGTGGTGCGCGCTCGGCGTGCTGAACGCGATCGAGGGCCGCGTCGCCGAGGCGCGGGAGCAGCTCGAGCGGACGCTCGCCCTCAACCCCGCGAACCCGGACGCGCGCCGGACGCTCGCCGCGCTCGCGGCCGCCCGGGAGGCCCGATGACGGGGCTCGCCGGCGACGCCGTCGAGGCGGTGACGGAGTACTACCGCCGCGCGCGCGAGGAGCTCCAGGACCTCCTTCCGCCGCGCCCGCGACGCGTGCTCGACGTCGGCTGCGGCGAGGGCGCCCTCGGCGCGGCCGTCAAACGGGCGCATCCGTGCTGCGAGGTCCTCGGCGTCGAGCTGAGCCCGGAGGCGGCCGCCGTCGCGCGGGCGCGCCTCGACCGGGTCCTTGTCGGCGACGTCGAGCGCGTCGACGTCGCGGTCGACGCCGCGCTCGACGCGATCGTCTACGGCGACGTGCTCGAGCACTGCGTCGACCCGTGGGCGGTCCTCCGCCGCCACGCGGCGCTCCTCGCCGACGGCGGACGCGTCGTCGTGAGCCTCCCGAACGTCCGGCACTGGGCCGTGATCCTGGGGCTCCTCCGCGGCGCGTGGGAGTACCAGGAGGCCGGCATCCTCGACCGCGGCCACCTCCGGTTCTTCACCCGCCGCGAGGGCGAGCGGCTCCTCGCGCAGGCGGGCCTCCGCGTCCGCGGCGTCCGGCCCGTCTACTGGCAGCCCGTCCCCGACGTGCCGCCGGGCGCGACGACGGTGAGCGTCACGCTCGAGGAGTTCCGAATCGCCGGGATCCCGGCCGCGGACTTCGCGGAGCTCTTCGCCGGACAGCTCGTCTACGTCGGCGAGCGCGGGCCCGTCACGCCGCCGTGGGAGCCGCCCGGCGCGCGCGGGTTCCACGTCCTCGCCTGGCCCGCGTGGGGGAGCGCCGCGCTCCACGCGCTCCTCGAGGCGTACTGCACGGCGTTCCGCCCCGGCGACGACGTCGCGCTCGTCCTCTGCGCGGACTCGGCCGGCGCGGCGCCCGTGGACGAGGCGCTCCGCGCGCTCGGCCGCTCGCGCGCGGCGGCCCCCGACGTCGTCGTCGCCCCCGCCGACGCGACACTGCGCCACCGCGTGCTGCGTGCGGCGCACGCGTTCGTCCGCCTGGGCGCGCCGGGCGAGCCGGACGCCGAGGCGGCGTGGCGGAGCGGCGTCGTGGCGGTCGCGCCCGAGGCGTCGGCGCTGCGCGCTGCGTGGGCCCGCGCGCGGGGCGTGACGCTTCCCGGGGAGCCGCTCCGTGGTCCCGGCCTCGTTCCCGAAGTGGGGCCGTAGGGGAGGGAGACTGGCGGCGGGGCGGGAATGCGCCCGAAGGCGGCGCTCGGGCGCGACCGACGTGGCCGAGCGCCCCGGGGCGCCGCCGTGAGGATCCGCACCCGATCGGGCGGCGGACGCCAGAAATCTGACACGCAGCGCACGGCGCGTCGGACGTTTGTCTCCGCGAGGCGCCCGCTCCCGGCGCCCGCCGCCCACGCCACGGCACGCGCCTTGCTCTTCGCTTCGTGGACCGCCGCGGCCGGCGGTGGGGGAGGGAGCGGGCGACGATGCGGCGGCTCGGCGGACGGGGGCGGTGAGGACGGGCGACGCTCACCCCCCGATCGAGCGGCTCTCCGTCGTCGGGCTCGGGAAGCTCGGCGCCTGCATGGCGGCGTGCTTCGCGGCCAAGGGCTTCCGGGTGACGGGGGTCGACGTGGACCCGGCGCTCGTCGGCGCGCTCGGCGCGGGCCGCGCGCCCGTCCCCGAGCCGGGGCTTCAGACGCTCCTCGACCGCGCGCACGCGGCGGGCCGCCTCCGGACGGTCCACGCCGACGCGGCGGCGGTCGCGGACTCGGACGCGACCTTCGTCATCGTGCCCTCGCCGACGCTCGCCGACGGCCGCTTCTCGCTCGAGCACGTGCGGGCGGCGGTGCGGACGATCGGCGCGGCGCTGCGCGCGAAGCGCGGGCGGCACGTGGTCGTCGTCACGAGCACGGTGCTGCCCGGGTCGGTCGAGTTCGGCCTCCTTCCCGTCCTCGAGGAGGCGGCGGGGCGTCCGTGCGGCGACGATCTGGCGCTCGTCTACAACCCGGAGTTCATCGCGCTCGGGTCCGTCGTGCACGACTTCCTGCACCCCGACCTCGTCCTCGTCGGCGAGCGGGAGCGGTGGGCGGGGGACGCGATCGCGGCGGTGTACGCGCGCGTCTGCGAGAACGCGCCCGAGGTCGTGCGCATGAGCTGGGCGAGCGCGGAGGTCGCGAAGATCGCGCTCAACTCCTTCGTCACGACGAAGATCAGCTTCGCGAACATGCTCGCCGAGCTGTGCGAGGAGCTGCCGGGCGCCGACGTCGACGACGTGTGCCGCGCGCTCGGGCGCGACACGCGCATCGGGCCGCGCTGCCTCCGCGGCGGGCTCGGCTACGGGGGGCCGTGCTTCCCGCGGGACAGCGTCGCGCTCGCGTCGTTCGCGCGCATCCTCGGGCGGCCGGCGCCCATCCCCCAGGCCGCGGACGCCGTGAACGACGGCGTCGTCGCGCGGGTCGTCGCGCAGGTCGTGCGCCGGCTGCCGCGCGACGGGCGCGTCGCGGTGCTGGGGCTCGCGTACAAGCCGGGGACGCCGATCGTCGAGCGGGCGCACGGCCTCGCGATCGCCCGCGCGCTCGCCGACCGCCGCGCCGACGTGGTCGTCTGGGACTGCATGGCGCAGGACGCGGCGCGCGCCGTCCTCGGCGACGCCGTCGAGTGGGCCGCGTCGCCGGCCGAGGCGCTCCGCGACGCGGACGTCGCGGTCGTGGCGGCCGCCGACGCGCGGCTCGCCGACGCGCTCGGCCCGCTCCTCGCGGCGCGCACGCGGCCGCTCGTGGTCGTCGACTGCTGGCGCGTCCTCGCCCGCGCGGCGCTCCCGCGGGCCGTCACGCGCGTCGCGCTCGGCGTCGGCGTGGCGGCCGAGGCGCGCGCGGCCCGCCTGCGCGCGATGTGGGCCGCCCCGTGACGGCGGCCGGCGACGCGCCGCGTCCGCTCGCGGACGTCTGCGCCGAGATCGAGCGGCTCGTCGCGGCGAAGGTCGTGACCGACGAGGAGCTGCGTCCCGCGATCCCCGGCCGGCTCCGCGAGCCGGAGACGAGCGACGTCCACAGCTGCCTCTTCCTCCTCGCCGCCGCCGAGCGGCCCCGCCGCGTGCTCGAGCTGCCGGCCGGGATGGGGCGGCGGACGATCGCGCTCGTCGCCGGCGCGGCCGAGGCGCTCGAGCGCCTCGTCGCCGTCGAGCCGGAGGGCCGCTGGCGGGAGCTCGCGCGCGAGACGCTCGCCCGCCTCGCGGCGCGGCTCCGGATCGCGCCGGCGCTGGACCTCGTGCCGGCGCTCGCGCTCGCGGCGGACGACGTCTTCGATCTGGTCGTCGTCGGCGACGCGCACGCCGAGCGCGTGCCCGCGCTCTGGCCGCGCGTCCGCGAGGGCGGGCTCGTCCTCTGCGACGACGTCGCGGACGACGAGGCCTTCGCGCTCCGCGCCGCCCTCGACGCCCCGGACTTCCGCTTCTGGGACTTCCCGACCGGCGAGGCCGCGCGCCCCTGGGCGCTTCTCCGGAAGGGCAAGGCGGGGCGACCGGCGGGCCGCTCCGTCGCGCGCCCGCGGGCGCCGCACCCCGACGGCACGGGGCTGCGCGTGTCGTTCGTCGTCGGCTCCCGCAACGACGACCACGGGGGGAACCCGCGCCGCCGGATGGAGCTCTTCGTGCACGGGCTCGCGGCGGTCGCGCGCCGGCGCCGGCTCCGCGCGGAGCTCGTCGTCGTCGACTGGAACCCGCCGCCCGATCGGCCGCCGCTCGCGGAGGCGCTCTCGTGGCCGGCGGACCCGGGCCCGCTCGACATCCGCGTCGTCACCGTGCCGCCCGCGCTCCACGCGCGGATCGCGAACGCCGACAAGCTCCGCTTCTTCCAGATGATCGCGAAGAACGTCGGCATCCGGCGCGCGCGCGGCGCCTTCGTCGTCGCGACGAACATGGACGTCCTCTTCTCCGAGGCGCTCGTCGAGTTCCTCGCCGGCGGCCCGCTCGACCCGGGGTGCGTCTATCGCGTGAACCGGCTCGACGTGGGGCTCCGCGACCTCCCACCCGGCCTCGACGTCGAGGAGCAGCTCGCCCTCTGCAGCCTGAACGTCGCGCGCGTGTGCGAGGTCCGCGGCACGGTGGCGCGACCGCCCGCGGAGCTGCGCCGCCGCTACGGGCATGCGGCGGCGCCGTGGCGCGGCTTCGCGCCGGGCGCCCTCGAGCGGATCGTCGCCGACGCCGAGCGCCGGCGGCCGGTCTACGAGGCGTGCGGCGACTTCACGATGCTCGCGCGCGAGGCGTGGGCGCAGCTCCGGGCCTATCCGGAGCTCGGCACGTACTCGCTCCACCTGGACTCGGTGTTCCTGAAGACGGCGACGGTCGCCGGGCTCCGCCAGGTCGTGCTGCCCGACCCGATGCGGATGTACCACATCGAGCACGGCATGGGCTGGGGCGTCGCCGAGGACCGCGCGCGCCTGCGGCGCGACTACCCGATGCTCACGGACGCCGACCTCGCGGCGTGGCTCGCGCGGCTCGACGAGGCGGGCGCGCCGCTCACGACGAACGACGAGCGCTGGGGCTTCGCGGACGAGGCGCTGCCCGAGTGGCGCTGGGAGCCGGCGCGATGAACCGCCCGCCCGGGAGCCTCGAGCAGCTCGCCGCCGCGGCCGCGGCGGGCGCGCGCGCGGCCGACGGCCCGGGCGGCCTCGTCGGCGCGCTCGCGCCCGCGCGCGTGCTCGAGATCGGGTCGAGCGGGGGCAGGGCGGCGGCCGCGGCGCTCGGCGCCGGCGTGCGGGCGTGGGTCGCGATCGACCCGGACGGGGCGAGCGTCGCCGCGGCGCGCAGGCGGCTGGCGGATGCGGGCGCCCGCGTGCGCTGGTTCCACGCCGCGATCCGGCCCGTCGCCGGCGGGCCGCGGCACTTCACGCGCGACCCGGAGCTCGTCGCGCTCCTGCGCGAGGACGGGTTCGACTGCGTCCTCGTCCACGCCGCGGCGTCGGCCGACGCGCTCTACACCGACCTCGCGCACGCGCTCCCGCTCGTGCGCGGGAGGGGCGTCGTCGTCTGCCATCCGGCGGCGCGCGCCACGGCCGCGTTCGACGCGGTCCGGCGCCTCGCGGGCGAGGGGAGCTGCCGCGCGGTCGTCGCGGGCCCGCCGGACGGGGGCGGCGAGACGGCGTTCCTCGCGCTCCGCGCGGCGTATCGGACGCACGCGGAGACGACGGAGCTCCGCCGCGTGGTCGCGGCGGACGACCCCGCCGTGCCCGACGCGTTCGCGCGCGCGGACCACGAGACGGTCGTCGCCCGGCTGCGGCACTGGCTCGCGGCGCGGCTCGCGTGGGCGACGGCGGATCTCCGACTCCCGCTCGCGGCGCTGCCCCCGCCGCTCGGCGTGCTGGACGTCGTCGAGCAGGGGGCGCTCGGCGAGGGCGGCGTCGACGCGTGCGGGGCGGCCGTGACACTCGCGATGCTCTACCGCGCATGGGGCTACGCGGCGACCGTCTACTCCTACGGCGTGCCCGGCGTCTGGACGCACGCCGTGACGCTCGTCGGCGCGCCGGACCGGCCGCTCCTCGTCCAGGACGCGCTCCTCGACGTCGAGCCGCGCGAGGGCGGGCGGCCGGTGCCGTGGGCGTCGCTCGTGACGCGCGCGCGCGCGGGCGACCCGCTCGCGGGCGTGCGGCTCGCGCACGGCGGCCTCGGGACGCGGGCGCACCTCTACTCGCGCGCGAGCCTCGAGGCGTCGGAGCGAGGCGGCTGGCTCGACGCCGGAGAGCGCGCCGCGCTCGCCGCCACGATGCGGACGGTCGAGCGCGTCGCCGGCGAGACGCGCGCCGCGATCCCGCAGGCGCGCTCGTGCAGCCCGGCGGCCTTCGCCGCCATCCCGGCGCACGCGCGCGCGCTCGCGGCGCTCGCGGCGCGGACCGGCCGCGCGCATCCCGCGGCGCTCCTGGCGCTCCCATACGGAACGCTGCCGCTCACCGGGGTCGCGCGCTTCGACGACGAGCTGGCGCGCGTCCTCGCCGCGCCCGCCGCGGCCCCGGGCGCGACGGCGCCGGCGGAGGCGGTGCGATGAGGGCGGCACGGCGCGCCGCGGGCGGCAATTCCTGCCCTCCCCGGTCCGCGGCGGGCGAGCGGCGCGCGCCGCGGCCCGCGTGGCACGCGCGCTGCTTGGGGGACGGATGACCGCGGCGACGGAGGGGACGGTGCGCTTCGCGAGCCTCCACGAGCGCCTCTTCTTCCGGGCGCTCCGCATCCGCCTCGTCGAGGAGCGCATCGCGGCGCTCTACCCGTCGGACGCGATCCAGAGCCCCGTCCACCTCTCCGTCGGGCAGGAGGCCGTCGCGGTCGGGGCGTGCGAGGCGCTCGCGCCCGAGGACCTCGTCTTCGGGTCGTACCGGAGCCACGCCTTCTACCTGGCGAAGGGC
>DASRHG010000117.1:0-11150 GCA_035650655.1 Binatia bacterium | reverse complement strand
TCGTGCATCGAACCGCCCGGGGGATGTTCCCGCTCTCGCTCGCGTCGCCCGCGGTCGAGCCGCCCGTCCCCGCGCCGCCTCCGCCCGTCGCCGTGCACGCGGATCGGATCGAGCTGGCCGAAGGCCGCCTCGACTTCCTCGACAGCACGCTCCCGCAGCCCTACTGGCGCTCGCTCGCGCGGCTCGCGCTCACCGCCGACGACGTGAGCCTCCCGCCCGCCCGGGCCGCGCGGTTCCGGGGCACGGGGATGGTCGACGAGATCTCGCCGGTGAAGATCCGGGGCACGCTCGGCGAGCAGACGCACGTCACGGCCGACGTCGGCCAGCTCTCGCTGGAGCCGTTCAATCCCTACCTCGTGCCCGTGTCGGCCTACGAGGTGTCCTCCGGGGCGCTCACGATGCACAGCGAGATCACGCTCGACCGCTCGCAGCTCGAGACGACGAACCGCCTCGTCCTCTCGCGCCTCGGCCTCACCGGAGGGAGCGAGAGCGACTTCCTCGCGCAGCAGCTCGGCATCCCGCTCACCCTCGCCCTGGCGCTCATGAAGGACTACCGCGGCAACATCGACCTGACGCTCCCGATCGCCGGCGACCTCTCCTCGCCGTCGTTCTCGCTCTCTTCGCTCGTCCTCCAGGCCGTCGTCCGCGCGATCCGGGGCGCCATCCTCTCGCCGCTGAACGCGCTCGGGCGGCTCGTCCTCGGCGAGGGGGGACGGATCCTGCGGATCGAGCTCGAGCCGATCCCCTTCCCGGCCGCGGCCGCGGCGCTCTCGCCCGCGGGCGAGCAGCGGGTCGTCGAGGTGGGGCGCGTCCTTCGCCAACACCCCGACATCGGGCTCACCGTCACGGGACGCGTCGCGGCCGCCGACGTCGACGCGCTCGGAGAGCGCGGGCAGCCGTGGCCGCTCGACGCGCTCCAGGCCCTCGCGAGGTCGCGTGGCGAGACGGCCGCCGCCGCGCTCGCGGGGCGGCCGGGCGTCGCGGCGAAGCAGGTGCGGACCGCGCCGCCGCCAGCGCCCGCGCCCGACACGCTCGTGCCCGTGCCGTCCGCGACCCTCGGACTTGGACAGTGACATGGGACGAGCGGTGGGGGCGGCGCGCCGGCCCGGCGCGGGCGAGACGGTCCCCGGCCACGCCTTCACGATGCTCGGCGTCGGCAAGGGGGCGAACGTCGCGTACGCCGCGCGGCTCGTCGGCCGCGGCGGCGACGACCGGCTCGCGGACATGGCGCTCGCGCCGGCCGGCCCTCGGCGGGTGGGGCTCGCAGCCGTGTTCCCCCACGCGGGCCGACCTCGACCGCGCCCTCGCCCCGCGTCCCTGACGTCGCGCTTCTGCCCTCCCCCGCCGAGGAGCGCCGAATCCCGACCCCCGCGATTGCTCCCACCTCCGCGGGCGCCCATCGTCGCCGGCATGACGAGAGCGTTCCTCGCGGGCGCCGGAGTCGGCGCCGGGCTCATGTACGCGCTCGACCCGGAGCAGGGGCGGCGGCGGCGCGCCCTCGCGCGCGACCAGGCCGTGCACCTCCTCCGCAAGAGCCGCGACGCCGTCGACGCGACCGTGCGCGACGCGACCAACCGCGCGCGCGGCATGCTCGCGGAGGCGCGCGCGCGGCTCGCGCCGCCGGAGGCGGTGCCGGACGACGTGCTGGTCGGCCGGGTGCGGGAGAAGCTCGGACACTACTGCGCGCATCCCGGGTCGATCGAGGTGACGGCGACGAACGGGCGCGTGACGCTCACCGGCGTCATCCTCGCCTCCGAGGTGCACCGGCTCGTGCGCACCGTGCGCCGGGTGCGCGGCGTGCGTGCGGTCGAGAGTCGGCTCGAGGTCCACGAGCGCCCGGACGACGTGCCGGGCCTCCAGGGCGGCATCGCCCGGACCGGCGAGCGTCCCGAGCTGCTCCAGTCGAGCTGGTCGCCGACGGCGCGCGTCCTCGCCGGCGCGGCAGGCGCGGCGTTCCTCGCCTCGACGAGCGCGCGGCGGAGCCTCCTCGCGCGGCTCGTCGGGGTCGCGGCGATGGGCCTCCTCGCCCGCGCCGTGACCAACGTCGACCCGCGCGCGCTCCTCGGCACTCCGGGGCATGCGCGGCGCGGCGGGTCCCACACGCGTGCGGCCTCCGCGCCGGAGGCGGCTCCCGGCACGAGGCCGGACGTGGCCGCGGCCGAGCCCGGCAAGACGCGCGGGCAGGTCGAGGGCGAGCCCCGGACCGCGGAGGACGAGCGCCGGCGGCGGAACGCGTGAAGCGCTCGGCCGTCGTCTCGGGTCTCCTCGTCGCGCCGCGTCGCGGCGTGAGCGCCCGTCCGCCGCCTCGCCGTGGACCTCCGCGGCCGCGTCGTCGTCACGGGGCGGCACGCCGCGCGCGGCGCCGACATGAGTGAGCTGGGGGGGCGCGCGCCGTCCGCTACTGCATCGACGGCGACGACGGCGACGACATCGACGGCGACACGGCGCGCGTGTTGGCGCCGCCGACTGCGGGCGTGCCGGCGGGGCCGACCTTCCGGTGCACGGGCGAGTGGCGCGGCGAGACGATGCTCACGTAGACGCGCGGTGGTGCGCGCGGCGGACGCGGCGGCACCGGGACCGGATACTGCCGGCCGAGGCGGTTCACCGGCGGCGGCGCCTCCTCGGATGCCCCCGGCGCGCCCGGCGGGGTCGCCAGCGGCACCGTACGCAACGCCGGCGTCCGCCGAGCGGCGGGTGCCTGCGGCGGGACGGCAGGTGTCTGCGCCGGCCGCCCGGGAGGCGTCTGCGCCGTGCCCGCGGCCGGCGCGCGCACCGACGGGTTCCCCGCCGTCCCGATCTCCGCCGCCTCGGCACCGCCGCGCGCGACGCCGACGAGGGCGACGAGCGCCACGCTCGTCCATCGTGGATGCACGTTCACCGCCTCAGGCGCGGTCGCGAAGCCCCGGCTGGCCGGATTCGGCCGCACAGTGTGCGCAGCAGAAGATGCGGCCGTGCGCCTCGACGCCGTGGCCGAGGACGCGACAGCCGCAGTGCTCGCACTTCGGGGCGAGCGCGTGGATCGCGCACTCGAAGCTGTCGAAGGTGTGCGTCCCGCCGTCGATCACCTGGAACGTCTTGTCGTAGTCGTTCCCGCAGACCTCGCAGCGCGCCATGGAGGGATGCTACGGTCGCGACGGGTGGACGGCACATCACCTCGCCAGGGGAGGCTCGGCGTCCGCGCGACGGGGGTCCGGGGATGAAGGACCTCGAGCAGCTCGCCGGTGCGCTCTCCGCGCTCCCGCTCGTCGTCGAGGACGCGCGGGTCGAGACGGGCGCCGCCGCGCTGCCCGACTACCCGGGCGGGCGGCGGCCGACGGCGACGGTCACGCTCGCCGGCGCGGACGCGCGCGGCCGGGGCGAGCACGTCGCGTGGACGGACGCCGCGCACGCGGGCCTCCGCGACGCGATCGCGCGGCTCGCGCCGCGGGGGCGGACCCGCGTCGGCGCCTGGACCCGTGCGATGCGGGCCCGCACCGCCGAGCCCCATGCCCGCGCCGCGCTCGAAGCGGCCGCGATCGACCTGGCACTCCGCCAGGCCGGGACGAACCTCTTCCGCCTCGCCGGCCGCCCGCCGCGCCCGGTCCGCTGGGTCGCCTCGTTCGACCGGCGCGACGATCCCCTTTCCGAAGCGCGCCGCCTCCTCGCCGCCGCGCCCGGGACGGAGCTCAAGATCGACGCGGACGCGGCCTGGGAGGACGGCGTGTGGCGCGCGCTCGCCGCGACGGGCGCCGTCGCGGTCCTCGACTGGAAAGGCGCGGGCACGGTCGCGGCGCACGAGCGCGCGCACGCGGTCCTCCCCGACGCGCTCCACGAGGATCCGCGGCCCGGCGCGGTGCCGTGGTCGCCCGGCTTCCGCGCCCGCCTCGCGGCCGACGCCGCGGTCCTCGCGGCCGCGGACGTCGCGCGGCTCGTCCCGCGGCCCGCGGCCGTGAACCTGAAGCCCGCGCGCCTGGGCGGGGTCTTCGAGCTGCTCGCCACCGCGGCGGCGTGCGACGCCGCCGGCATCGCCGTGTACGTCGGCGGGATGTGGGAGGTCGGCGTCGGCCGCACGCAGCTGCACGCGCTCGCGGCGCTCCTCGCGCCCGACGGGCCGAACGACGTGGCGCCGCTCGCCGCGGACGGCGTCCCGCCCGCGCGCCCGCGGCGCCTCGTCGTCGACGGCGACGCACCGGGCTTCGGCGCGTGACTCGCTCGCCTGGCACGCGGCCCGCGGCTCGTCTACCGTGGCCGCGATGACGGATCGCGCGCCCGACCCGAGCCCCGCGGCGCTCGCCGCGCTCCAGGCCATCCTCGACCGCAGCGCGCGCACCGCGACGCCGTCGGTCGCGGACTCGGTCGCGTACCCCGCGCGGCAGATGGCGGCCGCGGAGCTGATCGAGTTCTGGCGGAGCGTGCCGCTCGTCGCGATGACGACGGTCGGGCCCGCGGGCCAGCCCCACAGCGCGCCCGTGCACGCGGTCCTCGACGGCCCGACGCTCCGTCTCGTCGTCTACGAGGACACGGTCCGCCGTCGCGACCTCGCGACGAACCCGCGCGTCGCGTTCGCGACCTGGCGCGCCGACGGCGCGGCGGCCATCCTCTACGGGCGCGCGCGCGAGGTGCCGGGAAGCCTCCGCGACGCGCGGCCCGGGCGGAGCGGCAGGCCGCGGCGGGTCGTGGCGGTCGAGGTGGCGCTCACGCGCGTCTACGCCATGCGCGCGCCGGAACGGGCGCCGTAGCGTCCGGCGCCGCACCGCACGCCTCCGACTCCGCGCGCCGTGGGCCCCCCGGGCGCGCGGTTGGACCTCCTGCGATCGCGTGCTAGCACCCGGGCGTGGCCGGCTTCGTCGAGTTCGCGGCGGCGGGCTACCGCCTGCCCGACGGGCGCGCGCTGCTCGCCGAGCTCTCGCTCGCCGTCCCCGAAGGCGAGACGCTCGCGCTCCTCGGGCGGAGCGGCTCGGGGAAGACGAGCGCGTTGAAGCTCGTGAACGCGCTCCTCGTGCCGAGCGAGGGTGCGGTCCGCGTGGACGGGCGCGACACGCGCGCGTGGGACCCGATCCGGCTCCGGCGCCGGACGGGGTGGGTCATTCAGGAGATCGCGCTCTTCCCGCACCTCACCGTCGCGCGGAACGTCGCCCTCGTGCCGGAGCTCGAGGGCTGGCCCGCGGCGCGCATCGCGGCGCGCGTCGAGGAGCTGCTCGCGCTCGTCGGGCTGCCGGCGCGCGAGTTCGGCGGCCGCCGGCCGCACGAGCTGTCGGGCGGGCAGCGCCAGCGCATCGGCGTCGCGCGCGCGCTCGCGGCCGATCCGCCGCTCCTCCTCCTCGACGAGCCCTTCGGCGCGCTCGACCCCGTGACCCGCAACGAGCTCCAGGCGGAGTTCCGCGGGCTCCAGCACCGTCTCGGGAAGACGGCCATCTTCGTGACGCACGACCTGCGCGAGGCCGCGCGCGTGGCGGACCGCGTCGCGCTCCTCGCCGGCGGGCGCCTCGTCGCCGTCGGCACGCCGGAGGAGCTCGACGCGAGCGCGAACGCCGAGGTGCGCGCCTTCCTCGCCGCGGGGGCGCGGTGAGCGCCGAGATCCTGACCGAGACGGCGCGGCACCTCTACCTGGTCGCCGTGTCGATCGGCGTCGCGACCGGCGCCGGCGTCCCGCTCGGCGTCTGGCTCACGCGCCGGCCGGGCGCCGCGCGCGTCGTGCTCGGCGTCGCGAACGTCGTGCAGACGATCCCGAGCCTCGCGCTCTTCGGCTTCCTCATCCCCGTCCCGTGGATCGGGGGCATCGGCGCGCGCACGGCGCTCGTCGCGCTCACGCTCTACGCCCTCCTCCCCGTGCTCCGGAACACCGTGACCGGCCTCGCCGGCGTCGACCCGACGCTGCGGGAGGCGGGCCGCGGCATGGGCATGACGGATCGGCAGCTGCTCCTCCGGGTGGAGCTGCCGCTCGCGGCGAGCGTCATCCTGGCCGGCATCCGGGTCGCGACCGTGATCGGCATCGGGGTCGCGACGATCGCGGCGGCGATCGGCGCCGGCGGGCTCGGCGTCTTCATCTTCCGCGGCGTCGCGATGGTCGACAACGCGACCATCCTCGAAGGCGCGCTCCCCGCCGCCGCGCTCGCGATCGGGGCCGACGTGGCGCTCGGCGCCCTCGAGCGGCGGCTCCGCCCGCCACGGTGATGGACGCAGCCGCGCGCGCTGCGGCGCTCGTGCTCGTCCTCCTCGCCGCGTGCGGCGGCGCGGGCGACCGGGTCCGCGTCGGCGGGAAGAACTTCACCGAGCAGCGGATCCTGGGCGAGCTCGTCGCGCAGACGCTCGAGGCCGCGGGCCTTCCCGTCGAGCGCCGGCTCGACCTCGGCGGCACGTTCGTCTGCGACGCCGCGCTCCGCGCGGGGCAGATCGACGTGTACGTCGAGTACACGGGCACGGCGCTCGCGGCCGTCCTGAAGGAGCCGCCCGGCGATCCGGCGACGGTCTGGGCCCGCGTCGCGGCGGCGTACGCGCGCGACGGGCTCGTGTGGACGCGGCGGCTCGGGTTCGACAACACGTTCGCGCTCGTCGTGCGCGACGAGCCGGGGACGGCGGGGATCACGACGATCTCGGCGGCGGTCCCGGTCGCGCGCGGGTGGCGGGCGGGCTTCGGCTACGAGTTCCAGCAGCGCGCCGACGGCTACCCGGCGCTCGCCGCGACCTACGGCCTCGCGTTCGAGACGATCCGCACGATGGACCTGGGGCTCCTCTACCGCGCGCTCGTCGACCGGCAGGTGGATGTCGTCGCGGGAAACGCGACCGACGCGCAGATCGAGAGCCTCCGCCTTCGCGCGCTCGCCGACGACCGCCACGCCTTCCCGCCCTACGAGGCCGCGCCGGTCGTGCGGCAGGCGGCGCTCGACCGCCACCCCGCGCTCCGCGCGGCGCTCGACGCCCTCGGCGGCACGCTCACGGCGGAGGCGATGCGACGGCTCAACTACGGGGTCGACGGCGAGCACCGGAGCCCGGCCGAGGTGGTGCGCGCGTGGCGGGCTCTGCACCCGTGACGCCCTTTGTCGGCGCCGCGAAGATCGTCTAACACGACGGCGCATGCAGCGCGTCTGCGTCTTCTGCGGCTCCGCCACCGGCGTCCGCCCGGCGTACGCCGCCGCGGCGCGCGCGCTCGGCGCGGAGCTCGGGCGCCGGCGGCTCGGCCTCGTCTACGGCGGCGGCTCGGTCGGCCTGATGGGCGTCCTCGCCGACGCCGTCCTCGCCGCCGGCGGCGAGGCGATCGGCGTCCTGCCGCGCGCCCTCGCGACCAAGGAGCTGATGCACGGGGGGCTCACGGAGCTGCGGCTCGTCGACAGCATGCACGAGCGGAAGGCGACGATGGCGGCGCTCGCCGACGCCTTCGTCGCGCTCCCGGGCGGGCTCGGCACGCTCGAGGAGACGCTCGAGATACTCACCTGGGCGCAGCTCGGGATCCACCGCAAGCCCGTCGCCGTGCTCGACGTCGCGGGCTACTGGCAGGCGCTCGCGGCGCTCCTCGACCATGCCGTCGCCGAGGGCTTCGTCACGCCGGAGAACCGCGCGCTCCTCCTCGTCGGCGACGCGCCCGGCGCCCTCCTCGACCGGCTCGCCGCCTGGACGCCGCCGCCCCTGCCCGGCATCTGGCTCGCGCCCGACGAGACCTGAACGGCCCGCGCGCCGCGGAGACGCGAGGCGTCCCGGCCGGACGAGCGCCGCTTCCCTTGCCACACCCCGCCGGGCATATATATGGATACCGTTCCGTTTTGGAACTGATCGATGCGCTGGCGCGACATCCGCGACGTCCCCTGCTCGGTGGCCCGCGCGCTCGCGGTCGTCGGCGACCGCTGGACGCTCCTCGTGCTGCGCGACGCCTTCCTCGGGCGGCGCCGCTTCGAGGACTTCCAGCGCTCGCTCGGCGTGGCGCGCCACCGCCTCGCCGACCGGCTCGCGAAGCTCGTCGCCGAGGGCATCCTCGAGCGCGTCCGGTACCAGGAGCGCCCCGAGCGCTTCGAGTACCGCCTCACCGAGAAGGGGCGCGACCTCTACCCCGTCCTCGTCTCGCTCGTCGGCTGGGGCGACCGCTGGCTCGCCGGGCCCGACGGCCCGCCGCTCGAGCTCGTTCACCGCGGCTGCGGGAAGGCCGCCGCGCCGACGCTCCACTGCTCCGCCTGCCACGCCCCCGTCACCGCGCGCGACATGCTCGCGCGGCCGGGGCCCGCGCTCCACCAGCGCCTCGCCGCGCGGCGGAGGAAGGAGGCCGCGCCATGACCGCCCTCGCCGTCCACCCGTCCGTCTCGCGCACGCCGCTCCCGCTCGACGCGACCGACCTCCCCACCGTCTGCGTGCTGTGCAGCCACAACTGCGGCCTCCGCGTCGACGTCGCGCGCGGCGCGATCGCGGCCGTCCGCGCCGACGACCGGAACCCGATCACGCGCGGCTACGTCTGCAACAAGGCGTTCAGCATCCCGGCGTACGTGCGCCACGGGCAGCGCGTCGAGCATCCGCTCCGCCGGCGGACGGACGGGACGTTCGAGCGCGTCTCGTGGGAGACGGCGATCGCGGAGATCGCGGCCAAGCTCGCCGCGATCCGCGCCGCGCACTCGCCCCGCGCGATCGGCCTCGTCGGCATCGGCGGCCAGGGGAACCACATGGACGCGCCGTTCGGGCTCGGCTTCCTCCGCGGTCTCGGCTCGAAGAGGTGGTTCAACGCCTTCGCGCAGGAGAAGACGCAGCACAATCTCCTCGACCAGTGGATGTTCGACGCGGCGCCGTCGGCGTGGCTCCATCCGGACGCCGAGCGGACGCGCTTCCTCCTCGTCCTCGGCACGAACCCGAAGATCAGCAACCGCGGCCACAACGCGACCGAGACCTTCAAGCGCTTCGCCGAGGACCCCGCGCGGACGCTCGTCGTCGTCGACCCGCGCGAGACCGAGACGACGCGCGGCGCGACGCGCCACCTCCGCATCCGCCCCGGCGGCGACGTCTACCTCCTCCTCGGCCTCGCCGCGACGATCGTCGCCCGCGGCCTCGAGGACGCCGCCTTCGTGCGCGAGAAGACGACCGGCGCGGAGGCGCTCCGCGCGGCGCTCGCGGCCGTCGACGTCGCGGAGATGGCGCGCCGCGCGGGCCTCACTCCCGCCGAGATCGCGGAGACGGCGGCGGGGTTCGCGGCCGCCGACGGCGCCGGGATCATGTACGACCTCGGCGTCGAGCAGACGCGATTCTCCACCCTCAACGCGTATCTCATCCGGGTCCTGCTCGCGCTCACCGGGAACCTCGGCCGGCGCGGCGGCAACGTCTTCATGGAGAACTTCCTGCCGGCGGTCGTCGACGCGAGCCGCGTCTCCGAGCCGGAGCGCGCCCTCGCGTCCGGCATCCCGGCGATCCGCGCGCTCGGGAACTTCGGGATGATGTCGCCGACGCTCGTGCCGGAGGAGATTCTCGTCGACCATCCCGAGCGGCTGCGCGCGCTCGTCGTCGAGGGCTCGAACCCGATCCTCTCGTACTCCGACGCCGCCCGCTGGCGCGAGGCGCGGGCCCGGCTCGACCTCCTCGTCGTCATCGACCCGGCGATGACGGAGACGGCGCGCCTCGCCGACTGGGTGCTGCCGACGCCGGTCGGGTACGAGAAGTGGGAGATCGCGAACTTCTGGAAGGGCTACCCCGAGATCTTCGTCCAGCTCCGGCCGCCGCTCGTGCCCGGTCCCGCCGACGCGCTGCCCGAGCCCGAGATCTACGTGCGGCTCGCCGAGGCGATGGACGTCTTCGGCCCGCCGCCCCCGGCGCTCCACGCGCTCGCGCCGGCGGCCCTCGAGCCGGCGGGCGCGATGGCGTTCTTCGGCGCCGCGCAGGAGGCGGCCGGCGGCAACGAGAACCGGATGCTCTTCTGGACGTACCGGACGCTCGGCCCACATCTTCCCGCGCCGTCGCTCGCCGCCGTCTGGCTCCTCTGCCACGTGAACGCGTTCTTCCGCGGCGAGGCCGTCGCGCGCACGCTCGGCGCCGCGTGGGCGAGCCGCACGCCGTTCGAGGTCGCGGCCGAGCTCTTCCGTCGCATCCTCGCGCATCCCGAGGGCGTCGAGGTCGCGCGCCAGGCGGAGGCGACGAACCTCGACGACCACCTGGGCTTCGCCGACGAGCGGGTTCGCCTCACGCCCGCGCCCATGCTCGACGAGATCCGCCGCGCGCTCGCGACGCCGCTCGCCGTCGATCCCGCCTTCCCCTTCGTCCTCGCCGCGGGGCTCCGCACGCGCTGGACCGCGAACACGATCCAGCGCGACCCGGCGTGGCGGAAAGGTCGCGGCCCGCACTGTGCGCTCAACCTCTCGCCCGCCGACGCGGCGGCGCTCGGCGTTGGGCGCGGCGACCGCCTCCGCGTCCGCACGCGCCGCGGCGCGGTCACGCTGCCCGCGGAGGTCGACCCGAAGCTTCAGCCCGGTCACGTCTGGATGCCGAACGGCTTCGGCATGACGTACCCGGAGCTCGAGGGCCTCGTCGACGGCGCGAACCAGAACGAGCTCACCGACACGGCCGACCGCGACCCGTTCACGGGCATCCCGCACCACCGCTTCGTCCCCTGCCGCCTCGAGCGCGTGGAGGAGTAGCGAGCGCCGTGGCCGCGGTCATGCTCGCGACCGTGTCGAGCCGCATGCGCGCGTGGCCGAGGCGCCGCGCGCGGGCGATCGCCTCCTCGGCGAGCGCGCGGCCGAGGCCGCGCCGCCGCCAGCCCGGGCGCACGTAGAGGCGCTTCATCTCGCACGTCGCCCCGTCGAGCGGGCGGAGCGCGACGCAGCCCGCCGGATGGTCGCCGTCGAACGCCAGACGGCGACGATGCGCACGCGCGCGAGTGTAGCCCACCCGCGTCATCGAAGCTTCATCCGCCGATCGCACGGGGGAAAGCGCGGCGCGCTAGGGTGCGCCTCGCCACGGATTCCCCCTCGCCCCGTCGGCGGGGCGGCGCCCGGGCGACCGCTCGGGACGCCGCCCACCGCCGACGCCCGAAGGGACTCCGCTCCGCCCCGCGGCGGTCGCCGACTCTTCACCGGATCACCGCCGAGCCGTCACGCCCGCACGCCGAGATCGAAAAGCGCGCCCGGTAAGCTGACGGCATGACGTACGATCTCGCTTCCAACCCGGCCGCGGTCGCGGACCGCCGGCGCCTCGGCGTCGCGCTCGCG
>DASRHG010000116.1:0-11091 GCA_035650655.1 Binatia bacterium | reverse complement strand
TCGTGCATGGCGCGCATGAGGGCCATGCCGTCCATGACCGGCATCTTCAAGTCGGTGAGGACGACGTCGAAGCGCGCCTCGGCGAGCCGGGCGAGGGCCGCCTCCCCGTGGGGGGCGTGCTCGACGGCGTGGCCGGCGCGCTCGAGATTCTTCGCGAGCGTCCGCGCCATGTTGAGCTCGTCCTCGACGAGGAGGATGCGTGCCATCGCCCGCTCAGCCCGCGGCGGGCACGGGCGGCAGGTCGGCATGGCACTGGCAGGGGAGGTCGATCGTGAACGTCGTGCCCCGCCCGACCTCGCTCGCGACGCGGATCTCGCCGCGATAGCGCCGGAGGATCGAGTGCACGACCGAGAGCCCGAGCCCCGTGCCCTGGCCCGGCGCCTTGGTCGTGTAGAACGGGTTGAAGATGTCCTGGAGGTGCTCCGGGGGAATGCCGATCCCGGTGTCGCGAACCTCGAGGCGGATCAGGTTCGGGCCGGCGTCGATCGTGCGGACGGCGAGCTCGCCGCCGTCCGGCATCGCCTGCACGGCGTTCGTGATGAGGTTCAGGAGGATCTGGCGCATCGCGTTCACGTTCGCCAGGCAGGGGGCGATCGAGCCGAGCTCGGTCGTCACCCGGACGCCGTTCCCCTGGAGGTACTTCTGCATGAGCTGGAGGGTGCGGACGATCAGGTCGTTCACGTCGAGCTGCTCGAGATCCGCGCCCGATTCGCGCGAGAACTCGAGCAGGTTCTTGATGATCGCCTGCGCGCGGCCGATCTCCTCCTCGGCGATGCGGAGGTCTTCCGCGACCTCGCCGTTGCCCGCGTCGACGATCTGCCGGAGGTCGTAGAGGGCGTTCATGACGATGGCGAGCGGGTTGCGCAGCTCGTGCGCGATGCCGGCAGCGAGCTGTCCGATCGCCGCCATCTTCTCGGACTGGATGAGCTGGGTCTCGAGCCGCTTGCGGTCCGAGATGTCGACGCTGATCAGCTGCACCCACCGGCGCGGACCGTACTCGATGAAGCCCGCGTTCGTGAACACCGGGATCGCCTCGCCCCGGCGCGTCAGGAGGTGGAGGTCGTCGCGGCTCGCGTGCCCGCGTTCGATCGCGGTGCGCCAGAGGGCCTCGGCGCGGCGCTGCTCGGCGGGCGGGTGCAGCTCGTGGAAGCGGCGGCCGTCGAGCTCGCTCCGGCTGTAGCCGAGGAGTCGCTCGGCGACGTGGTTCGCGTCGAACACGGTCCCGTCGTCCGCGCGGACCATGAAGATGCACGCGGGCGAGCGGTCGAAGGCGCGCCGGAAGCTGGCCTCCTGCTCGAGGAGGTCCTCCTCCCGGCCCTGCACGAAGAAGTCCGTGATGTGGAGGACGCGGCGCTGGAACTCCTGGGAGAGGAGCTGGAGGAGGGTCTCGCCGCGGTCGCGGTCGTGGGCGTACTCCCGGCGCAGCTCCTCGGCGAGCAGCTGGGTGAAGCGCATCTGGACGGCGAGGAAGCGGGACGCCGGGAACTGCGCGATGAAGCCGCGGCGCGCGTGGCGGCTCAAGAACACCCACGTGTCCGTGTCCGTGGGGTCGGCGACGTGCCGCGCCCAGCGTTCCATCGCCGCGGTCATGTCCGCGCGAATCTGCGGCCAGCGCTCCTCGGGGATGCCGAGCGTCGGGCCGATGTCGCGGAACCAGCGGTCGAGCGCGCGAGGGGTGTGGCGCACTATCGCTCCGGCGAGCTCCCGCCGCAGCTCGGCGTCCCCGGGGGGGATCTGCTCCAGGCCGAGGCCCCGCATGTACCCCGTGATCCGCTCCAGATGTTGCGCGAGCGAGGCGTCGGGGGCCGCGGCCTTCACGTCCGCGCGCTTACCAGCTTCGCCCGACCCATGGAAGCGACGCAACCCGGCGTCGCCGGCCGTGTTCGGCGGCCGCCGTGCCTGCCGACGCCGCCTGCTGGGAAGACGCGCTCGGTTCCCCTACAATCGGCCCCCGCATGGCCATCGCCACAGTGGGTGACGCCCCGTCGCCGGACGGCACCCCGGCCGACGCGGCCGCGCCGCCCTCCCCCGGGGCCGCCGCGGCGGCGGCCGACCCCGACGTCGCGCTCATGCTCCGGGTCCAGGCGGGGGAGGAGGCCGCGTTCCAGGAGCTCTTCCGGAAGTTCAGCCCCCGCGTGCTCGGGTTCACGCGGCGCTTCGTCACGAGCGAGGCGCGCGCCGAGGAGGTGACGCAGGACGTCTTCGTCCAGATCTACCGCTTCCGGCACCGGTACCAGCCCGAGAGCCGCCTCGCCGCGTGGGTCTACAAGATCGCGACCAACCACTGCCTGAACGAGCTGCGGCGTCCGGAGCGGCGGCTCCGCGTCGACATCTGGGGCGGCAGGGACAAGGACGGCGAGGCGATCGAGCCGCAGCTCGCCGATCCGCAGGCCGCGACGCCGGAGGAGGGCGTGTCCTCCCGCGAGCTCGCGCGGCTCCTCGACACGGCCGTCGCCGCCCTGCCGCCGAAGCAGCGCGCCGCGCTGCTGCTCTCGCGCGTGGACGGGCTCGCCTACAAGGACGTCGCCGCGGCGATGGGCTGCACGGAGGGCGCGGTGAAGGCACTCATCTTCCGCGCCGTTCACACCTTGAAACGCGAGCTGAAGGACTTCGTCGAGGAAGAGGAGGAATGACCATGCGATGTCGTCGGGCCGAGCGAGAGCTCGCGGCCGCCGTGGACGGGCAGCTGGATCCACGAGGCCGGCGTGCCCTCGATCGACACCTCGCCGGGTGCGCCGCGTGCCGTCGAGAGCTCGCGCGGAGTGCGGCCGTGCTGCGCGCGGTCGCCGCGCTGCCGACCGAGCTGCCCGTGTCGCTCGCCCTCGAGCAGCGGACCCTCCGCCGGATCCGTGCGCTCGAGGACGAGGGCGTGCGCCCGTTCGCCTGGTGGCCCCGCGTGTCGGTGCCGGCGATGGCGCTCGGCGCGGCCCTCGCGGCCGTCGTGCTCGTGCGCGTCGTCACGACGGAGGACGCGGGCGCGCCGCGCGGTCCCGCGGTGACGCCGCGGCCGCAGGTCGCCGCCGAGACGCCGCGGGCGGCGGGGCCCGCCAAGCCCTCCGTGGCCGTTGCCGGCTCCAAGCGGTCGCCGCGCGCGGTCGCCAGCGTGCCGAAGGACCCGCCGCCGGAGCTCGCCGCGGCGCCCGAGCTGTTCGTCGACCTGCCGATGCTCCGGCATCTGGAGAAGCTCGAGCACTTCGACGCCATTCTCGCGACCGGCCTCGACGACGCGCCCGCGAACGGCGACGGCGGACAGGATCGCTCGAACGGATGAGGCGCGTCCTGCCGATCACCCTCCTCGCGCTCGCGCTCGGCGCCGGGGTCGTTCGCGGGCAGCACTGGGACGGACGGCCCTGGGACCAGCTCTCGCCGCAGGAGCAGCGCCGGGCGTGGGAGAACTACCAGCGATATCAGAACCTGCCCCAGGCGCGGCAGCGCATGCTCGAGCGGCGCTACCGCGAGTTCCAGCAGCTCCCTCCGGAGCAGCAGCAGCGGCTACGGCAGAACTACCAGCAGTACCGCGGCCTCGCCCCGGAGCAGCGGCGCGAGTTCAGCGAGAAGTACCAGCGCTGGAAGTCCCGCCGCTAGGGCACGACGACCAGCTCCCCGCCCACGTGGCCGGGGTGGAGCTGGCAGATGATCGGGAACACGCCGACCTTGTTGGCCGTGAACTCGACCGACTTCGGCTCGCCGCGGTTCACGATCTCCGCGATCTCGTAGGCCGGGATTGCGAACCCGTGCTGGTTCGGGTCGGACGGGACGTTGTTCACGAGCTTGAGCGCGACCTTCGTGCCCTTCTTCACGACGATCGTCCCCGGCACCCACATCTTCGTGCCCTCGTACTCGACGTTGACGACCGTGAAGGTCATCGTGGCGGGGGCAGCCGCGGCCGCGTGCAGCTTCTCCGCCGCGAGCGTGGCCCGCGGGAGGCCGAGCAGAGCGAGCGCGAGGGGGAGCAGGGCGACGAGCATCCGCGTCATCATCATCCTCCTTCCGCAGGGCGGGAACGGTGCGCCCTCTTGCACCACAGGCGGCCGCGAAGAGCAAGGCGTTGAGCGTCGGGGCCCGGCTGGTATCATCGCCCGCCATGCGCCGTGAGGGGACGTTCCGCCTGCGCGCCGACTTTGCGCCGCAGGGCGATCAGCCGGCGGCGATCGCGTCCCTCGTCCGCGGCCTCCGCGAGGGCGCGCCGCACCTGGTGCTGCTCGGCGTCACGGGGAGCGGGAAGACGTTCACCATCTCGCACGTCGTCGCGCAGGTGAACAAGCCGACGCTCGTCATCGCGCCGAACAAGACGCTCGCCGCGCAGCTCTACAACGAGTTCCGCGTGCTCTTCCCGGAGAACGCGGTGCGGTACTTCGTCAGCTACTACGACTACTACCAGCCGGAAGCGTACGTGCCCTCGACGGACACGTACATCGAGAAGGACGCGTCGATCAACGACGAGATCGACAAGATGCGCCACGCGGCGACGAAGGCGCTCCTCGAGCGGAACGACACGCTGGTGGTCGCGAGCGTCTCGTGCATCTACGGCCTCGGCTCGCCGGCGAGCTACTTCGACATGCTCGTCTTCCTCGACCGCAACGCGGAGGTCGAGCGGGACGCGATGCTGCGGAAGCTGGTCGACATGCAGTACCAGCGCGCCGACTACGACTTCCACCGCGGGACGTTCCGCGTCCGCGGCGACGTGGTGGAGATCTTCCCGGCGTACGAGGAGGCGAAGGCGATCCGCGTCGAGCTGTTCGGCGACGTGGTCGAGAGGCTCTCCGAGATCGACCCGCTCCGCGGCCGCGTCCTCCGCCCGCTCGAGCGGGTTGCGATCTACCCCGCGAGCCATTACGTCGCGAGCGACGCGGTGATGAAGAAGGCGGTGGAGGGCATCAGGGCGGAGCTGCGCGAGCGGCTCGACGTGCTGCGCGACCAGGGCAAGCTCCTGGAGGCCCAGCGGCTCGAGCAGCGAACCCGGTACGACCTCGAGCTGCTCGCCGAGATGGGCTTCTGTCCCGGGATCGAGAACTACTCGCGGCATCTCGACGGCCGCGCCCCCGGGGAGCCGCCCTACACGCTGCTCGACTACTTCCCGGAGGACTACCTGCTCGTCGTCGACGAGAGCCACGTGACGATTCCCCAGATCGGCGGCATGTACCGCGGCGACCGCTCGCGGAAGGAGACGCTCGTCGAGTTCGGCTTCCGGCTTCCGTCGGCGCTCGACAACCGGCCCCTCAACTTCGACGAGTTCATGCGCCACGTGCACCAGGCGATCTACGTGTCCGCGACCCCGGGCGACTGGGAGCTCCGCCGCGCGGCCGGGCGCGTCGTCGAGCAGCTCATCCGGCCGACGGGGCTCACCGACCCGGAGATCGTCGTGCGCGGCGCCCGCCACCAGGTGGACGACCTCCTCGAGGAGATCCGCAAGCGCGTCGCGGCGCGCGAGCGCGTCCTCGTCACGACCCTCACGAAGAAGATGGCCGAGGACCTGACCGACTACCTCCAGGAGGTCGGCATCAGGGTCCGCTACATCCACTCCGACATCGAGACGATCGAGCGGGTCGACATCATCCGCGACCTCCGCAAGGGCGAATTCGACGTCCTCGTCGGCATCAACCTCCTCCGCGAGGGGCTCGACCTCCCGGAGGTGTCGCTGGTCGCGATCCTCGACGCCGACAAGGAGGGCTACCTCCGCTCCGAGCGCTCGCTCATCCAGACGATCGGGCGCGCCGCCCGGAACGTGAACGGCACCGTCCTCATGTACGCCGACGCGGTCACCGCCTCGATGCGGAAGGCGATCGACGAGACGAACCGCCGGCGGGGCGTCCAGCAGGCGTACAACGCCGAGCACGGCATCACCCCGCAGACGATCCGGAAGGCGATCGCGGAGCCGCTCGCCGCCGTCTGCGAGGCCGACTACCTCACCGTGCCGCTCGTCCGGGAGACGCCGGACGTAGAGACGGAGGCGCTCGACCCGGGGGCCGCCGCCGCGCGCATCGCGGCCCTCCGGAAGGAGATGCGCGAGGCGGCGAAGGCGCTCGAGTTCGAGCGGGCGGCCGAGATCCGGGACCGCATCCGGTCGCTCGAAGCGCGGACCCTCGGCATCGAGCCGGCCTAGGCGCGCGGCTCGCTAGCTAGCCAGCCGCTGTCATCGGCATTGCGCAAAAGTGAACGGCACGGGCGCAATGCGAATCGAGCGAAGGTCGTATCCGCCTGATTCACGTTGACATTTCGCCGCGAGCGCGAGTACCTTCCGCTCCACTCCGCGAGGTCGTCGATGTCGAAGATGGCGCAGGCGAGCACGGTCAACATCAACGTGGACCTCGGCGGTGGGCGGGTGCTCGTCAGTCGAAGCGCCGCGATGCAGCGCGTGTGGGAGCTCGTCCAGCGCGCGGCGCCCGCCGACATCTCGGTGCTCGTCACCGGGGAGACGGGCACGGGAAAGGAGCTCGTCGCGCGCCTCATCCACAAGCTCAGCCCGCGCGCGCACAAGCCCCTCTTCGCGCTCGACTGCAACGCGATCGCGCCGGCGCTGCTCGAGAGCGAGTTGTTCGGGCACGAGCGCGGGGCGTTCACGGGCGCCGATCACCAGCAGATCGGCGTGTTCGAGCTGGCGGACGGCTCGACCCTCTTCCTCGACGAGATCGGGAACCTGCCTCTCCAGTCTCAGGCGAAGATGCTGCGCGTGCTGCAGGAGCACGAGTTCCGGCGCCTCGGCGGCCGCGCGCTCATCCAGAGCGACTTCCGCCTGGTCGCCGCGACGAACGCCGATCTCGCGGCCGCGGCCGCCGCCGGCACGTTCCGCGGCGACCTCTTCCATCGCCTGAAGGTGCTCCAGATCGCGCTGCCGCCGCTCCGCAGCCGGGTCGAGGACATCCCGCTCCTCGTGAGCCACATCCTGAGCGTCAAGCGGCTCCGGCTGAAGCGTCCCACCGTCTGTCGCGTGAGCCACCGTGCCATCGACCACCTCCTCGCGTACCCGTGGCCGGGCAACGTCCGCGAGCTCGAGAACGTGATCGAAGCGGCCGTGCTCGCGTGCCCCGGGGACACGATCGAGGCGGAGCATCTGACGCTCGGGAATGCCTCGGGCGTCGAGTCGTCCTTCGAGCACCTCGAGCTGCCCTTCCGGGACGCGCGGCAGCGGGCCCTGCAGGCCTTCGAACGCCTCTATCTGATGACCCAGCTGCGGCGCTTCCGCGGCAGCATCAAGCAGACGGCCGAGCACGCCGGCATCACGACGAAGCACGTGCGGGCGCTCATGCGCCGCCACGTGATCGACCGGCGCGACTTCCGCCCCGTCATCCGACCGCGCGTCCCGTCCGCCCGGAAGTGCGACTCCGAGGCCGGCTGAGCGCCCGAATCGTCGCGCGCGGTCGATGACGCGCGCGGGCGGCGCCGCGCGCGGCCGCGAAGCGCACCTCGCACGTTCCTTCGTGCACGCCGTCCGCTCCGCCGTGGGGGCGCGTCGACGCGAGCGTCGTCCGAGTGGCACCTCCGAGGTGCGCTCTGCACCTCGACGTACCGTGCTGCCGCGGGGCGGCGAACCTTCCAGGTTCGGTGTCTAGAAAAGTCGCCGAGCCGCGCCACGGAACGGCGGCGCTTTGCTCGCGGCACGCCGGTTGCACCGCGGCGCGAGGCCGGAATCGGACGGAACGGGAGTGGCGAGCTGCGAGCGATGTCGAAGTGCCCGTGTCTCTACAGCGAATCGGCGCCGATCTGCCGCGCGGACATGGGTGCGATGTGCGTGCCCTCGCACGCGCAGATCAAACGCGTCTGCATGACCGAGCACTATCGACGCTGCGACATGTTTCGCTCGTTCCTGGCGCAGCTCGCGGTGAAGCCGGAACGATGGCGTGCGGCCGATCCCGTGGAGCGGCCGGCGCCCCAACCACAGAGAAGGGAGAGTGCACGGTGACGAGGCGGATCGGAATCAGGTCGTTGGCAGCAGTGGGGATGGTGGTCGCGCTGGGTCTGGCGCCGTCGAGCGTCGCGTTCGCGGCGCGCAAGGGAGGCCTCGGGGCGGCGACGTGCGGACGGGGCCAGACGCTCGTACGGGTCGACACGAAGGTCTGCCCCGCGCTGCCCCGGCGCCCGGCGCTGACCATCAAGCGTGCGTGCTGCGAGAACAGATCGGGAAAGGTGCACTGCCGGCCCTTCGCGCATTGCCCCAGCCGGTCGCCGTCGTGATCGCGCGGGAGAGGGCGGAGGGATGACGATGCACCGGAGCCGGGGAGCGGCGATCGCGGTCCTCGGCCTCGTCGTCGGCGGGTGCGGGCTCGGTCCTGGCGTGCGGACCGAGCTCGGGCTCGCCCAGTCACCGGGCGCGGTGGCCGCAGTCGGGCAGCTCATGGGGGACCACGACCGCGCGGAGCTCGAGCGGCTCGCGGCGGAGCGGGCGTCGGGACCCGTGGACGAGGGCTATCGAATCGGACCCGACGACCTCCTCGACGTGCGCATCCCCGACCTCGTCCCGGCGGCGGACTCTGCCGGGGGACGCGGCGGAGCGGGCGGCCCGACGAGCTCGGCGACGCTGCCGACGGTGGCCGAAGCGCCGGTCTACCAGCAGGGGTTGCGCGTGAACGCGCGCGGCGACGTGACGATCCCGTACCTCGGCGCCGTGCACGCCGCCGGTCTGACGGCGTCCGAGCTCCAGGCCGACCTCGCCGCGCGCCTCGAGCGGGCCGGTCTCCTCCGCCATCCCCAGGTGAGCGTGCTCGTCGCGGAGTATCGGAGCCGAGTGGTCGCCGTCGTCGGCAGCGTCGAGCGCCCGGGGCTCTACCCGCTCACCCGCCCGGGCGCGACGGTCGCCGACCTCGTCTGGGCGGCCGGCGGGCCGAGCAAGGACGCCGGCCGCGTCGTCCAGTTCGTCGCGGCCGGGGCGGTCCCCGGGGTGCAGCTCGCCGCGGCCGAGCACACGAACGTCGACGCGAGCGGGGCGATCCGCCTCGACCTCGAGACGCTCCTCCACGCGACCGGCGAGGAGGCCCGGCTTCTGAACCCGCCCGTGCGTCCGGGGGACGTCATCACGCTCGCGCCGGCAGGCAGCGTCCTCGTCGACGGCTGGGTGGACAAGCCCGGCTCCTACCCGGTGACCCGCGGCCTCACGCTGACGGGGGCGGTCGCGGCGGCGGGCGGGCATCTCTTCCCCGCCGACCGCCACCACGTGAGCGTGAAGCGCGTGCTCGGCCCCGGGGAGCAGCGCTACTTCACCGTCGATCTCGACGTGATCGCGGCGGGCGAAGCGCCCGACTTCCCGATCACCGACGGCGACGTCGTCCGCCTTCCCGCCTCGGGCGCTCGTCTCGTGCCGTGGGGCGTCTGGAGCGTGGCGAAGCAGCTCGTCCACGTCTACGGCAGCGTGCCCGTCTTCTAGGCCATGGCACGGAACCCCCTTTCGACGGACGTCCTCCCGCCCGCGCCCCCGGCCCCCGCCGCCCGGCCGGCGGGGGTTCCGAGCGCCGAGGTGCTCGACGCGGAGTTCAGCGACACGCCGCCGCGCCACCTCCGCGACTACCTCCGGGTCCTCCAGAAGTACCGGTGGCTCGCGACGACGTGCTTCGCCGCGGTGCTCGGCGTGACCATCGTCGTGACGCTCCTCACGCCGCGCCTCTATACCGCGACCACGCGCCTCCAGGTGGCGCGCGAGTCGCCCATCCGGCTCCGACTCAAGGAGAACGTCCTCAACCTCGACGACAGCGACCGCAACGTGAACGGCACGTCGAGCTTCCTCGCGACGCAGGTCGCCGCGCTCCAGAGCCGTGACCTGGCGGAGCGCGTGATCCGCACGCGCCATCTGGACGAGAACGACGGCTTTCTCCGGCCCGGCGCCGACCGCCAGAGCCTCCTCGCGCTCGGCGGCACGATGCTCGGCATGCTGCGCCCCCGCGGCTTCGACGCGACCGGACCACGGACGCCGGCGGAGAGCGCGAGCGACGGGCAGGTCGATCCCGTGCTGCTCGACCGCTACATGCGCTGGCTCTCCGTCCAGGACGTCCGCGGCACGGACCTCATCGAGATCCGCTTCACGACCCCGAGCCCGACCCTCTCCGCGTTCCTCACCGCGGCGCACACGCAGGCGTACATGGACGCGAACGAGGAGGCGCGCCGGGCGACGGACGTGACGGCGAAGGAATTTCTGGGCGAGCAGCTCACCGAGGCGCGGAAGCAGGTCGAGCGCGCCCAGACCGCCCTGCGGGACTTCGCCGCCGCGCACCCGAGCGTCGCCGTGAACCAGGAGCAGGACACGATCGCGCAGCGCATCACCGACGTGTCCGCGCTCCTCGGCAAGGTCGAGAGCGCGCGCATCGCGCACGAGAGCCGATACGCGTTCCTGACGCGGCCCGAGAACGACCCGCTCGCGTACTTCCTCGACCGATCGGGCATCCAGAAGCTCCACCTGGCGCTCCTCGACCTCCGGGCGCAGCGCGCGGCGCTCGCCCTCCGGCTCGGCCCGAACCACCCCCAGATGGCCGAGCTGCGGCGCCAGGAGACGGAGCTCGAGAGCCAGCTGCGCGCGGAGGTCGCGGAGGAGGTGGCCGCGGTCCACGCGCGCGCGGAGTCCACCCGGCTGCGCGAGGAGTCGCTCCGGAAGAAGCTCACCCTCCTCGAGCAGCGGTCGATCGACCTGCGGGCCCTCGGTGCCCGCTACGACCTCCTGAAGAACGACGTCGAGACCGCGCAGAGCCTGCACGAGTCGCTCTTGAAGCAGCAGATGGAGACGGCCGTGAACTCGGAGCTCGCGGCCTCGAACATCCGGGTGATCGAGCGCGCCGAGGTCCCCCGCCTGCCGAGCCGCCCGAAGATCCCGCTCAACCTGACCCTCGGGGTTCTCGCGGGGCTCGTGCTGGCGATCGGAGCCGCGTTCGGGTGCGAGTACTTCGACGACAGCGTGAAGAGCTCCGACGACGTCGAAGGGCTGCTCCAGCTGCCGACGCTCGCGACCGTCCCGAACTTCGCGCTCGCCCGGCGCTCCGCCGCGCGCGCGCTCGGCCAGGGCGGGAACGGCAACGGACACGGCAACGGGAACGGGCTCCTGCGCGACGAGCTGATCGTGCTGCGCGAGCCGTGGTCGACCTCGGCGGAGGCGTACCGGACGATGCGGACCGC
>DASRHG010000115.1:0-10465 GCA_035650655.1 Binatia bacterium | reverse complement strand
TCGCGAGGAACGTGCGCAGCGCCTTGATGTCGTCGTCCGTCAGGTCGAACTGTGGCATCAGCTGCTCGATCCACTTGGTCGCGTAGGTGCGCGGCGTGAGGAGCTTGTTGAACGTCCAGTCGTCCCACGACTCGGGGATGTCGGTGCGGTCCCCGAAGAAGAGCTCCTCCTTCGTCTTCGACCCGAAGGACGAGAGCTCGACGCCGACGCGCGACTCGCCCTCCATCCCGGGGATGTCGTGGCAGCCGGGGCAGCCGTACTTCCGCACGAGCTTCTCGCCGGCCGCGACGTTCGTGGGGTCGGCGAGCTTCGTCTCGAGGTCGGCGGGACCCGGGTTCCGCTCGCCGAGCGTCGAGAGGTAGGCCGTGATCGCGCGCGCCTCGTCGTCGGACAGCCGGAGGTTCGGCATGCGGGCGACGTCCGAGAAGCCGCGCGGGTTCTTGATCCAGTGGTAGATCCACTGCGGGCTCGTCTTCTCCGCGATGCCGGCGAGGTTCGGCGCGATGTCCTTGTTCGCCCCGAGCTGGCCCGCGACCTCGTCGGGCGCGAGCGCGTGGCACGCGCGGCAGCCGAGCGAGTCGACCAGCTCCTTGCCGCGGGCCGCGAGGTCGGCGCCGGCCGGCGCGGGCGCGGGATGCGCCGCGAGCCACGCCTCGCTCGGCTCCTTCGTGTCGGAGAGGAGGTACGCCGCGATCTGGAGCGCCTGCTCGTCGGCCACCGCGGGGTCGACGTAGCCGCTCGCGTAGACGGGGTCCGTGTGGTCGCCCGGGGGCGCCTCCGGGAAGAAGTTCGGCATCCGCGTCCGCGGTCGGATCTTGTGCGGGTTGCGGATCCAGCGGACGAGCCAGGCATGGTCGAGCTTCGCGCCGATCCGCCGCAGCGACGGCCCGATCGCCGACACCCCGTTCTGCTTCGCGAGGTCCTCGTAGCCCTCGGTCAGGTGGCAGCCGTGGCAGCCGAGCTCCTCGAAGAGATGCTCGCCGCGCGTGATCGTGTTGGCGCCGGCCAGGTGCTGGACGCTCGCGTGGCACTTGATGCAGTTCGCGTCCATCTTCTCGTCGCGGTTGAGGGGGTGCTCGACGAACTCGACGTTCTCGATGTGTCCCGCCGCGTCGCGGAAGTTCCCGTGCGCCTGCTCGGGGCTGTTCACGGCCGGCCCCTGCCCGCCGTGGCACGGCGTGCAGCCGAACTTCTCGGGCGGATGCTTGCCGAGGATCTCCTCCCGGTGCGGGTGCGTCTTCCACGGATTCGGCTGGTCCTCGAAGCCGGCCTTGTTGATGCCCGCGTGGCAGGTCATGCAGCGGTCGACGCGCGCGACCGGCTGGTCGAAGTTGTTGCGGTCGAACTCCTCCAGGACGACCTGTTGGATCTTCGGGATCTTCGGCTGCCAGTCGCGGCCGAAGAAGGGAAACGTCGCCTTCGGCCCCGGGAGGTAGCCGAGCGAGACGCCCTCGAGCTTCTGCTGGAGGTCGTCACGCTTCGTGGTGAGCTTCGCGAGCGCGTCCTCGGCCGTCTTCACGGCGGCCTGGACGGCCTTCATCCGGTTCTGGATGTCCCCGATGTGCGCCTGCGACTCGCTGTAGATCTTCTGCCGCTCGGCGCGCACCGCCTCCTTCTCGTCGATGGTCGCGAGGACGCGCTTCGCCTCCTCCTCGTCGCCCCGATGCTCGGCGTCGTCGTAGCGGAAGCGCAGCTCCTCGAGCTCGCTCTTGACGAAGCGGAGGTTCAGGTCCTTCGACTGGTCCTCCTCCTGCGCCCGGACGAGCTCCTTCTGGAGCTCCTTCAACTTCGTCTGGTTCTCGCCCGACGCGACGCTCGCCTTCGCGTCGGCGAGCGCCTTCACGGCGGCCTGGTAGTCGGGATCCGCGTCGAGCCGCTTCTGCTCCTCGGCGATCGCGTCCTCGATGCGGCGGATCTCCAGCCGGTTGAACTCGGCCTGGTAGTACTTCCAGGGGCGACGCTTGAAGTTGTCGTCCCACAGCGCCCACAGCGCGCCGACGAAGAGCACGCAGGCCGCGATGAACCAGAGCACCGCGTACGAGCGCGACTCCTCGTCGACCGCCGTCTTCTTTCGTCCCGCCATCTACCCACTCACCCGCTGCGTCGCCGCTCGAGGAGCCGCCCGACGCCGAAGAAGGCGATGCCCGAGAGCGACATGTAGAGCTCCGTCCACATGTCGCCGCGCGCGACGCCCATGTAGAGGCCGATGCCCACGTGCGCGAAGCCGACCGCCTGGAGCACCTTGGCGAAGAGGAACACGCCTCCCCATCCCGCGCCTGCGCCCGCTCAGATGTTGATGCTGAAGTACGGCGTCTTCAGCACCATGATGTACTTCAGGTTGAAGAGATGGCGGCCGAGCATCTTGAACACGACGGCCATCATGTTGAGGAAGAGGAAGCCCGTGATGAAGTAGCGCGGGTATCCCCAGCGCGCCATGAAGGACTCGTACTCCGCGCCCTTCACCCGGCGAATGAACCGCTTGAAGGCCCAGAAGCCGAGCACGAAGTAGAGGAGGACGACGGCCGCGCCGACGATCGTCGCCGTCGTCTCGTCGCGCACGCCGAGCAGGTACGGAAGGTCGACGTTCGTGAGCGCCTCGACCTTGTGGACGTCCCACTTCTCCCAGAACCAGAACCAGTTCCAGCCCGGGCCGCGGACGAACGTGCCGATGATGATGAGCGAGACCCAGAGGATGTGGAAGCCCAGGATGAAGGTGAGGATCTCCCACTTCCGGTCCTTCCAGCAGTAGTAGCCGTTCCCCTTCGGGTTGATGTCGATGTACGGGATCACCATGAGCCCGAGGATGATGAGCGACGGCAGCACCACGCCGGCGTGCCACGGGTCGAAGAAGACGAGCATCTCCTGGAGGCCGAGGAAGTACCACGGCGCCTTCGAGGGGTTCTGCGTGCGGGTCGGGTTCGCGGGCTCCTCGAGCGGTGCGTCGACGAGCAGCGACCACACGAGCAGGAGGACGATCACCCCGACCGACATGAGGAACTCGGCCCGGACGAGGTGCGGCCAGGTGTGGATCTTGTCGTCGCCGGGGCCCGTCGCCTTCTTGATCGGCACCTCGACGCGCTTGCCGCCCGCGGGGGCGACGGCCTTCAAGGCCGGCTTCGTCTCGGGTGTGGCCATGCCGATTTACTCCTCGCGCTCGGCCGAGCGCCGCGCCGACCAGAACAGCAGGATGAGGACCAGCACGAAGAAGAACGGGATGGTGAGCACGCGGGCGCGCGGGAAGACGAATGTCAGGACGATGAGGACGACCGTGACGATGCTGCCGATGAGCTCGCGCGGCATCGCAGCTACAGCGCCGGCCCCGAAAAGCCGTCGCGCCGGATGCGCCAGAAGTGGACGGCCATGAAGAGGCTCGCAATCAGCGGGATGAAGATGCAGTGGAGGATGTAGAAGCGCAGCAGCGTGTGCGGGCCGATCTCGCCGCCGCCGAAGAGGAACGCGCGCGCGTCGTACACGTTGTTCAGGCCGGGGATCAGCTCGTGCCCCGGACCCTCGTGCCCGAGGAGCGGCGTCGCCCGGCCCATGTTCGAGCCGACGGTGACGGCCCAGATCGAGAGCTGGTCCCAGGGCAGGAGGTAGCCGGTGAAGGAGAGGAGGAGCGTCAGCACGAGGAGGATGACGCCGACCACCCAGTTGAACTCACGCGGCGGCTTGTAGGAGCCCGTCAGGAAGACGCGGAACATGTGCAGCCAGACCGCGATCACCATGCCGTGCGCCGCCCAGCGGTGCATGTTCCGCATGAGCATCCCGAACGGCATGTCGAACTCGAGGTACTTCATGTCCGCGTACGCGTACTCGGCCGTCGGCCGGTAGTAGAACATCAGATAGACGCCCGTCACGACCGTGACGAGGAACATGAGGAAGGTGATGCCGCCCATGCACCACGTGAAGCGGAGCCGGACGGCGTGGCGGCGCACCTTCGACGGATGGAGGTGGAGCCAGACGTTCCCGGAGACCATCAGGATGCGGTTCCGGGGCGTGTCGTCGTAGCCGTGCCGGAAGATCGACTGCCAGACCTGCGACTCGGTCACCGACTGCTTCAGCTCGTCCCACTTCGACTCCGGTCTCGCCATCGATCACACCTTCAGAAAGGCGCCGGGCTTCGTCCACTCGCCCTTCTCGTAGAGGTACTTCACGCTCTTGTCGATCAAGATCTGACCGTCCTCGGCCTTCGTGATGCGCAGCCGCTCGAGCGGCCGGGGCGCGGGGCCCTCGAAGTTGATCCCCGTCTTGTAGAAGCCGCTGCCGTGGCAGGGGCACTTGAACTTGTTCTCCGCCGTGAGCCAGCGCGGCGTGCAGCCGAGGTGCGTGCACTTCGCGAACAGCGCGTAGAGACCTTCCTCGTTCCGGATGATCCAGACGCGCTGGTCCTTCTTGTACTTCTCGCTCACCTCGCCGATGGTGTAGTCGCTCGGCAGCCCCGCCTTGAACGTCGAGGGCGGCGTGAAGAGGACGCGCGGGAAGGCGGAGCGCAGCGCGGCGAGGAGCGAGACGCCGGAGAACGCCGCGAAGATGCTCCACCCGAAGCGCCCGAACACGTCGCGTCGCGACCAGAGCCCCGCGCGCGCCGCCTGCTCGCGGAGGCGCTTCTCGCGCTCGAGTCGCTGCTCGACCTGCCGGCGCGCGGCGAGCGCCGCGGCGTCCTCGGTCTTGGCCTCGGCCTTAGCCATGGGTCGGGAAACCTCCGTCGCCGACCGTGCCGGCCGGCGCCGGTCGAGGCGAATGAAAAAGGCTCACGCGCTGCATTAGCGGAACGGTGGTGCGCGGGCGCACGGCGATCACGAGCGGCGCAGGATGGTCGCGACGAGCCCCCATGCCCCCATCAAGAGCGCGATCGCGACGAGCCCGATGCCGACGGGCGGAAAGAGCACGAGGAGGCCCAGCGCGACGGGCAGCAGAAGGATCGCGAAGCCGAGGGGGTTGAAGCGGGTCGGGCGGGGCTCGGCCTCCGGCGCGGGCCGCGCGTCCGACGGCTCCGTTCGTTCTCTGACCAGCTCGACGGCATACTCGCGCAGGTACTGCCTGTTCTCGTCTCCAGCTCGGTTGATCACGTCGGCGATGCGCTGCGTGAGCTCCTCGACCTCCGCGTCGAGCTCGCGCTGGCGCGCCGCAGTCGGGTCCTGACCGCGCCGTTCCTCAGCCAAGCTCGGGGTTCTAGGATGCAGGTCGGGGGGTTGTCAACGAGCGGTCGCGATCACTCGACCGCGAACGCGATCGTGAGCGGGCGTCCGTCGCGCTCGAGCGACAGCCGCACCGGGTCCTTCGCGGGATGACCGACCGCGCGGCTCGTCAGCTCCGCGACGGAGCCGACCCTCGCGTCGTCGAGCGCCGTGATCACGTCGCCGCGGCGGACTTCGTGCGCCGGTGCGAGCGCCTCGACGTCGGCGACCAGAACGCCGTGCGCCGGCTTCACGTGGAAGAAGGCGGCGAGGTCGGGCGTCACGTCCTGCACCGTGAGCCCCCACACGCGCGCCGCCGTCGGCCCGCCCGACTTCGACGCCTTCGCGAACAGGTCCTCGGCGACGAGGATCGGCCCGTGCAGGCGGAGTGCGAGCGCGATCGCGTCGCTCGGCCGCGCGTCGACGGAGACGATCTCGCCGCTCGGCGACGCCAACCGGACGCTCGCGTAGTACGTGTCGTCCTTCAGGTCCTCGATGACGACCGAGTCGAGCCGTCCGCCGAGCCGCTCGACGAGCTGCTTCATGAGGTCGTGCGTGAGCGGTCGCGGCGCCGGAACGCCCTGCATCTCGAGCGCGATCGCCTGCGCCTCGGCGGGTCCGATCCAGATCGGCAGCTGCCGCCCGCCGACGCCCGCGGCGCCCGTCTTCTCGGCGAGCTCGACGACGGGCACGCCGCTCGCCGCGTCGACGCGCATGCCCGCCACCTGCACCTCGACCGTCCGCGCGGTGAGGGCCGTCGCCCCGGAAGCGAGGATCGCGACGCACGTGAGCGCCGCCGAGCACATGGGGCCGGATTGTAGGCGGCGCGCCGGCCGCCGCAATACCGGGTTCCCCGCCCGCGCCCGCCGGCTCAAGCTTCGTCGTCGAGCGGCCGACAGATCCGAGCGGGATGGCTCGCGTCACACCCCCCGGGCGCCTGCGCGCGCTCGTCCTCGCCGGCGGCGGGACGGCGGGCGGCCTCTACGAGATCGGCGCCCTGCTCGCGCTCGAGGCCGTCTGGGACGGCTTCTCGGCGACCGATTTCGACCTCTACGTCGGCACGAGCGCGGGCGCGTTCGTCGCCGCGCTCCTCGCGAGCCGCATCTCGCCCGCCCGGGTCCGCGCGGCGATCCACGCCGACGGCCGGAGCCTCCCGCGCCTCTCCGGCACGCAGTTCCTCTCCGTCCCGTGGCGGAGCTGGCTCGGCGCGCTGCCGCGGCTCGCGGCGGCGGTGCCCGGCCTCGCGCGCGAGGTGTGGACGCACTGGGGCGAGGTCGTGCTGCTCGACAGCCTCGGCTCGCTCGTCCGCCATCTGCCTCACGGCGTCTTCTCGCTCGACGGCCTCGAGGGCTGGATCCGGGCGGCGCTCGCCCGCAACGGCGCGAGCGACGACTTCCGGCGGCTGCGGCGGCGTCTCCTCGTGCCCGCGACCGTGCTCGACACGGGCGCGATCCACGTCTTCGGCACGTCCGCGCACGAGCGCACGCCCATCTCCCGCGCGGTCGCCGCCTCGGCCGCGGTTCCGATCCTCTACGAGCCGGTCCGCATCGACGGCGTGGACTACGTCGACGCGGGCGTCACCAAGACGGCGCACGCCGGGCTCGCGGTCGACGCGGGCGCGGCGCTCGTCGTGGTCGTGAACCCGATCCGGCCCGTCGTCTTCGACCTCCCGGCGACGCGCGGCATCCGGGACGGCGGCGCGTTCGCGATCGCGGGCCAGGCGCTCCGGATCGCGCTCCACCGCCGCCTGCACGACGGGCTGCGCCGCCACGCGTACGAGCATCCCGAGGCGGACGTCGTCCTCCTCGAGCCGTACGAGCACGACCTCCGCCTCTTCGACACGCCGCTCATCACCTACTCGCTCCAGCACGAGATCGTCCGCCGCGGCTTCCGGACCACGGTGAAGACGATACTGCGGGACTTCGACCGCTGGGCGGCCCTCTTCGCCCGGCACGGGATCGGCGTCGTGTCGCGCGCGGAGGTCGAGCGTCGCGCGCAGCGCTGGAGCAGCGCGCGCGTCGCGGCCGACGGCCGCCCGGTGCGCCGCCCGCCCGCGCGCCCGCGGCGCGCGGGCGCCGGCTCGGACGCCGACTCGAGATACGTCTCGACTCGGCTCTAAATTGACGCTCGCGCGCGATCTGGCGTATGAGCCTTCGCCGTCCCCGCCATGTCGCTTCTCGTCCGCCATCGGCTCGCGCTCGAGCTGGCACTCGCCGCGCTCGTCGCGTACCTGGCGGCGTTCGGCGTCGCGGCCGCCGTCCGCAGCGCCGCCGTCGTCCCGCCGCCGCCGGCCGACGCGCCCGCGACCGCCGTCGCGGCGCCGCCCGCACCGCTCGCCGCGTACGCCGTCATCGCCGAGCGCGACGTGTTCAATCCGCCCGGCACGGCCGCGGGGCGTCGCGGCGGGCCGGCGGGCGGGCTCCGCCTCTGGGGCGTCGCACTCCAGGGCACCGAGGCGCGCGCGGTGATCGAGGACACGGCGACGCACCACCAGGATCTCTACCGCGTCGGGGAGCCGGTCGGCGACGCGCGGGTCGCGGCCATCGACTGGGACCGCGTGACGCTCGCGAGCCCGCGCGGCGAGGAGACGCTCGAGCTCTCCGCGCCGGCCGCGGGCGAGCCGGCGCCGGTGGAGGCGACGCCGGCGCGGGCCCCCGCCGGGGGCGACGGCGGGCGCATCCGGCAGACGGCCGAGAACGCGTGGGTCGTCGACCGGCGCGAGCTCGTGGGCGCGGTCGACAACATGAGCGGGCTCCTCACCCAGCTCCGCGCCGTCGCCGAGGTCCGCGAGGGGCGGCCGGCTGGCTTCCGCCTCTTCCAGATCCGCGACGGGAGCCTCTTCGCGCGCCTCGGCCTCCGCAACGGCGACGTCGTGCAGCGCGTGAACGGCACCGCCATCGCGGATCCGACGGCGCTCCTCGGCTTCCTCCAACGACTCGGGAACGAGCCGCGGATCGCGCTCGACATCGTGCGCGGCGACGCCCCGCGCACGCTCGTCTACGACCTCCGATGAGGCGCGCGGTCGCGGCGCTGGCGCTCGTCCTCGTCGGGGCGCCCGGCGTCGGCGGGTCCGGCGCGCGCGCCGAGGAGGCGCGCCGGGACGCGACGATCGCGCTCAACTTCCAGGACGTCGAGCTGCCCGTCCTCGCGCGCTTCATCGCCGAGGTGACGGGGCGGAACGTCATCCTCGACGACCGCGTCCGCGGCAAGGTGACGATCATCTCGCCGACGCGCATCACGGCCGACGAGGCGTGGGCGGTCTTCCAGTCCGTCCTCCAGGTGAAGGGCTTCACGACCGTGCCGAGCGGCTCGTTCGTGAAGGTCGTCCCCGTGCGGGACGCGCGCGAGACGACGGTCCCGACGGGCACCGGGCCGCACGCGGCCGCGGGCGACGCCGTCGTGACGCGCATCCTCCCGCTCGCGCACGCCGACGCGGCGGCGCTCGTCCCGGTGCTCCAGCCGCTCGTCTCGAAGGACGGGCTGCTGGCCGCGTATCCCGCGAGCAACAGCCTCGTCGTCGTCGACGCCGGCGCGAACGTCGAGCGCCTGGCGGGGCTGCTGCGCGACCTCGACGTCCCGTCGAGCGAGCGCGCGCTCGAGGTCGTGCGGCTCGAGTTCGCGGCGGCCGACGACCTGGCGCCGCGGCTCCGCGAGGCGCTCGGGGGGCCGGCGGGCGGGGCCGGGCTGCGCGTGATTCCCGACGGCCGATCGAACGCGCTCGTCCTCTCCGGTCCGCCCGACGACGTCCGCCGGGCACGGACGATCGTCGCGCGGCTCGACCGCGCGCTGCCGCCGGGCGCGACGCGCGTGAACGTCTATCATTTGAAGTACGCCGAGGCCGACGGGCTCGTCCGGGTGCTCTCGCGGCTGATCGGCCAGCCGCTCGAGGCGGAGCCGGCGCCCCGGCCGCACGGCAGCTCGTTCATGCGGACCTCGGCGCGCCGCAGCGCCTTCGCGCGGGGGTACGACGGCGGGATGGGCGAGCCGCCGGTGCCCCCGCCGCCGGAGGCACCGCCGCCCGCCCCCGCCGCCACCGGCAGCGCCGCGGCCGTGCCGCTCGAGGCGCCCGTGCGCGTGACGGCGGACACGGCGACGAACGCCGTCATCGTGAGCGCGACGCCCGAGGACTGGGAGACGCTCCGCCGCGTCATCGAGCAGCTCGACGTTCGCCGCCGGCAGGTCTTCGTGGAGGCGATCATCCTCGAGGCGACGCTCGACAAGCTGCGCGCCCTCGGCGTCGAGTTCCAGGGCGGCGCGGCGCTCGACGGGCACACCGGGCTCGCGCAGGCGAACTTCGGGAACCTCGCCGCGCTCGCCGGCGCCGGCGCCGGGCCGCTCTCGCTCCCGGGGCTCCTCCTCGCCGCCGTGAGCAACGAGAAGGTGACGCTCCCGGACGGCACGAAGGTCGCCGCGCACAGCGTGCTCCTGAACGCGCTCGAGTCCGACGCCGACGTGAACGTGCTCTCGGCGCCGAACATCGTGACGACCGACAACGAGGAGGCGGAGATCGTCGTCGGCCGGAACGTGCCCTTCGTCGCGAGCCGCGCGACGAGCGCGTCGAACCTTTCGAACCTCTTCACGACCATCGAGCGGCACGACGTCGGCATCACGCTCCGCATGACGCCGCAGATCACCGCCGACGACTTCGTCCGCCTGGCGCTCTTCGAGGAGGTCTCCGACATCGACCCGACGGCGACGCCGGCGGTCGGGGACCCGAACCTGGTCGGCCCGACGACGACCATCCGCTCGGCGTCGACCTCGGTCGCCGCCCGCGACGGACAGACCGTCGTCATCGGCGGGCTCCTCGCCGACACGATCCGGTCGACCGAGCGCGGCGTCCCCTACTTCCGACGCATCCCGTTCCTCGGCGCGCTCTTCCGGCGCGACGACGACACGCGGACGAAGACGAACCTCCTCGTCTTCCTGACGCCGCACATCATCGCCTCCGACGCGCAGATGGCGGAGAACTCGCGCCGCGAGCGCGAGCACATGCGCTCTGCGCTGCCGCCCGGCCTCCGCCGCCACCCGAAGCTCGAAGGTCCGTCGTGGGAGCGCCATTGATCGGCGCGCGCGAGCGTGGAAGGTGGGCCCCATGGCCTCGACGCTGATCGTCACGGACAACCGCTCCGGCAAACAGTACGAGCTCACGATCGAGAACAACGCGATCCGCGCCACGGACCTGGCGCGCATCCGCGTCGCCGCCGACGAGCCCGGGCTCGTGAGCTACGACCCCGCGCTCACGAACACGGCGACGTGCCGGAGCGCGATCAGCTTCATCGACGGCGAGC
>DASRHG010000114.1:0-12288 GCA_035650655.1 Binatia bacterium | reverse complement strand
GCTCCGCGCGGTGCGCGAGGAGCCGGCGTACCGTGCCGCCGTCGCGGCGCATCGCGCCGGCGACCAGCGGGCGCTCGGCGCGACGATCCCGGCGGTGTTCGCGCACGTCGTCGGCGCGCCGGCACCGCCCGACCTCTTCGTCGGCGTCCCGTGGCGCCGCCGCGGCCGCCCCGCCCCGCCCGCCGACGTCGCCGCCGAGGTCGCGCGCCTCCGCGACGCCGGGCTGCCGGCCGCCGCGGACGACCTCGCCCCGGGCCAGGACGCCGCGCTCCCGGCCGTCGCGCTCGAACCCGTCGCGCCCGACGAGGTCGTCGTCCTCCGGCTGCCCGCGGGAACGATTCCGCTTCCCGTCTACCGGATCGAGACGACGGGCGAACACCTCGTCTACACGGCCCGCCTGCGCGCCGCGTTCCACGTCCGGCTCGCCGCGGAGCCGGGCGACGAGCAGGAGCGCGTCGAGCTCGACTTCGCGGCGTACCGCGCGGAGCTCGCGTCCGCGCTCGCCGCGACCGGCGTCTCCATCGAGGGGTGAGGGGCCCCGCGCGCGCCGGGGACCCGGAGCGCCGGCCGGGCTCACTCGCCGGCCGGCGCCCCTCCGCGCGCCTACCACGGCGCACCCGCCTCACCCCGACAGCCTCGCCTCGAGCGCCGACATCGCCTCGCGCAGCGCCGCGTCCTTCGCGAGGCGGCGTTCGATCGCGCCGAGCGCGTGCACGACCGTCGAGTGATCGCGGTTCCCGAGCTCCGCGCCGATGCGGCTGAGCGGGAGGTCGGTGTGGTGCCGACAGAGGTACATCGCGACCTGCCGCGGCACGGCGATCCGCGCCGTCCGGCGTCCGGATGCGATCTCCGCGCGACTCAGGCGAAAGTGGTGGCAGACCTCGCCGATGATCCGCTCGACCGTCGGCCGGCCGCCGACGCCGGCGGGCGCCGGCCCGAGGACCTCGCGGACGAGGCCCAGGTCGACCGCCCGCCCGGAGAGGCTCGCGAACGCCTCGAGCCGCGTGAGCGCGCCCTCGAGGAGGCGGATGTTCGCGCACCACCCGTCGGCGATGTAGGTCGCCACTTCGGGCGTGAGGACGAGTCCGAGCGCGCTCGACTTCTGGCGGAGAACGGCCCGGCGGAGCGCCGGATCGGGTGGCTGGATGTCGGCGAGGAGGCCCGACGCGAAGCGGCTCCGCAGCGTCTCCTCGATGCCGGGCATCTCGTGCGGGGCCCGGTCGGAGGCGAGGACGATCTGCTTCCGCCCGTCGTGCAGGGCGTTGAAGGTGTGGATGAACTCCTCCTGCGACCGCATCTTCCCGGCGAGGAACTGGATGTCGTCGACGACGAGGGTCTCGATGCCGCGGAAGCGCCGGCGGAAGCGCGCCATCCGATCGGCGCGCAGCGCGGCGATCATCTCGTTGACGAAGTTCTCGGCCGAGAGGCAGGCGACGGCGCCGCGGCCCGCGAGCGCGAGCTTGTGCGCGATCGCGTTCAGGAGATGCGTCTTCCCGAGCCCGCACCCGCCGTAGAGGAAGAGCGGGTTGAACCGGGCGCCGGGCTGCGCGACGACGGCCTGCGCGGCACCGAACGCCACCTGGTTGCTCGCGCCGACGACGAAGTTGTCGAAGGTGTAGCGCGCGGGCGGCGCCGCCGGCCGGGCGGCGGCCGCCGGATCCCGACGCGTGGCGCCGGCGTCGCGCGACGGCGGGACGTCGAGTGCGCGGTTCACGACGACGGTCACCGTGCTCGGCCGCCCGCTCGCGTTCGAGACCGCTTCCTCGAGCGGGCCGAGGAAGTGGCGGCGCAGCCAGTCGCGGAAGAACGCGCTCGGGGCTTCGAGCGTCAGCTCGCCCGGCCTCCACTGCGCCGGGCGGAGGGGCTCGATCCAGGTCTCATGGTCCTTCTCGGTGAGCGTTCCGCGAAGCCGCCGCCGGGCCTCGAACCAGATGGTGTCGAGCATCCACCGTCCCCTCTTCCACCCGACGAACGTCGGGATCGAGAAGATCCCCCCGCGCCCACCGTCCACAGCTTGGGGACAAACTCGCAAAGCCCTCGCCGGAACGGACGACACGGTTGCGGCCCGCCGACCCGATCACCACTCCACCCCACCGCCGCCTCCCCCCGGAGAAGCAGCCGCGTCCCAACCCTTCGCCCACTGCATGGATATTCTGGAAAGCAATATGACGACCGGAGGGCGCCTCGTTTACTCCAGTCGCGTCGCGCATTGCAAGCAAAAAATTTCCGGAAGCGTGCGCGACGAGAATCGCTCGCGTTTTTCTCCACCACACGATCGCCGCGCGCGAGACGCGAGCGACGCGCGCGCGTCAGACGGCGGGCAGCGGCTCGACGGCGGCGCGCGTCGACGCCTGGTAGTAGCGCAGCGCCTCGGGCAACCACGCGCGGATCTGTTCCTCGCGCGTGCCGTGGCTCGGATGCGTCGAGAGGAACTCGGGCGGGCTTCCGCCGGCGCCGCGCTCCATCCGCTGCCAGAACGCGAGCGAGCCCCGCGGATCGTATCCGGCGCGCGCCATGAGGATGAGACCGATGTGGTCGGCTTCGGATTCCTGCGTCCGGCTGAAGGGCAGCAGCACGCCGACCTCCGCGCCGAGGCCGTACGCGGCCATGACGGCGTTCGCCGACGGACTCCCGCCGAGGAGCCCGCCCAGGATCGTCCCGCCGAGCTGCGCCGCGAGGCCCTGGCTCATCCGTTCCGCGCCGTGGCGCGCGAGCGCGTGCGCGATCTCGTGCCCGAGCACGACGGCGAGGCCGTTCGTGCTCTCGGCCACCGGAAGGATGCCCGTGTAGACGGCGACCTTGCCGCCGGGCAGACAGAAGGCGTTCACCTCCCGCGAATCGAGCACGACGAAGCGCCACTTGAAATCCGGGCGGTCCGCGACCCGGGCGAGCCGGCGGCCGACCTCCTCGACCGGCCCGACGACCGCGGGACGCGAGTCCACCTTGTTCTTGGCGATGACCTCCTGGAAGGCCTGCGCCCCGAGCTTCTGCTCTTCGCTCGCCGAGACGACGATCAGCTGCGAGCGACGGGTGTAGGGCGCCCTCGCACAGCCGCCGAGCACGACGAGGACGAGGACGACGGCCGCCCCGCGCATGGCGTCCCGATACCAGTCGCGCGCGCGGCTGGCAATTCGGGGAGCCGCCGCCCGTCTGCCCGCTGCCCGCCCGAGCGGGGATTGACGTCCCGCCCGCCTCGGGCACGAGCGGCGCGGTGTCCGGCTTCCGCGCGGGGCGCAGGGCAGCCGCCGTTACCTTTCTTCCCGGCAGGCTCGCGGACCGGCACGACCGCATTGACTCGCCGGGCGAATTCCGATACCCGCACGCGGTCGGTTCCACGTCATGACGGAGGGGGGACGCATGCGTGAGCTGAAGGTCTTGGCGGTCGCACTCGCCGTCGTCGTGCTCGCGTCCGGCTGCGCGACGTTCCGCGACCGCGAGTGGGGGACCTGCGCGATCGCGGGCGGCATCATCGGCGGCGCGATCGGCGGGACGGCCGGCGGAGTCGCCGTGAACAACACCGAGAACCATCCGTCGAACGGCGATCGCGGCGGCGCGATCGCCGGCGGCGTGGTCGGCGGCGCGCTGCTCGGCGCGCTGCTCGGCCACGTGATCTGCGATCCGATGAAGCCGGCGCCGAAGCCCGTGGCCGCTCCCGCGCCGCCTCCGCCGCCGCCCCCGCCGCCGCCGAAGGGCACGAAGCTCGGCACCGTCGGCGAGACGTACTTCGACTTCGACAAGGCCGAGATCAAGGCGCACGACGGGCGCGGCGTGCTCGACGAGATCGTGAAGACGATGCGCGACAACCCGTCGCTGCGCGTCGTCGTCGAGGGGCACACGGACGCGATCGGGTCCGATGCGTACAACCAGAGGCTGTCCGAGCGGCGCGCGAACGCCGTGAAGCGCTACCTCGTCGCGCAGGGCATCGACGCGAGCCGCATCGACACGCGCGGCTTCGGCAAGTCGAAGCCCGTCGCCGACAACGGGACCGCGGCAGGCCGCGCGAAGAACCGCCGCGCGGAGATCATCGCGGAGTGAGGGGCGCGGCGCGCCCGTGCCGTCGCGCGGGCGCGCCGCTTGTCCCATCGTGCCCCCTCGCGTAACACGGGGGCGTGTCGGAATTCAGCGACTGCTTTCTCCTCATCTTCGGCCAGCTCGCCGTGGGCGGGCTCGTCGGGCTCGCCGTCCCGCCGTTCCACGTCCTCGAGCGCGGCTTCTACAAGTCGAGCGCCGGCGTATTCGTCGGCTGCGCGCTCCTCTTCCTCGCCGGCAAGGTCGGCCTCGCCGTCCGGGCGGGCGATCTTCCGGTCGCGCGCGCGGTCGAGCTCGGCGCGTGGGTCGCCTTCAGCACGGCCGCAGGCGTCTACCTCGCGTCGCTGTGGGGCGACGCCGGACGCCGGCGCGCCCGGGCCTACACGGCCGCCCTCGGGCTCGGGCTCGTCGCGCTCTCGGTGAGCGCCGGCTTCCACCGCCTCGGGCCGGCGCTCTCCCCCGTCGCCCTCCTCTATCCGCTCGGCGTGCTCGCCGGCGCGCTCGCGCTGGGCGCAGTCGCGACCGGCATGCTCCTCGGCCACTGGTATCTGATCGACCTCGGCCTCTCCCTCGAGCCGCTCCGCCGGCTTTTCCGGTACTTCGTGACCGTGCTCGTCGTGCAGGTCGCCGTCTACCTGGTCGCGCTCGCGGCGATCGGCCTCGCCTCGCCGGCGGGTGCTGCGGCCGTCGCCGAGCTGTGGTCGGACCACCGCGCACTCCTCGTCGCCCGCTTCGTCCTCGGCCCGCTCGCCGCCCTGGGGCTCGGGTGGATGATCCACCGGACGCTCCAAATCCCCCAGACGATGGCCGCGACCGGGCTCTTCTACATCGCGATCCTCGCCGTCATGGTCGGGGAGATGCTCGGGCGCCTGATCCTCTTCCGCACGGCGCTGCCGCTGTAGCCGCGACGCTAGTCGAAGACGCGAATGACGGACACGCGCGGGCCTCGCGACGTCCAGGCGAGGTCGAAGCCGACCGTCATGCCCTCGCGGAGCCCGCTCACCTTCGGGATGGGACCGCGAATCTCGACGTGCGGGTACTTGAAGCGGTACTCCCGCCCGGTCGCCTCGCTCTCGAGCGTGCCGCTCTCGCTCCCGTAGAAGACGCGCCGAATGACGCCGCGATAGTAGCGGTCGCGGACGCTGGCCTCGGCCTCGCCGGGGCTGTCGTCGCCCTCCGTCACGGGGAACCGACCGCGGCCGACGCGGAATCCGCGATCGCGCGCAGACGGTCGTGCCCCACGCGCTCGACGAACGCCGGGAACGTCTCCTCGGGCCGCCGCTCGCTCTCGTACGTACGCGCGAGCGCCACGATGACCGCGGACGCCGCGAGCTCCGGGAAGCGACCGAGGCGCTTGCCGATCCGCGCGCGGCCCTCGCCAACCGACCCGCCGACGAGGATCGAGTAGTACGGCCGCTCGAGACCGTCCTTCTCCTTCACGAGATGGCCCGTGAGCCCGACGTCGCCCACGTGGTGCTGGCCGCAGGAGTTTGGGCAGCCGCTGATCTTCACGGTGAAGGGACCGAGCCGCTCCGCGAAGCCGTCGCCGACGGTGAGGGTGTCGAGGTGTGCCCGGATGTGCTCCGCCATGCCCATCGAGCGGGTGATCGCGAGCGAGCAGTAGTCCATGCCGGGGCACGACACGACGTCGTCGATGGTCGAGACGTCCGCATTGCCGAGCTCGGCGGCGACGAGATCCGCGTACAGCGCCGGAAGCGCCGCCTCGGCGATCCACGGGAGCACGAGGTTCTGGTCGTTCGTCGTGCGGAGCGTGCCGTTCCCGTACGTCGCGGCGAGCCGCGCGACGGCGCGCATCTGCGGCGTGGTGAGGTCGCCGAGCGGGAGCTGGACGAGCGCCACGACGAACCCCGGCTGCCGCTGCGGCCGCACGTTCGTCCGCCGCCAGTGCTCGAAGCCCGGGACGGGCGGTCGCGCGACGTGCCGCGTGTCGGCGGGCGGCGGCACGCGATAGGCCGCGACGGCCTCGCGCACCTCGGCGCGCAGCTCCGCCCCTCGCTCGCCGTCGACGCGCGCGACCTCCGCGTCGACCAGCGCCCGGAACCGCTCGAGGCCGAGCTTCTGCACGAGATACTTCATGCGCGCCTTGTTCCGGTTCTTCCGCTCGCCGTAACGATGCTGCACGCGGACGATCGCCTCGCACCAGACGAGGAGGTCCACGTCGGGGATGAAGTCCCGGAGCGGTTTCGCGAGGAAAGGCTGCGCTCCGAGGCCGCCACCGGCGTGCACCGAGAAGCCACGGCGGCCATCGCGCAGCTTCGCGTAGAGTCCGATGTCGTTCACCGGCGCCTGGGCGCAGTCGTGCTCGCAGCCCTCGACGGCGATCTTGAACTTCCGGGGCAGCGTCAGGTTGAGCGGGTTGAAGAGGAAGTACTCGTGGGTCGCGAGCACGTACGGCGAGACGTCGAAGGGCTCGCCCGGCGCCGTGCCCGCGTACGGGCAGCCGGTGACGTTCCGCACGCCGTCGGAGCACGCGCCGCGCGTCGTGATGCCGACGGTCAGCAGGCGCTCGTAGATGTCGATGATGCCCTCGATCGGCACCCAGTGGATCTGGATGTCCTGGCGCGTCGTCACGTGCGCCACGCCGCGGCCGTAGCGGTCGGCCACCTCGGCGAGCAGCTCCATCTGCGACGCGGAGAGCATGCCGCCCGGGATCTTGATCCGCTGCATGTGGCTCGTGTGGTCGAGCTGGTAGTAGAGGCCGTAGGAGAGGCGGATCGGCCGCCACTCCTCGGGCGTCAGCTCACCACGGACGTACCGATCGCGGCGGTTGCGGTGTGCGGCGAGCGCCGCGCGATGCTCGGCTTCCGAACGCACGGAGCGGCATTATGGGTCGCCGTCGCTGCGTGAGTCAACGTGACCCCCCGCGGCGTGCGCGCGTCCCCGCACGGGCCGCGGCGTCGTCTCAGGCCGAGGCGGCGGGGCGGCCCTGGTCGCCGACCGCCGCCCAGTGGAGGCCGTGGAACGGCGCGCTCTCGGCGGCGAGCGCGGCGAACACTGCGGCCGCGTCGCCGGCCGCCGCGGGGCCGCCGAGCGCCGCGAGCAGCTCCGCGAGCGCGCGCCACGCCGGCCGCGCCTCGCCGGGCGGCACGACGGCCTGGCGAATGCGCTGCACGCGCCCGGCGTGATTCGTGAAGGTCCCGTCGGTCTCGGCGGCGCTCGCGACCGGAAGCACGGTGTCCGCGTACTGCGCCGCCTCGCGCTGATCGGTGTCGAGCACGACGAGGCACGGCACGCGCTCGAGCGCCTCACGCGCGAGGGCCGCGTCGCGCCACGCCGTGAGATCGACGCGATGGAGGACGAGCGCCGCGAGCCGTCCCGCGCGTGCCGCGGCAAGGAGACCGTCGACGGCGCCGTCGGGCGCGAGGCCCTGGAGGCGGAGGCCCGCCGTGTTCGGGTTCTTGTCGGCCTTGATGAGGAAGTCGTCGGCGGACGCGTCGAGCGGCGACCAGGAGATGCCGGCGACCGTCGCCCCGAGCCGCGCACCGATCCGGCGGAGGAGGAAGATCTCCTCGTTCGTCGCCTGGGCCGAGACGACGATGCCGACCGCCCCCGGCCCCTTCGTCTTCGCGATGTCGTCGAGGCGACCCGCAGTCGCGAGGAGCGCGTCACCCCACGTCGCGCGGAGGAACGCGTTCTCGCCGCGGACGATCGGATGCGTGAGCCGTCCCTCGCCCTGGAGCGCGCGGTAGGAGAGCCGGCCCTCGTCGCACATCCAGTACTGGTTCACGGCGAGGTTCTTGCGCGGCTGGAAGCGGTAGATCTGTCCCTCGCGGTGGTAGATCTCGATGTTGCACCCGTTCGCGCAGGCGGCGCAGACGGACTCCGTGCGCTCGAGGTACCAGACGCGCGCCCGGAAGCGGAAGTCGCGGCTCGTGAGCGCGCCGACCGGGCAGATGTCGACCACGTTGCCGGAGTACTTGTTGTCGAGGACCTTCCCGGGCGCGAGGTCGAGCTCGACGTGGTCGCCGCGCTCGTAGAAGGCGAGCTCGCTCGTGTGCGTCACCTCGTCGACGAACCGAACGCAGCGCGAGCAGAGGACGCAGCGCTCCTGGTCGAGCACGACGAGGGGGCCGATCGGCTTCGCCTTCTTCTTGCGGACTTTCTGCGGCAGGGGCACGCGGCTCCGCTGCCGGTCGTAGTCCATGTAGTACTCTTGCAGCTTGCACTCGCCGGCCTGGTCGCAGACGGGGCAGTCGATCGGGTGGTTGATGAGCAGGAACTCGAGGACGGCCTTCTGCGCCGTCTTCGTCTTCTCGCTGGTCGTGTGCACGATCATGCCGTCCGTCACGCGCGTGTTGCAGGCGATCTGGAGCTTCGGCATCTTCTCGATCTCGACCAGGCACATGCGGCAGTTGCCGGCGATCGGGAGGCCGGGATGCCAGCAGTAGTGCGGGATCTCGATGCCGGCCTGGTCGGCGGCCTGGATGACCGTCTGGCCGTCGGCGACCTCGATCTTCCGCCCGTCGATCTCAACCGTGGGCACGGGCGCGTGGCTCCTCGGCGGCCGGACGGAGGGGACAGCGGCCGAGGGCCGCGTGCTCCTCGAACTCGGCGCGGTACTTCGTGACGAGCGCGCGGACGGGCATGGCGGCCGCGTCGGCGAGCGCGCAGATCGTGTTCCCCATCATGTTGCCGGCGATGTTGAGGAGGAGGTCGACGTCGGCCGGCTTCGCCCCGCCCTCCTCGAGCCCGACGAGCACCTTGTGGAGCCACCCCGTCCCTTCCCGGCAGGGCGTGCACTGCCCGCACGACTCGTGGTGGAAGAAGCGCTCGAGCACCATGCACGTCCACACCATGCAGACGGTGTCGTCCATCACGATGATGCCGGCGGAGCCGAGGAAGGACCCGGCCTTCTGCACGGAGTCCATGTCCATCGGCACGTCGATCTCGTCGGGGGTGAAGATCGGCATCGAGGCCCCGCCCGGGATGACGCCCTTCAACCTCCGGCCGTTCGGGATGCCGCCGGCGTGCGTATATATGATGTCGCGGAGCGGGGTCCCCATCGGCAGCTCGTAGACGCCCGGCTTCGCGACGTGGCCGGAGACGCAGAAGAGCTTCGGCCCGGGGCTCTTCTCGGGGCCGATCGACCGGAACCAGTCCGCGCCGCGGAGCACGATGTGCGGCACGCACGCGAGCGTCTCGACGTTGTTCACGATGGTGGGACAGCCGAAGAGCCCGTAGACGGCGGGGAACGGCGGCTTGATGCGCGGGTAGGCCCGCTTGCCCTCGAGCGACTCGATGAGCCCCGTCTCCTCGCCGCAGATGTACGCGCCGGCGCCGCGGTGCACCCAGACGTCGAGGTCGAAGCCGGTGCCCATGACGCTCTTCCCGAGGAACCCGGCCGCGCAGGCCTCGGCGATCGCCTCCTCGAGGCGTTCGGCCCCGAGCGCGAACTCACCGCGGATGTAGATGTAGGCGGTGTGGCACTTGATCGCGTAGGCCGTGATGATGATGCCCTCGAGGAGCTGGTGCGGGTCGTCCTCGATGATCTCGCGGTCCTTGAACGTGCCGGGCTCGGACTCATCGGCGTTGACGGCGAGGTAGACGGGCTTCGCCGTCTGCTTCGGGAGGAAGCTCCACTTCATGCCGGTCGGAAAGCCGGCACCGCCGCGCCCGCGGAGGTTCGACGCCTTCACGAGGTCGACGAGCTGCTCCGGCGTGAACTCGGTGAGCGCCTTCTTCGTCGCTTCGTAGCCGCCGTGCGCCCGGTAGACGTCGAGCTTGCGAAGGCCGGGAATCTCCCGGCAGCGGAGGAGGAGCAGCTCGCCCATCGGGCCGCTAGCGCTCCGTCACCGGCGCGGCGGCCGTGCCGGCGGGGACCTGCTTCTCGCGCTGGATCTTCCGCTGCAGGGCCATGAGGCCGTCGAGGACGGCCTCGGGCCGCGGCGGACAGCCGGGCACGTACACGTCGACCGGGATCACGAGGTCGATGCCGGGCAGCGTCGTGTAGTTGTCGTAGAAGCCGCCCGACGACGCACACGCCCCGAAGGCCATCACCCACTTGGGCGCGGCCATCTGCTCGTAGACACGCTTCAGGATCGGCGCCTGGCGCATCGTGACGGTGCCGATCACCATGAGGAGGTCGGCCTGTCGCGGCGTGAACCGGGGCAGCAGCGCGCCGAAGCGGTCGATGTCGTACGGCGACATCGAGAGCGACATGTACTCCATCGCGCAGCACGCGGTCGCGAACGGGTACGGGAAGATCGAGTACTTCCGCGCCCACCCGATCGCGCGATCGAGCCGCGTGACGACGACCGACTCGGCGATCAGTGCCGCCTCGCCCGACGTCGCGAGTCGGGGGGCCGGCGGCGGCAGAGCCTTCGGCATGGAAGCATTCAAGTATCCGCTGGGTTGCACGGTGTCAAAGCGCGAGTTTGCAATCGCCCGGCCCGCGGGCTACCGGCCCGCGGATGGATGCGCTCACCCGCCTCGTCCACCTGGGCGCGCTCGCGGTCTACGCCGGCACGACGCTCGCGCTCGCGACGATGCTCGTGCCCGCGGCCGAGGCGATCGACGATCCGGCGCTGCAGCGCCGCTTCCTCGCGCGCGCGCTCCGGCCGTACAACGTGCTCTCCGTCGGCGCGCTCGGCGTGCTCGTCATCTCCGGCGCATCGGCGCTGACGGACTGGAAGGCCGCGCTCGGGCCGGCGTTCGGCCAGCTCCTCTGGCGGCTGGTCGCGAAGCTGTCGCTCACGTTCACGCTGATCCTCGTCGCGACCTACGTCTCCTTCGGCCTCGCTCATCGTCTCGTCCGCGCCGAGCTCGGCCAGCTGCCGGTCGAGCCGGAGAAGCAGGCCGGCATGCTCCGTCGCCTGCGCTCGGGCGCGTGGCTTGCGCTCGCCTTCGCGGTGTGGACGACCTGGGTCGGCATCCGGCTCGGGCGCTGAGGAACGAGACGATGGATCACTTCCAGCACGTCCCCGCGCGGCTCGCGTTCGTGCGCGAGAAGATGAAGAAGGTCGGTCTCGTCGACACGCCGAGCCTCTTCTGCGACGTCTACTGCTTCGAGCCCGGCCAGGAGCAGGCCGGCCACGTGCACGCGGTCGGCGACAAGCTCTACTACGTCGTCAGCGGCACCGGCCGCATCCGCGTCGGCGACGACGAGCGCGACGTCGGCCCCGGCGACCTCGTCTGCGCCCCGGCGGGCATGAGCCACGGCGTCCGCAACCCGGGCCGGGGGCGGTTCGCGCTGCTGGTCGTCATGGCGCCGAAGCCCTCGTAGCCTTCGACGCCGGTCCGCGGGCGCGGGGGCCGGCTCCGCTTCGAATGCAGCCCGACGGTCGCCGCATGCTCGACCCGACGGGCGTTCCGGGCTGCATAGGCGCTACGCCGGCCCCCGCGCCCGCGACTCGACTTCGAGGCAGCGACACGACATCGAGGCCGCGAAACGGTCCGACCCCCTGGACAAAGTCGGCGGGCGGCGTCCGGCCCGCCGGCGCGCGGCGAAGCCGCTGCGCCCCCTCCGGCAAGCCGCTGCGACGTCGAGTCGCGGGAGCCCTATGGCCCTGGAACGTCCCGCGCGGTCGAGGCAGCAGCGCCCGCCGGGGGCATGCGAAGCGGAGCGGCGGCTCCCGCGGACCCGACGACGCAAACTTGCCGAGCAAGGAGGCCGATGCTACACGTCCCCGCCTCGATTTCGCCGGACCCGCAGGAGGACCCGCGCAAATGATAATCCCCGCCACGCATCTCCGCGTGGGCATGATCATCGAGCACCAGAACGATCTCTGGCGCGTGATGAACGTCGTCCACGTCACGCCGGGCAATTGGCGCGGGATGGTCCAGACGAAGCTCCGGAACCTGCGCAGCGGGACGCAGACCGAGTACCGGTTCCGGTCGGAAGACAAGGCCGAGCGCATCACGCTCGAGCAGCACGAGATGGAATTCCTCTACGAAAGCGACGGCCAGTACCACTTCATGAACACGGAGACGTACGACCAGATCGCGCTCGACGCCGACCTGCTCGGCGATGCGGTCAACTACCTGAAGCCGAACTCGCGCGTGCAGGTCGAGTTCCACGAGACGAATCCGCTCGGCGTGAACCTCCCGAAGACCGTCGACCTGACGGTCGTCGAAACCGCGCCGGGTCTGAAGAGCGCGACGGTCACCAACGTCCTGAAGCCCGCCAAGACCGAGACCGGCCTGGTCGTCCAGGTCCCGAACTTCATCGGCGAAGGCGACGTCATCCGCGTCGACACGGAGAACGGCGCGTACCTCTCGCGCGCCAAAGGCGACTAGCGC
>DASRHG010000113.1:0-6363 GCA_035650655.1 Binatia bacterium | reverse complement strand
AGGAGACGGGCCGCACCGTCGTAGCGGGCCAGCAGCTGCCCCTGGTAGCTGATGCCGAGAGTGTCGTCGGTGAATTCGTGGACGAGCACGGGGCAGCGGACGTAGTGCACGCGGTCGCGGGTCGCGGGCAGCTGGAGGACGAGGGGGCCGAACCGAACGGTGCTGTCGTTGGCGACGACGCGCGGGTACTGCGCGGAGAGCAGTAGCCGGAGATCGACGCCGCGGAGCCGAACGAACGCGGACTCGCGCTGCGCCGGCCGCTCGGTGAAGCGGCGATTGAAGTCGGGCACGAACGTGGTCGTGAGGTAGGTGTTTGCGGCGCCGTAGTCGGTGATGCCGGCGACGCGGAGCTCTTGCGGCAAGCGGCCCTGGATCGTGCCGAACGCCCGCTCGCTGCGGCCGCGCGCCTCCGGGGAGCGCGCGAGGATGAGCCGAATGCCGAGGGCCTTGAGGGCGCGCTGCACTTGGGTCTCGGCCTCGAGCGCCGGGGGGCCGCCGGCGCGGGGCGTATGGCAGAAGTGGCTCCCGCGATCGGTGTAGAGCTCGGCGAAGCGGCCGTACTGCTCCAGCACGTGCCGGAGGGCCGCGAAGGTCGAGGCGGTCCCTTCCTGCGGCCAGAAGCGCGCGTAGAGGATGCGACTGTCGGCGTCGTCGAGCGCGACGACGAGATCCTGCGGCGGCACCCCCGGCAGCCACGCATGCGTCGACGCGTCGAGATGGACGAGCATCCCGACGAGCGGGCGGCGCTCGCGGCGCCGGCGGTATTGGCCCCGCGCCGGCGCCTTCGGCGCGAGCCCCGCCGCTTGCAGCACGAGCCGCGTCCACGTGTACGAGAGCTGCAGCCCATGCTTCTCGGTCGCCTGCTCCCAGAAGTGGCGGATCGAGAAGTCGGCATACCGCTCCTGGCGAAGCCGGCAGAGCTCCGCGATCACGGCGGGGCGGAGCCGCTTGCGCCGCGGCGTGCCGGCGCGGCCGTCGACGACGCCTTGGTACCCGTAGCGCTCGTACCGGTCACGCAGCCGGCGCATGTGCCGCGCGCTCACGCCGAGAATGTCCGCCGCGGCGATCCAGGTGAGCCGCCCGGCCATCGCCTTCACGATCACTTCCTTGCGGGTCATCGCCTTGCTCTCCCGCGCCACCCGCCGCGCCACGTCGTCCATGGCGGCGGTCGGTAGCGCTCAAGGCGGACATCTTTAAGTGCTTATGGAGCGGACATCTCGAGTGTCTACGACAGCGCGTACAAGCGGCGTTGTGCGCGCGCCGGAACGCGTGCTACCCCCGGCCATGAGCCACGACGGATACGAGTGTCTCCGCCTGCGAATCGACGCCGGCGTCGCGTTCGTCACGATCGACCACCCGCCGATCAACCTCTTCGACGTCGCGCTGATGCGCGAGATCGACCGCGTCGGGCGCGAGCTCGGCGACGACGCCGCGGTCCGCGTCGTCGTGCTGGAGAGCGCCGATCCGGAGTTCTTCATCGCGCACGCCGACGTGACGCTGATCCAGTCGCTTCCGAGCGAGCCCCAGCCGAAGCCCGGGACGCTCGGCTTCTTCCACGCGATGGTGGAGCGCTTCCGGACGATGCCGAAGGCGACGATCGCGAAGATCGAGGGCCGCGCGCGCGGCGGCGGCAGCGAGCTCGCGCTCTCGTGCGACCTCCGCTTCGGCGCGATCGGGCGGGCGATCGTCGCGCAGCCGGAGGTCGCGCTCGGGATCATTCCCGGCGGGAGCGGGACGCAACGGCTCGCGCGGCTCATGGGCCGTGCGCGGGCGCTCGAGGCGATCCTCGGCTGCGACGATTTTTCCGCGGAGCTGGCCGAGCGCTACGGGTGGATCAACCGCGCGCTCCCGCCCGACGAGATCGGCCCCTTCGTCGACCGGCTCGCGCGCCGGATAGCGTCGTTCCCCGCGGAGGCGATCGCGCTCGCGAAGCGCGCCGTCGACGCGGCGGAGCGCCCGACCGTCGACGGACTTCTCGAGGAGGCCGACGCGTTCAACCGGACGCTCGGCGTCCCCGAGACGCGGGCGCGGATGGCGCGCTTCATGGAGCTCGGCGGCCAGACGCGCGCGGTGGAGGTGACGCTCGGCACGCTCGTCGACCGGCTCGGGACATGACCGTCCGTGTTCTCGCGCTCACGTGCGGCTGGCTCACGGCGCCGGCCGGCACGTTCCTCGCCGACGAGCCGGGCGAGCTCCGCGTCCCGGTCCCCGCGTTCCTGATCGAGCACCCGCGGGGCCGCGTCCTCTTCGACAGCGGCATGCACCCGGACCTCCAGACCGACGCCCGCGCGCGGATCGGCTGGCTCGCCGACTACTTCCGGCCGACGTACCAGGCGGGCGAGGACGTCGCCGGCCGCCTCACCGCGCTCGGCATCGACCCCGCGTCGATCCGGATGCTGATCAACTCGCATCTCCACTTCGATCACACCGGCGGCAACGCGCTCCTCCCGAACGCCGAGCTGGTCGTCCAGCGCGACGAATGGGAGGCCGGTCGCGACGCGGATCTCCAGGCGCAGAACGCGTACGATCCGAAGGACTACGACACGGGCCAGCCCGTTCGCCTCGTCGACGGCGAGCACGACGTCTTCGGCGACGGCAGCGTGGTCTGCGTGCCGACTTTCGGCCACACGCCGGGGCACCAGTCGCTCCGGGTGCGGACGCCGGCCGGCGAGGTCGTGCTCACGTCCGACGCCTGCTACCTCCGCCGCACGCTCGAGGAGCTGCGGCTCCCGCCGATCGTCCACGATCGAGGCGCGATGCTCGCGTCGATCGCGCGTCTGCGTGCGCTCCGCGATGCGGGTGCGCGGCTCGTGTTCGGGCACGATCCCGGCGCGTGGACGTCGGTGCCGCAGGCGCCCGCGTGCCTCGTGTGATCGGTTGTCCGCCACCGCCGCGCGGGTCCGAGTCGCCGGGGGCGGGCGCCGTCGGAGCGCCTCGTGAAGCCGGCACGTCTCCTTCGGCGGACGCACGTCGGTAGGGCCGGCGAGCGTCGAAGCGAAGACGGCGCCCGCCCCCGGCGGACCGAACCCCTCAGGCGTGCACGGCCGGCCGTCGATCCCGCCACGGCCGCGCCTCCTCCAGCTGCGTCGCGACCCGGATGAGCACGTCCTCGTCGCCGTACGCCGCGACGAGCTGCACCCCGACCGGCAGCCCGGCGTCGTTCCAGTGGAGCGGCAGCGAGATCGCCGGCTGGCCGGTCATGTTGAACGGCGACGTGAACGCCGCGAACTGCGCGGCGCGCATGCCGTTCAGCACCGGATCGGGCGCGGCGTGGAAGGTGCCGAGCGGGACCGGCGGCTCGGGGAGCGTCGGCGTGAGGAGCAGGTCGAAGCCGCCGGTCCACCACGACGCCATCCGGCGGCCGTAGCCGTGGAGCCAGTCGACGGTCGCCAGGTACTGCGGCGCGGTGCACGCGCGGCCGAGCTCGGCGAGCGCCCAGTTGAGGCCGTCCACGTCGTCGGGGCCGAACGTCCGCCCGGTGAACGCGGCGAGCGCGTCGAGCGTCCGCGCGGTGTGCGTCGCGTACATCATGCTGAAGTGCTGCGGCACCTCGGCCTCGTCGAGCGCGGCGGGGTGCGCCTCGTCGACGCGGTGGCCGAGCGACGCGAGGAGCCGGCCGGTGCCCTCGACCGCCGTGCGCGCGTCGGGATGGACCTCGAAGGTGCCGCCGGGCGCGCGTGCGAGGAGGCCGATGCGCAGCTGGCCGGCGTTCGCGCCGACGTCGTCGACGTAGGGGCGGTGCGGCGCGGGCGCGGTGTACGGGTCGCCCGGCATCGCGCCCGCGATCACGTCGAGGATCGCCGCCGTGTCGCGCACCGTCCGCGTGACCGTGCCCTCGACGGCGAGGCCGCCGAGCGGGTCGCCGAAGTCGGGGCCGAACGAGGACCGGCCACGGGATGGCTTCAACCCCACGAGCCCGCACGCGCTCGCCGGGATGCGGATCGATCCTCCGCCGTCGTTGGCGTGCGCCGCGGGCACCATCCCGGACGCGACGGCCGCGGCGGAGCCGCCGCTCGAGCCGCCCGTCGATCGGCTCGTGTCCCACGGGTTCCGCGTCGGGCCGTACGCGGCGGGCTCCGTCGTCGGCAGCGTTCCGAGCTCGGGCGTGTTCGTCTTGCCGAGGAACACGAATCCCGCGCGTCGGAGCTTGCCGGCGAGATAGGAGTCGTGCGGGGCGACGAGCCCGAGCTCGCGCAGCGGGCGGGCACCCATGTGGTGCGGGTCGCCCTCGGTGTACGCGAGCAGGTCCTTCATGAGGAACGGCACGCCGCGGAAGGGGCCGTCCGGCAGCCGATCCGACGCGGCGGCCGCGCGCGCCTTCTCGAAGAGCGGGATGATGACGGCGTTGAGCGTCGGGTTGAGGCGTTCGATGCGCGCGATCGCGGCGTCGACCAGCTCGCGCGGGTGGAGCTCCCGGCGGCGGACGAGGTCGGCGTGCGCGGTCGCGTCGAGACGGGCGAGTTCGTCGAGCATCCCGGCACGCTACGCCAGCGCGCACGCGCGGCACAAGAAGTGATAAGGAGCCCGGACGATGCCGATCCTCGACGCGCGTCACGACCTCGCCCATCCCGTGGAGGGCGACTCGGCCTGGAGCGAATCGTACTACTTCAACGCCTACGATCCGGTCGCCGACGCGGGCTTCTTCACGCGGATCGGCATCCGGCCGAATGAGGGCACGATGGACGTCGGGCTCTCGGTCTGGCTGCCGGGCACGGCGCTCGCGGTCGCGCGCGGGGTGCGGCCGCAGACGGAAATGACGGATTCCGACCTCGCCGTCGCGGGAATCCGCTACCAGCGGATCGTCCCGATGCAGGAGTGGCGGCTCACCTGCGACGCCGAGGCGCGGGTGCTCGACCTCGGCGGCGGGACGCCGGCCCGGCGCGCGCGGCTCGCGATCGATGCGACGTTCCGGGCTCTCACGCCCGCGATCGGCAGCGACGGCCAGCCGCGCGCCGGTGCCGGCGCGAGCGCGGCGACGCGGCAGATCGTCGGCAAGGGACACCTCGAGCAGGCCGGCCGCTGGAGCGGATCGATCCGCGTCGACGACGTCGTCCTCGAGCTGACCGATGCGCGCGGCAACCGGGACAAGTCCTGGGGCCCGCGGCGCTGGGGCGGGCCGCGCATGTGGCGCTGGTTCTCCGTCAACGTCGGCGACGACGTCCACTTCGGCGGCATCCGGATCGGGACGGACGCCGGCGACCTCCACCGCGGCTGGGTCTGGCGCGACGGCGAGGCGACGAGCATCCGGCGCTGGGACGTCCGGACCGCGCTCGCGCCGGACGGCGTCACGCACCGGACGACGGACGTCGCCGCCACCGACGCGCGCGGCCGCGTGCACGAGCTCCACGGCGAGCTCCTCCGCGTCGCTCCGGTCCCGCACGAGACCGGCGGCCGGCGGACGCTCCTGAACGAGGGGCTCGCTCGCTGGATCTACGAGGGGCGGACCGGCTACGGGATCGCCGAGTACCTGCACCAGCTCGACGCGGCGGGACGTCCCGTCGTTTCGATCGAGTAGGGAGGGGTTCTCAACCGTTTCCGGGAGGGATAAGTCCCCCGGATGGACGGCGGAACCCCGACCGCACTCGAGCGGCGCCTTCCCGGCGGTGGCGAGATGGGGGCGCGCGTCCGCGCCTTCGATTGGTCGCGGACGTCGCTCGGCCCGATCGCGTGCTGGCCCGACGCGCTCGTCGCCGCGGTACGCCTCGCGCTCGACTCGCGCTACGCGATGTTCGTCTGGTGGGGCGAGGACCTGATCCAGTTCTACAACGACGCGTACATCCCGATCCTCGGCGCGCGTCATCCGGACGCCCTCGGCCGACCCGCCAGCGAGACGTGGCGCGACATCTGGGACACCGTCGGCGTGCTCGCCGCGACCGTCCTCCGCGAGGGCCGCGGGACGTGGTCGGAGGAGCTTCTCCTCGTGATGCATCGCCACGGCTATCCCGAGGAAGCGTACTTCACCTTCTCCTACAGCCCCGTCCGCGCTGCCGACGGCACCGTCGCGGGCGTCTTCTGCGCGGTCACGGAGGACACGCGGCGGATCCTCGGCGAGCGTCGCCTCGCGACCCTGGGCGCGCTCGCCCAGGCGACGGCGCGCGTTCGCACGGTCGACGAGGTCTGCACGCTCGCCGCCGGCGTTCTCGACGGCAACCGGCGCGACCTCCCGTTCGCGGCGATCTACCTCTTCGACGACCAGGGCCGCCGCGCGCGCCTGGCCGCCGCGGCCGGGATCCCGCCCGGGACGCGTCCCGCGCCGGAGCAGATCGACGTCGCCGACGAAACCTGGCCCATGGCCGCGGTGCTCGCGCGGGGCGAGATGGTCGTGCTCGACGACGCGGCCGCGCGGTTCGGCCCGCTCCCCGG
>DASRHG010000112.1:0-18504 GCA_035650655.1 Binatia bacterium | reverse complement strand
CGCGATCGTCGCCGAGCAGCTCGCGCGCGTCGCGGGCCTGCGCGACGTCCCGGTGCTGCCGACGCTCGCGTCGCCCGCGGACTGGGGCTACCGCACGCGCGTCGCGCTCGTCGTCGAGGGCCGCCGCGCCGGCTACCACCGGGCGCGCTCGCACCGGCTCCTCGAGATCGCCGCCTGCCCGATCGCCGAGCCGGCGATCTCCGCGCACCTCCCCGCCGCGCGCGCGTGGATCGCGGCCCTCCGCGCGCCGGTCGCCCGCGTCGCCGTCGTCGCCGTGCCGGGCGGCGTCGCGTTCGCCGGGGTCGCGCGCGCGCGCCCGGGCCCGGCCGACCGCGCGGCGTCCGAGGACCTCCTCGCCCGCACGGCGAGCGTCCGTGGCGTCGTGCTCGCCGGGCCCGACGCGCGCCTCGTCGTCGGGGACCCGACCGCGGTCCTCGAGCCCGAGGACGGCCTCGCGCTCGAGGTGCCGGCGGACGTCTTCACGCAGGTGAACGCGGGCGCCAATCGCCTGCTCGTCGCGACCGTGCTCGCCTTCGGCGCGTTCGGGCCGCGCGACCGCGTGCTCGACCTCTACTGCGGCGCCGGCAACTTCGCGCTCCCGATCGCGCGGCGCGCGGCCGGCGTGCACGGCGTCGAGCGCGACGCGCGCGCGGTGGACGCCGCGCGCGCGAACGCGGCGCGGCTCGGACTCGCGAACGCGACCTTCGCGGCGGCGGACGTGCCCGCCGCGCTCGCGGGCGCCGCGCCGGCCGACGTCGTCGTCCTCGACCCGCCGCGCGCCGGCGCGCGCGAGGCGCTCGCCGCCATCGCGGCGCTCGCGCCGCCGCGCATCGTCTACGTGTCGTGCGATCCGGCGACACTCGCGCGCGACGTGGCGCTCGTCACGCGACGAGGCTATGGCGTGGCGCGCGTGCAACCCGTAGATCTCTTCCCGCAGACGTATCACGTGGAATCTGTGGCGGAATTACGCTTGACTTGAAGAAGGTGCACCCCTATCCTCCGAACCAACGCGTGGTGCGCGACCGCCCACCGGTCGGGAGGTCCAGCCGTTGATGGCGAAGCAAAGCGAGAAGCCCGCCCGCCCGAAGGTCACGATCATTCCGGGTCGTGGCGTCAGCCAGACGATCAACTACCTGCTCGAGGATCGCGACGACCTCGAGTGGCTCGTGGCGGTCGGCCGCAACAAGAACGGCGAGATCTTCTTCTACGACACCGGCGGCGACATCGTCGAAGATCTCGGCACGCTCGAGTACCTGAAGGAGCGCATCACGCGCGCGCATTTCGGCGACGAGCCGGAATAGCGACGCGGCTCGTCGTTGACCCGATCGGCCGCTCGGTCTAACACGAGTGCGCCGATGGACTTCTCCTACACGCCCGCCGAAGAATGCTTCCGCGCCGAGCTGCGCGCGTGGCTCGCCGCGAACCCGCCCGGGCCCGAGCCCGAGGACCTCGACGCGTGGGTCCGCTACGGCAAGGCCTGGCAGAAGAAGCTCCACGCGGCGGGCTGGTGCGGCGTCGCGTGGCCGCGCGCCTACGGCGGGCGCGGCGCGACGCTCCTCGAGCAGGTGATCTTCCAGGAGGAGATGGCGCGCGCGCGGGCGCCCATGCTGATCAACCTCGCCGGGCTCACGATGGCCGGCCCGGTGTTGATCGCGCACGGCACCGACGAGCAGAAGCGGCGCTACCTCCAGCCGATCCTCTCCGCCGACGAGATCTGGTGCCAGGGCTTCTCGGAGCCGGGCGCGGGCTCGGACCTGGCCGGGCTCCGGACGCGCGCCGTCGTCGACGGCGACGACTTCGTCGTGTCGGGCCAGAAGGTGTGGACGAGCTTCGCGCGCTACGCCGACTGGTGCATGCTCCTCGTGCGCACGGACTTCGAGGCGCCGAAGCACAAGGGCATCACCTTCCTCCTCGTCGACATGCATTCGCCCGGTGTCGGCGTCCGGCCGCTCCGGCAGATGAACGGCGCCGAGGACTTCAACGAGGTCTTCTTCGACGAGGTCCGCGTGCCGCGCGCGAACGTCGTCGGCAAGGTGAACGGCGGCTGGGACATCGCGATCACCTGCCTCATGCACGAGCGCGCGACGCTCACCTTCAGCCGCCAGCTCCAGTCCGCGGTCGCGCTCGAGGACCTCCTCGCCTTCGCGCGCCGGTGGCCGTCGGCCGAGCGCCCCGGGAGCCGCGACCCGCTCCTCCGCCAACGCCTCGCCCAGGCCGTGATCGAGTCGACGGCGATGCGCTACACGGCCTACCGGAACTTGACGCGCATCCTCCGCGGCGGCGTCCCGGGTCCGGAGGGCTCGCTCGAGAAGCTCTTCTGGAGCGAGATGTACCAGCGGCTGCTCGAGACCGCGATGGAGGTCGTCGGCCCGTACGGCCTGCTCGCGAAGGGCGACCCGCGCGCGCCGATGGACGGACAGTGGCCCGGCCTCTATCTCTACTCGCGCGGGCGGACGATCGCGGCGGGAAGCTCCGAGATCCAGCGGAACATCATCGCCGAGCGGGTGCTCGGGCTGCCGCGCGGGAAGTAGCGCCGCGGCGGTCCTCCACCCTCGCTGCGCGGCATCGGGTCGGTCGGCGCCTCGTACCGCATCGCGCGGGAGCGCGGGGGAGTCCGCGCGCTCCCGGGTCGGTGTCGCCGGCGCACTCGCCGCTCGGGAGATGACGCCGCCTCAGCCGTCCGGCAGCCTGTCGGGGCAGTCCGCCCACACCTCGCCACCGACGATCCGGAGCGGCACCCGGTAGAGCGACTTCCCGCACGGCGGCCCCGCGACACACTCCCCGGTGTCCGGAACGTAGAGCGCCCCGTGCGTCGCGCACTGGAGGAAGCGCCCGTCCTCGGTGAAGAAGCGGTTCTCCACCCAGTCCATCTCCATCGCGACGTGCCGGCAGCGGTTCACCCACGCGTGCAGCGCGCCGCCGACGTTCGCGACGAAGCCCGACACCTCGCGCCCGCCGCAGTCGAGGACGAACTTCTTCGTCTCGCCGGGCGCGATCTCGCCGAGGCGGGCGACGACGCGGCTCATGCGCGCACCGCGCGCTGGAGGAGCCGCGTGTAGATCTTCGGCAGCTCGTGCGGCAGCGCGGTGACGTCGTCGATCACGACGTAGCGGTGCGCGTCGCACATCTCGCGCAGGTAGTCGTGTCCCGCCCGGTCCACCGTGATGCAGAAGGGTGTGATGCCCGCCGCCTCGGCCTCGCGGAGCGCGACCGCGGTGTCGCGGATGCCGTACGCGTGGCTCCGGCGGTCGTCGCCGTAGTCCACGTCCTGCGGGAAGCCGTCGGAGAGGAGGATCAGGTGCTTCGAGCGCGACGCGACGGCCGCCATCTTCGCCGTCGCGTGGCGGAGCGCCGCGCCCATGCGGGTCGACCGCTTCGGCTCGATGCCGCCGATCCGGGCCTTCACCGCGGGGCTCATCGCCTCGGCGAACGCCTTCACCGGGTAGAACTCGACGTTCGCCCGCCCCTGCCCCGAGAAGCCGTAGATCGCGTACGCGTCGCCCAGCGCCCCGAGCGCCTCCGTCATGACGACGAGCGCCGCCTTCGTGATGTCGATGATGCGCCGGCCCGCGCCGGCGGCCGTCGCGACGGGCTCGTCCGTCGACGCGCTCATGTCGACCAGGAAGAGCGTCGCGACGTCGCGCGCCTCGCGGGCGCGCGACCGATAGAGCTTCGTCGAGGGCGCGCGGCGCGCGCGCCGCTCGCTCCGCGCGTCGATCACCGCGCCGAGGTCGAAGTCCTCCCCGTCCTCGAGGCCGCGGATCGTCCGGTACGTCTCGGGGCGGATGCGCTGGAACTGGCGGCGCACCTCGGGGATGAGCGCGCCGTACTCGAGGAGCGCCGCGTTGAACCATTCGCCGGAGTCCGCGGCGATCTCGACCTCGCGGAGCCGGCACCAGCGGTCGCGGTAGTCCCGGATGACGTCGTCCCACTCGTCGTAGAGGAAGGACGGCCCGTCGTCCGTCTCGTCGCGGTCGGCGCGCCGCGCCGGGCGCCGCGCGCCGTCGTCGCCGCGCGCGAGGAGGCGCCGGAGCGCTTCGAGCTGCTCGGCGGGGATCTTCCCGACGAGGTCCGTGATCGGGAGCCCGGCCGCGTCGTCGCCCTCGCCCGTCCCCTGCCCGATCGCCGCGCCCGCGGCGAGGAGACGGCGCAGCTCGTCGAGCGAGAGCGGGCGGCCCGCGCCGGGCGGCTCGTCGCCCTCCCCGTCGAGCGCGAGGCGGAGCCCCTCGGGCAGCTCCGCCTCGCCGGGCAGGACGGGGACGCGCGGCGCGAGGCCGTCCGCGCCGGGCCCCCCGTCGTCGCCGTACGAGCCCGGGTCGAGGAGGCCGAGGTCGCCGAGCGCGACCGACTCCGCCTCGGCCTGGCGGCGCGAGCGCCGCGCGGCCGGCGGGGTGAGGGCGGCGACGAGCGCACGCGCGACGCGAAGCGCGTCCTCCGCCGTCGCGCCGGGTGCGGCGAGCGGCGCGAGGAGCGCGAGCGCCGCCGTCGCGACGTCGGGCGGCAGCCACGCCGGCCACGCCGCGCGCGGCGCGCCGGCCAGGACGACGGCGAAGAGCGCGTCGACGACGCCCGTTCGCGCGGGGGCGGGCCCGGCGGCGGCGCGCGCGAGGACCCGCGTGCCGGCGAAGCGCGCGTCGGCCGCGAGGCCGGGGTACGCGCGCGCGAGGCGATGGTGGACGCGCACGCCGTCGGCGAGGAGGAACATCTCCTCGAGCAGCTCCGGTGCGTCCGCGTCGCGGAGCGTCGCGCCGAGCGCCGGCACGTCGTACGTCCCGAACTCCCGGCGGCCGGCCTGGACGGCGGCGAGGAAGCGATAGAGCCGGCAGTTCTCCTCGTGCGTCGGGAGGAGGTCGATCCGCGCGGGCAGCGGCAGCTCGCGCCCCGCGGGATCGGCCGCGAGCGGCGGCCGGAGGGAGCAGCCGTCGGTGGGGAGGAGCTGCGCCGGCGCGCCCGAGAGCATCTGGACGACCTTCCGCCAGACGCCCTGCGTCTCCTCGAGCGTCGCGGCGGTGGACGCCGCGCCGAGGACGCGGGTGCTCGTCCGCGACTCGAGCGCGAAGTACGCCCGCGCGACGGCGGCGTTCCCCTCCGCGACCGCGAGCCCGGTGTCGAACCAGCGCCGCACGCGCGACGCGTCGGCGGACTCGTGGATCCGGGGAAGCTGGCGGAGCGCCGCGAGCGCCGCCTCGGGGAAGGCGCGCGCAACCTCGCCGACGGCGGCGAGCGCGGCGAGGCGCGCCGCGCGGGCGACGCCCTGCACGACCGCGCCGACGACGGGGACGAGCTCCGCGAGCGGCGCGGGGGCGCCCGGGCCGACGGCGGCGAGGACGCCGAGCAGCGCCGCGCGCACGTCGGGGTCGAGCCGCGCGACGGCGCCGGGCAGCCCGTCGAGGACGGCGCGCGCGGCGCGCGGCGACGCGCCCGCGAGCCCGCGGAGGAGACGGAGGAACGCCGCCCGCTCGCCGTCCGTCCACGCCGCGACGCCGGCCGGGAGGCGCGCGAAGAACTCGCGCTCCTTCACGACGCTCGCGAGGAGCGCGCCGGTCTCGGCCCACGCGGCGTACTCGGACGGCGCGAGCCGCGCGGCGACCTCGGGGCCGCCGTCGAACAGCGCCTGCGCGAGGAAGGCGCCCCGCCACCCGTACCCGGCGTCGAGCCCGAGCCCCGCGTCCGCCCACGCGGCGAGCCGCGCGGCCGCGTCCGCGCAGCCGAGCACGCCGACCGTGCCGGCGACGTACGCCGCGGCGAGCCGCCGCGACGCGCCGGCGACCCGGCGTCCCGCGGCGGCCCATGCAACCGCCGTGTCGGCGCCGCCCGGACCGAACGCCGCCGGCGCGACGTCGAAGAAGGCGACCGCCGTGTCGACGACCGGCGCGTCGCCCGCGCCGAGCGACTCGCCCGCCGCGAGCCAGCGGGCGAAGCCGCCCGGCCCGAAGCGCGCCCACGCGGCCTCCGCGTGCGTCGCGTATCGCTCCGCAACGGCCCGCGACACGGCGGCGAGCCGCTCGTACCCGGCCGCGATCGCCCGGCGCACGGCTACCCGAAGATCGCCTCGGCCAGCTCGCCGATCGCGCGCTGACTCTCGTGGTCGTCGGTCAGGGACTTCGACACCGCCGCCTCGCACGCGCGCCGGGGCGGGATCCCGCGCTGCATGAGCTGCCCGGCGTAGACGAGGAGCCGCGTCGAGACGCCCTCCTCGAGCCCGCTCGCCTTGAGATGCCGCACCTTCTCCCCGAGCGTCGCAAGCGCGAGCGCCGCCTCCATGTCGACGCCGCTCTCGTGCGCGATCACCTGCGCCTCCTTGTCGCGCGGGGCGTAGTCGAAGTCGATCGTCACGAAGCGCTGGCGCGTCGAGTGCTTCAGGTCCTTCAGCACGCTCTGGTAGCCGGGGTTGTAGGAGATGACGAGGAGGAAGTCTGGATGCGCCTCGATCGTCTCGCCCTTCTTGTCGATCGGGAGGATGCGCCGATGGTCGGTCAAGGGGTGGATCAGGACGATCGTGTCCTTCCGTGCCTCGACGATCTCGTCCAGGTAGCAGATCGCCCCGAGCTTCACCGCCTGGGTGAGCGGCCCGTCGACCCACACCGTCTCGTCGCCCTTGATGAGGTAGCGGCCGACCAGATCCGAGCCGGTGAGGTCCTCGTGGCAGGCGACGGTGACGAGGTTCCCGCGGATCCCGTCGCGCGCGACGCCGCCGCCGAGCGTGTGGGCCATGTGCTCGACGAAGCGGGTCTTCCCGCAGCCGGTCGGGCCCTTGAGCAGCACGGGGAGGCGCGCCTCCCAGGCGGCGCGGAAGACCGCCACCTCGTCCCCGATCGGGAGGTAGTAGGGTTCCACGCCCCCAGTTCAATACGGGTCGGCGCGCTCGTACAAGGGCCGCGCCGATCCGGGTGTGGCCCGGCGCGCCGGCTTCGCGTATGCGGGGGAGCATGCGAGCACTCCTCGTCCTCGTCCTTCTGCCGTGGGCGGCCCTCGCCGCGGAGCCGAGCGCCGGCGAGGCCCTCTATCGCCGGTACTGCGCGAGCTGCCACGGCCTCGAGGGGCGCGGCGACGGGCCGGCGGCCGGCGCGCTCTCGCCGAAGCCGACGGACCTGACGCGCTCCACCGCCGACGTGCCCGAGCTGATGCGCTGGATCGACGGCCGCGCGACGGTGCGCGCGCACGGAACGGCCGCCATGCCGGTCTGGGGCGAGGTCTTCGAGCAGGCGCTCATCGAGGAGCCGCACCGCCGGCGCACGGCGCTCCTCCAGGCGAAGACGCTCGCGGAGTACGTCCACGCGCTCGAGCGCGGCCGCTGAGGGCGCGCGCCGGCGGCGCCCGTGGTCAGCCGAGCGCCCGGCGGACGGCCCGGACGAGCGTCCCGAGGTCCAGGCACTCGACGACGGCGTCGCACGCGGGCGCGTAGAGGCCGAGCACGCTGTCGCCCGTGTTCCACCGCCCGCGCGGCTCGGGGACGAGCCAGACGACGGTCTTCACGCGCTCGCGGACGGCGCGCCAGAGGTCGACGCGCGGCGGGAGGCGGTTGTTTCGCGCGTCGCCGAGGACGAGGAGGAGCGTGCCGCGGCCGAGGAGGTCGCGATGGCCGCGCCAGAGGTCGTCGAGCACCCGCCCGAAGTCCGAGCGCGCGTGCAGGTCGAGCCGGCCCTCGGGCGCGACGTGCCCGTCCTCGATCGACACGGGGCAGAGGCGGTCGACGTACGCGAACAGCCCGACGCGCCGGAAGTATCCCGCCGCGGGCGCGACGAGCCCGAGGAGCAGCTCGCTCGCCGCGGCGACGGAGCCGGAGAGGTCGCAGAGGGCGACGAGATCGGGGCGCCCCGGGCGGCGCGCGCGCATCGCGGGACGGAGCGGCGTGCCGCCCGTCGCGAGCGAGGCGCGGATCGTGCGGCGGAAGTCGACCGGGCCGCGGCGCGCTCGGCGCAGTCGGCGCGCGAGCCGGCCGCGGAGCCGCCGGCCGAGCTCGCGCACGAGGTCGCGCGCCTCGGCGACGTCGCGCGCGGTGAACTCCGCGAAGGGGAGCGCGAGGAGCCGGCGGCGCCGGGCCGCCCGGCCCTCGCCCTCGCGGCCGGCGGCGGGCACGCCGGCGCCGCGCCGCGCGCCGCCGGCGCGCGCCCCCTCTCCCTCGCGCGGCGTGGCGGCCTCCGCCCCCGGCCGCGGCCGCCCGCCCGCCGTCCCCGCGGCGCCGCGTCCGTCCGCAGCGGGGCCGCCGCCCGCGCGCCGCCGCCGCGCCCGCCGGCCCTCCCCGTCGTCGGCCCCACGCAGAGGGAACGTCTCCTCGAAGAGCGCGTCGAAGACGGCGCGGTCCGCCTCGTCCTTCACGAGCGTCGCGGCGAGCGCCTCGCGCAGCACCTCGCGCTCGACGCCCGCGGCCGCGACCGCACGCACGGCGTCGGCGGTCTCGGCGGGCGAGATCTCGACGCCGCGCGCGCGCAGGCGATGGACGAGGTCGAGGAGCCGCTCCCGCACCCGCGGATGCTAGCGCGTCACGCGTAGAGGAGCGAGACGAGGCGGGTCATCCAGGGGATGAACGAGAACGTCGTGTAGACGGCGGCGAGGGCGACGAACGCGTGGTGCACCACGCGCCGCCCCCCGAAGCGCCGTAGGACGACGAGGAGGCCGCACGCCTTCGCCTTGAAGATTAGCAGCGCCGGCCCGATGCCGATGAGGGCCATCCAGGAGAGCAGGAGCGGATTGCCCTCGCCCCAGTGCAGGACGCCCTGGTACGTCGCGACGCCGTCGAACATCTGGAGGCACAGGTTCAGCAGAAAGAGCTGATGCACCCGCTCGCTCGCCATGGGGGCCAGGTGCCGGGAAGTGCAAGCCGGGTGCCACCGCAGGGGACGCGGATCCTGAGCCGGCGAGGCATCGTCCGTGGCGCCGGCGTCACGCCGGCGGGCGGCGCGTGCCGCGACGTGCGCATGGGCGCGGTCGGCCTCACCGCGCGGCGAGGAGCGCGCCGACCTTGCTCTCCGCCTTGCGGAGGTCCTCCTCGTGCTTGACCACGAGGGCGAGCGTGCGGCGGACGGTCGCGGCGTCCAGCTCCTTCACCCCGAGCGCGCAGAGCCCCCGCGCCCAGTCGAGCGTCTCGGCGATGCTCGGCGCCTTCTTCAGATCGAGCTTCCGGAGCCCGGCGATGAAGCGGGCCACCTGCGCGCGCAGGCGCTCGTCGAGCTCGGGCACCTTGAGCGCGATGATCTCGGCCTCCTTCTCCGCGCCCGGGAAGTCGATGAAGAGGTGGAGGCAGCGGCGGACGAGCGCCTCCGAGAGCTCGCGCGTGCGGTTCGAGGTGAGCACGACGACGGGGCGGTGGCGCGCCGTGATCGTCCCGAGCTCCGGGACGCTCACCTGGAAGTCCGAGAGCACCTCGAGCAGGAACGCCTCGAACTCCGGATCCGCCTTGTCCACCTCGTCGATCAGGAGGACGACGCGCCGGGGCGCGGTGATGGCCCGGAGGAGCGGGCGCTCGAGGAGGAACTCCCGCGAGAAGATGTCGTGCGACACGTCCGTCCAGCCGCGCGACGCCTCGGGATCCGCCTGGATGCGGAGGAGCTGCTTCTGGTAGTTCCACTCGTAGAGCGCGCGCGCCTCGTCGAGCCCCTCGTAGCATTGGAGGCGCACGAGATCGGTCGCGAGCAGCTGGGCCAGCACCTTGCCGAGCTCCGTCTTCCCGGCGCCCGCGGGCCCTTCGGCGAGGAGCGGCTTCTCGAGGGCGAGCGCCAGGAAGAGCGCCGTCTCGACCCGCGGCGTCGTGATGTAGCGCGCGGCCCGGAGGCCGTCGCGCACCTGCTCGGGGGTCACGTCCACGGCCTCACCTGTCGCACGGGCGTCCGGGCCGCCGCAAGGTCAGGACGAGGCGCGGATCCCCGGCAGCCGCCGCCGGTCGAGGACGCGGTGCGGCCGCTTCGTCTCGCGGATCCACTCGAGATACGCCGCGGTGTCGGCGACGAGCGCCTCGACGTCGACGCCGAAGGCGAGCGGGCGGAAGTCCTCGAGCGTCACCACGGCCTGCGCGAGGAGGTGCTCGGCGCCCCTCGTCGCCCCGCGCCGGGTGCGGAGGTGGAGGCCGGCGGCGAGCTGCACGAGGGCCTCGAGGAACGCGCGCGCCGGCCCGTCGGCGTCGCGCCACGCCTCCTCCCACGCTTGCTGCGCGCTCATGTACCGCCCCCGGTTGAAGAGCCGCACGCCGCGACGGACGGCCGGCGGTGCGTCGCCGGCGTCGGCCATCAGCGCCGGTCGACGCGCGGGACGGCGGCTTCCATCTCGCGCGCGAAGTCCTCCGCCGACCGCGCCGCGCGCGGGTCGAGGTCGAAGTCGTCGACCGGGGGCGCCGCGGCGAGCTTGGCGAGGAGCTCGTCGATCTCCCGCCGCGAGAGCCCGAGGGCGGCGAGCTCGGCCGCGGACACGGCGGCGTCGCGCGCGACGAGCCCCCCCTGCTCGACCGCGACGAGGCGGCGCAGCGCCCGAAGCTCGCCGCGCGAGAAGTGCGCACCGCCGAGCTCGTAGTCCATCCACGCCTCGAAGCCGAGCGGTGCCACGCGCTTCACCATGCCCGCAATCACGCGCGCATAGGCGCGGATCTCCCACTGGGCGTGCGCGTCCGCGCGCACGCTGAGGAAGTGGAAGAGGTTGTGGAGGTCGATCTTCCAGTACCACTGCGTGTAGGTCGAGAGCGGCAGGTCGATGCGCGCGAGCTCGCGCGCGACGTCCTGCTCGACGAGCCATTCGTACGTGGCGGCGGCGTCCCGGCGGACCCGCTCCCAGCGCTCGGCGGCGGCGCGGTAGATGGCCTCGTCGAGCACGGCGCCGCGGCCCTGGCGGTTCGCCGCGCTCTGGGCCTGCACGTGCTCGGGCGCGGGCGAGTAGAACAGGAGCGGCAGCAGCGAGTACCGGCCGCTGTACTCGTTCACGTTCGCCGAGCGATGGCGGATCCACTGCCGGGCGACGAACATCGGCATCGCGCAGTGGAACTTTAGCTCGACCATCTCGCTCGGCGTCGTGTGGCGATGCCGGCGGAGGTAGCGGATGAGCCCGCGCGTCTCGCTCGTGCGCCGCGTGCCGTAGCCGTAGGAGACCCGCGCGGCGCGCTCGACGTCCTCGTCGGAGCCCATGTAGTCGACGAGCGCGACGAAGCCGTGGTCCAGGACGGGGAAGTAGAGACCCAGGATCTCCTCGGCCGCGGGGTTCGTCGGGCGGCGGGTCTCCATCGGCGTCGTTGTACGCAAGCGGCGGAGGCAGCGCAAAGCCGTCCGTCTCGCGCTCGTCTCACACCCACGGGGGCCCGACGAGCGCGATCACCATCCCCGTCGCGAGCTTCGGGTAGAAGTACGTCGACTTCTCGGGCATCGTCTCGCCCGCGAGGCAGACGGCGCGCACGTCGTGCATCGAGGGAGGATTCAGGAGGAACGCGGCGGCGGCGCGGCCGGCCGCGACCGCGTCGATCGCCTCCTCGTCGTCGTGCGTGTAGTCGAGCTGGGGGCCCTCGAGCCCGAGCAGCGGGCGGAGGATCGCGCCGTGGACGAGCGCGACGTCGAGCCCGCGCAGCACGGGGGGCAGCGCGTCCAACCGCACCGTCGCCTCGGGCCGCGGCCGGAGCCGGAGCTGCCGGCCCGGCAGCACGAGGTCGATCTCGTTCGCCGCGCGCTTGCAACCCGCGGGCCGCGGCGTCACGTCGAACGCCGCGCGGATGCCGGCTTCGAGCCGCTCCGCGGGGATCGGGAGCGGCGGGCGGACCAGGCGGTGCGTCGGCAGGATGACGACGCCCTCCTCCTCCTCGTTCGCGAGGTACGCCATCACGAAGCGCGCGGCCGGGTTGCCCGGCTGCTCGTCGCGGTACGCGAGCGCCGTCTCGTAGCGGTGGTGTCCGTCGGCGATGATGACCGACTCCGCGGCGAGCGCCTCCGTGAAGCGCGCGATCGCGCCGGCGTCGGTCACGCGCCAGAGCTGGTGCCAATCCTGGACGGCGAGGACGGGCGCGCGGAGCGCGGCCCCCCCGAGGAGATCGCGCACGCGCTCGCCCGGGCGCGCGTAGAGGCCGAAGATCGGGCTCAGGTTCGCCCCCGTCGCGCGGAGGATGCGGAGCCGGTCCGCCTTCGGGCCCGGGAGCGTCCGCTCGTGCGGGCGGACGACGCCGCGCGCGAAGTCCTCGAGCTGGAGGAGGCAGATGACGCCGTCGCGGCGGCGCGTCGTGCCGTCCGGGAGCGAGAAGCGCTGGGAGTAGAGGTAGAGCGCGGGCTCGGGGTCGTGGACGAGGACGCCCGACGCCATCCAGGCGCGGAGCTGGCGCCCGGCCGCCGCGCCGCGATCCGGGTCCCTGGGGAGGATCAGTCGGATCACGTTGTACGGGCTCCGCGCGTGGAGGGCGTCCTGGTCGGACGGCGAGATCACGTCGTACGGCGGCGCGAGGACGTTCCCCGGGTCGCCGACTTTCGTCGTGTCGTAGCGGACTCCGGCGAGCGGACGGACGACGGCCATCACGCGTCCTCGAGCGCCGCGCGGAGCGCCGGCTCCGCGATCGAACCCGGCCGCAGGACGCGCACGCCGCGGTCGTCCGCGACGGCGACCGTGGAGGCGCCGCCTGGAAGCGTGCCGCCGTCGACCCACGCGTCGACGCGCGCACCGAACCACGCGCGCGCCTCGTCGAGGCGGCGCGGCGGGGGCGCGCCCGGCGGATTCGCGCTCGGCGCCGTCACGGGGCGGCCGAGGCCCGCGACGAGGGCCGCCGCGACGGGGTGGCTCGACACCCGGACGCCGATCGTCCCCGTGCCGGCGGTGAGCGGGGGCGCCAGATCGTCGCGCGCGGGCAGGACGAGCGTCAGCGGCCCCGGCCAGAACCGCGCCGCGAGCCGCCGCGCCGCCGCCGGGACCTCGCGCGCGACCGACGCCGCCATCGCGAGATCGCGGACGAGGACGAGGATCGGCTTCCCCTCGTCCCGGCCCCGGACCTCGACGAGCCGCGCGACGGCCGCGGGCGCGAGCGCGTCCGCCCCCAGGCCGTAGACGGTTTCGGTCGGGAACACGACGAGGCCGCCGGCGGCGAGCGCCGCCACCGGGTCAGGGGCGCGCGTCACGCGCCTCCTTCGTCCCCCACGCGAGGGCGCGATGGCCGATGTCCTTCCGGAACTGCATGCCGCGCCACCGGATGCGGCCGACGCCCTCGTACGCCGCCGCGACCGCGCGCTCGATCGTGTCGCCGAGCGCCGTCACGCCGAGCACGCGCCCGCCGTCGGTCACGATCGCGTCGCCGGCGCGTCGGGTGCCGGCGTGGAAGACGACGCCGTCGGGCCAGTCGCGGAGCGCGTCGAGCCCCTCGATCGGCCGGCCCCGCTCGACGGCGCCGGGATAGCCCTCCGCCGCGAGCACGACGCAGACGGCCGCGCGCGGGTCCCACTCGATCGTCGCCCCGGCGAGCCGCCCCTCGCACGCGCGCTCGAACAGCTCGATCGCGTCCGAGCGGAGCCGCACGAGGAGCGCCTGCGCCTCGGGGTCGCCGAAGCGGACGTTGAACTCGAGCACCTTGGGTCCGCTCTCCGTCAGCATGAGCCCGGCGTAGAGGACGCCCCGATAGACGATCCCCTGGCGCGCGAGGCCCCGCACGACGGGCTCCATGATCTCGCGCATGATGCGCGCCTCGAGCTCGGGGCCGACGGCCGGCGCCGGCGAATACGCGCCCATGCCGCCCGTGTTCGGGCCGCGGTCGCCGTCCTGCGCGCGCTTGTGATCCTGCGAGGTCGCGAGCGGGAGCACGGTCGTGCCGTCCGTGAGCGCCATGAACGACACCTCTTCGCCCTCGAGGCACTCCTCGACCACGACGCGCGCGCCCGCGTCCCCGAAGATGCGGCTCCGCATGAGCTCGTCGATCGCCTCGAGCGCGTCCGGCACGGTGGGGCAGATGAAGACGCCCTTTCCCGCCGCGAGCCCGTCCGCCTTCACGACGAGCGGTGCGCCGACCTCGCGGACGTAGTGCGCGGCGTCGTCGGGATCGGTGAAGATGCCGAAGAAGGCGGTCGGGACCCGATGCTGCTTCAGGACCTCCTTCGCGAACGCCTTCGACCCCTCGAGCCGCGCCGCGGCGGCCGACGGCCCGAAGGCGCGGAGCCCGGCGGCCTCGAACCGGTCGACGAGCCCCATCGTGAGCGGCAGCTCGGGCCCGACGACGGTCAGGTCGATCCGCTCCTGCCTCGCGAGCCGGAGGAGCCCCGGGAGGTCGTCCGCGGCGACGGGCGCACACTCGGCGAGCGCCGCGATGCCCGCGTTCCCGGGCGCGCAGACGACCGCCTCGACCCGCGGGCTCCGCCGGATCCTCCACACGAGCGCGTGCTCGCGCCCGCCGCCGCCGACGACGAGGACGCGCATCACCTAGTGCCGGAAGTGACGGACGCCGGTGAAGACCATCGCGACGCCGAGCCGGTCGGCCGCGGCGATCACCTGGTCGTCGCGGGTCGAGCCCCCGGGCTGGACGACGGCGGTCGCGCCCGCGGCCGCGGCCTCTTCGAGCCCGTCGGGGAAGGGGAAGAACGCATCGCTCGCGAGCACGCTGCCCGCGAGCGGGATCCCGAGGCGCGCGGCGCGGGCCCGCGCGTTCCGCACCGGCTCGACGCGCGAGGTCTGCCCGCCGCCGAGCGCGAGCGTCCGGTCCGCGGCCGCGAAGCAGATCGCGTTCGACTTCACGTGCTTCACGACCTTCCACGCGAACGCGAGCGCGCGGAGCTCCTCGGGCGTCGGCGCCCGCGTCGTCACGACCTTCGCCGCGGCGGGGTCCTCCATCGTGCGGTCGGCGTCCTGCACGAGGAGGCCGCCGACGACGCCGCGGAGCGCCTTCGCATCCCGCGGCGCCGCCTCGGGATGCCAGCGGACGAGGCGGCGGTTCTTCTTCCGCCGGAGGAGCGCGAGCGCGTCCGGCTCGAAGGCGGGCGCGATCAGGACCTCGGTGAAGAGCTCGTCGACCGCCCGCGCGAGCGCGAGCGTCCAGGGCGTCGTCGAGACGACGATGCCGCCGAAGGGGGACTCCGGGTCCGTCGCGAGCGCGCGCTCCCACGCCTCGAGCGCGTCGCGCCCCGTGCCGACGCCGCAGGGCGTGTTGTGCTTCAAGATCGCGACCGCGGTCTCGCCCGCCGCGCGGAACTCCTCGGCGAGCGCGAGCGCGGCGTCGATGTCGACGACGTTGTTGTAGGAGAGCTCCTTGCCGTGGAGCGGCTCGGCGACGCGCAGGAAGTCGCCGTAGAGCGCGGCCGCCTGATGCGGGTTCTCGCCGTAGCGCATGGCGAGCGCCTTCGTGCCGCCCCAGTGGAAGGTGCCGCCCCCGGAGAGGAAGTCCGCGATCGCGCCGTCGTAGACGGCCGTCGTGTGGAACACCTTGACGGCGAGGCGGCGGCGCGTCTCGAGCGTCGTCTCGCCGTGCGCGCGCAGCTCGGCCAGCACCGGCTCGTAGTCCGCCGGGTCGACGATCACCGTGACGGCGTCGTGGTTCTTCGCCGCGGAGCGCAGCATCGAGGGGCCGCCGATGTCGATGTTCTCGATCGCCTCGGCGAGCGCGACGCCGGGCTTCGCGACCGTCTCGCGGAAGGGATAGAGGTTCACGACGACGAGGTCGATCGGCTCGATCCCGTGCCGCCGCATCGCCTCCACGTGCGCGGGGAGATCGCGCCGCCCGAGAAGGCCGCCGTGGATCTTCGGATGGAGGGTCTTCACGCGCCCGTCCAGCATCTCGGGAAAGCCCGTGTAGTCGCTCACCTGCGTCACGCGGAGGCCGCCCTCCGCGAGGAGCTTCGCCGTCCCCCCCGTCGAGAGGAGCTCGACGTCGAGCGCCGCGAGCCCGCGCGCGAAGTCGAGAAGCCCGCGCTTGTCGCTCACGCTGAGGAGCGCCCGTCTCGGTCTACCCATCCGTGAAGTCCTCCACGTGAACGCGCGGCACGCGCTTCCCCACCGCCGTCAGCACCTCGTACGCGATCGTCTCGCACCAACCGCCGAGCTCGTCCGCGCCGATCCCGTCGCCGAAGAGCGTCGCCCGATCCCCGACGGCGACGCCCGGCACGTCGGTCACGTCGAGCATCGTGTGGTCCATGCAGACGCGCCCGGCGACCGGCACGCGCCGCCCGCGGAGCGCCACCTGCGCCCGATTCGAGGCGAGGCGATGATAGCCGTCGGCGTATCCGACGGGCAGAACTGCGATCGTGCTCGGCCGCTGCGCCACCCACGTCCCTCCGTACCCCACCGCGCGCCCCGCCTCCACCCGGCGGACGAGCGCGACCGCGGTGCGAAACCGCATCGCCGGCCGGAGCGCGGCGCGCGCGGCGAGGTGCGGCGCCGGCGCGTAGCCGTAGAGCATCAGGCCCGGGCGGACCATGGTGAAGTGCGCGGCGGGCAGCGCGAGCACGGCGGCGCTGTTCGCGAGGTGGACGTGCGGCGGGCGGACGCCGGCCGCGGCGAGCGCTTCGACGGCGGCGGCGAAGCGTGCGAGCTGCGCCCGCGCGGTCGCCGTCTCGACCTCGTCGGCCGATGCGAAGTGCGAGAAGACGCCGGCCACCGCGACGTGCGGCAGGGCGGCGACCGCCGTGCCGAGCGCGGCGAGGTCGCCGGCGTCGCAGCCGAGGCGCGTCATCCCCGTGTCGACCTTCAGATGGAGCGCGACGGTCCGTCCCGCGCGCGCCGCCGCGGCCGAGAGCGCGCGCGCCGCCGCGGGCGTGCTCACTGCCGCCGCGAGGTCGTGGGCGACGACGGCGTCCTCCTCGCCAGCGAACGCGCCGCCGAGGACGACCATCGGGCCCCCGATGCCCGCCCGGCGGAGCTCCACCGCCTCCTCGACCGTGGAGACGCCGAGCGCCGCCGCGCCCGCGTCGAGGAAGGCGCGCGCCGCCGCGGCAGCGCCGTGCCCGTAGGCGTCGGCCTTGACGACCGCCATGACGGCGACGGAGGGTCCGACGAGCTCACGGGCCCGGCCGCAGTTGGCCCGAAGGGCCGAGAGGCTCACCTCGGCGACCGTCGGCCGCCCGTGGACGTCGCGCATGGGAGGAGGAGCCTCCGCATACCAACGCGGGGGCGCGGTGTCGAGGAGACTTCGGGAACGCGGGCGGGAATCCCCTCGCCTGCGCGAGGTCACTCGGCGGGCCGGTCCGGACGCGCGACGACCTCGGCGGCGACCGGGACGATCGCCAGGTGGCCCGGCCCGCCGGCCACCGACGCGTAGTAGCGCGTGCGGAGCGGCCAGCGGGCCACGTTCGCGACCTCGGAGCGGAGCGCGCGCGGCGCGAGGTAGTACTTCACGGCGATCCGGAGAAGGACGGGCCACGGGGGAAGCCCGGGCCGGAGCGTCGCGCGCCCCCGGAGCCGCACCGCCACCTCGGCCGCGTTCGTCTCGCCGTGGATGAGCACGGTCACGTCGGGATGCCGCGCGACGTTCCGCGCCGCGCGCGTCGCCGTTCCCGTCGTCACCCAGACGACGCCCGCGTGCACGACGAACCAGAGCGGCGTGAGGAACGGCCGCCCCGCGGCCGAGCGCGTCGCGACGAGCGCGACCATCCCGCGGCGGAGGAACGTGCGCACCGTGGGGTGCGCGAGCTCGACCCTCATGTCTCGCGGATCCGGCCGAAGTCCCAGGCGAGCACGCGACGGGGCTCGATCGCGAACCAGACGAGCCCGCCGTCCGCGCCCGCGGCCCGTCGGGCCGTGCCGCGCACGGAGAGCCCGCGGAGCTGGAACCAGTAGGGGCCGTCGTCGACGACGAGCACCACCTCGCGCCCGTGGAGGTCCGCGGCGTCCCGCGCCGGGACGCCGACGCGGTGCACGCCGTCGACGAGGCGCGCCGCGACCGGGAGGGCCTCGGCCACGTCGCTCGCGACGAACGCGAGCGTCGCCCGCGGCGGCCGCCCGCCGAGGTCCCCGACGGCCGAGGGGTCCACGTCGCGCGTGACCGCCACGCGTCCCCGTAACACTTCCGCACCGAGCGAGCCAAGGGACCACGCAGTTGTCAGCCCCGGCACGAGCGGGTATCGTCCCGACGGGCGTGAACGTCATCGTGAACGACGAGCCGCGCACGCTCGCGGCCGGCACCACCGTCGCCGGGCTCGTCGCGGCGCTCGGCCTCGGGCCGCGCCGCATCGCCGTCGAGCTCAACCGGGCGGTCGTCCCGCGCGCGGACTACGACACGACCGTGCTGCACGAAGGCGACCGCCTGGAGATCATCCACTTCGTCGGAGGAGGCTGATGCACGACCCGTTCGTTCTCGCCGGCAGGGAGTACCGCTCGCGCCTCATCACGGGCAGCGGCAAGTACGCGTCCTTCGCCCAGACGCGGGCGGCCGCCGAGGCCGCCGGCGCCGAGATCGTCACGGTCGCCGTCCGGCGCGTGAACGTCACGGACCCCGGGAAGGAGAACCTGCTCGACCACCTCACCCCCGACCGCTTCACGATCCTCCCGAACACCGCCGGCTGCTACACCGCCGAGGAGGCGATCCGCACCTGCCGGCTCGCGCGCGAGGCGGGCATCGGCACGCTCGTCAAGCTCGAGGTG